>NZ_BADA01000130.1 GCF_000333395.1 Microbacterium sp. B19
GACGCGAGGCCAGGCATCCGGGATCGAGTGGTTCACCGCGACGAACTCGAGGTCGAACGGACCGACCTGCTCGCGCTGACCCTCCTTCACCGTGAGCGTGTAGGGCCGGATGCGGTGCTCCTTGAGCTTCGCCTCGATGAGCGCGAGCGTCAGACCGGAGCCGATGAGGGGGATGTCGCTCTTGAGCTTCAGCAGGTAGGGGACGGCGCCGATGTGGTCTTCGTGGCCGTGCGTGAGCACGACGCCCACGACGTCGTCGAGACGGTGCCGGATCGGCTCGAAGTCGGGGAGGATCAGGTCGACACCGGGCTGGTGCTCCTCGGGGAACAGCACGCCGCAGTCGACGATGAGGAGCTTGCCCTCGAACTCGAACACGGTCATGTTGCGACCGACCTCGCCGAGCCCGCCGAGCGGGACGACGCGGAGGGTTCCGGGGGCGAGGGCGGGGGGATCGTAAACGGTCGTGGGCATATGGTGCCTCCTCGGATGCCGCCGTGCGGCATCCCTTCGTGTGGCGTCCCTGGCCGCGGTTCGGCGGACGCCGATGTCTTATCTCGTGGTGCCGTGCACCTTGGGCAGAGCACCGCCGGCCGCCGCGTTGCGGTCGGGTCGGAAGTTGGAGAAGTCGGCGCCCGGGACGTCGCGGACCAGCGCCAGCTCGTCCTCGATGGTCGCGGCCTCCCACTCCTCCGGGCCGACCAGCGGCAGACGCACGCGCGGGCTGCCGATGCGGCCGAGGCCGTGGAGGATGTACTTGGCCGCGACCGTGCCCGGCACGTGCGTCATGACGGCCCGGACGAGCGGCTCGAGGCGCTTGTGCTCGGCGGTGGCCGTCGCGAGGTCGCCGCGGTTCACGGCATCCACGATCGTCCGGTAGGGCGTGGCCGTGATGTTCGCCGTGACGCCGATGAGACCGGCGGCGCCGATCGCCAGGTGCGGCAGGACGTTGGCGTCATCGCCGGAGAAGTACATGAGGTCGGTCTGGTTGAGCACGCGGCTGACCTCGCTGAAGTCGCCCTTGGCGTCCTTCACGGCGAGGATGTTCGGGTGCTTCGCGAGGCGCAGGATCGTCTCGTACTTGATCTCGACGCCGGTGCGGCCGGGGATGTCGTAGAGGATCACCGGAAGGTCGGTGGCATCCGCGACGAGACGGAAGTGGGTCAGGATGCCGGCCTGGGTGGGCTTGTTGTAGTACGGCGTGACGATCATGATGCCGTCGGCGCCGGCCTTCTCGCTCGCCTTGTACAGCTCGATGGCGTGCGCGGTCTCGTTCGACCCGCCACCGGTGATGATCTTGGCGCGGCCGGCCGCGACGTCCTTGCCGACCTCGACGAGGCGGAGCTTCTCGGGGTCGGTGAGCGTCGAGGTCTCGCCCGTCGTGCCCGTGACGACGACACCGTCGGCGCCCGCGCTGACGACGTCGTCGATGTGCTTCTCGACGGCGGGCCAATCGACCTCGCCGTCGGCCGTCATCGGAGTGACGAGCGCGACGAGCACCTGACCGAAGGGGTTGCCGGAGTGCGTCATGCTCTCAGGTTATCGGTTCGGACACCCCTCCCTCCGGCCTCTCCTGTTTGCGGGAGGAACCGGGATCCGCTCCGCCCTAGGCTCGGCTCATGGCCTGGTCGACTCGCTCCTCCCGCACCGTGTACGAGAACCGCTGGATCCGCGTACGCGAGGACGAGGTGACCGGGCCCGACGGCGACGGGATCTACGGCGTCGTGCAGATGCAGCAGCCCGCCGTCTTCGTCGTCGCGCTGGACGACGACGACCGTGTCTGCCTCGTCGAACTCGAGCGCTACACGACGGGACGCTCGCTCGAGGTACCCGCGGGCGGGAGCGACGGCGAGGACCCGCTCGTCGCCGCGCAGCGCGAACTCCGGGAGGAGAGCGGCGTGACTGCCGCGCGCTGGGACTACCTGGGCCGGATGAACGCGCTCAACGGCATCGCCGACGCGCCGGAGCACGTGTTCCTCGCGCGCGACCTGAGCATCGCGGATGCCACGTCCTCACAGCGCGAGGAAGGCATCGAGGCCGTGCGCTGGGTGCCGTTCGCCGAGGCGCTCGGGCTCATCGCCGACGGCACCATCACCGACGGCGAGACGATCGCGGCGCTGGCGTTCGCCGGCATCCACGCCGGTCGCTTCCGCTGAGCTCAGCGCCCTCGGGACGCGGCGCGCACGACTGTCGCGTCGGGCAGGAGCCGCGACGCGGCGACGAGGAGCTTGTACCGCCACGACGGGATCGACACGGCCCGGCCGCGGGCGGCGTCGCGCAGGCCCTCGCGCACCACGGTCTCGGCGTCGAGCCACATCCCCGGCGGCACGCCCTCCTCCCCCGGCGGGAGTCCGAGGCGCTCGTGGAAGTTCGTGTGCACGAATCCGGGGCAGACCGCGGTGACGGTGACCCCGCGCGGGGCGTAGGTCACGTTCGCCCAGCGGCTGAAGGAGATCAGCCAGCCCTTGACGGCGCCGTAGGTGCCCCGCGGGACGAACCCGGCGACCGACGCGACGTTGATGATGCGGCCGCCACCGCGCTCGAGCATCGCGGGCAGCGCCGCGTGCATGAGCCGCATCGCGACCTCGACGTGCAGCCGGAGGTGCCGCACCTCGTCGGCGACATCGTTCTTCTCGAATGCCAGGTCGAGA
>NZ_BADA01000129.1 GCF_000333395.1 Microbacterium sp. B19
AGCAGACGCGACATGCACCGAACCTAGCGTGCGGGCGCCGGGTGCCCGGCATCCACCTCCCGGCCGGGCAGCGCAAGCTCAGCGATCCGCGCAGACTCAGCCGCCCCCGCCCGGATCGGGCTGACATCGCGCGAATCACCGAGCGAGCGCGCCGGCGCGCAGCGAAACGCCCCGCCCCTCGCGAGAGGGACGGGGCGTCGGTGCCGGATCAGACGCCGGGGTAGTCGCGCTGCGCGGCCCCCGTGTAGAGCTGCTGCGGGCGGCCGATCTTCGTCTGGGGGTCGGTGATCGCCTCGCGCCACTGCGCGAGCCAGCCGGGCAGGCGGCCGATGGCGAAGAGCACCGTGAACATGCGCGTCGGGAAGCCCATCGCCTTGTAGATGACGCCGGTGTAGAAGTCGACGTTCGGGTAGAGGCGACGCTCCTTGAAGTAGTCGTCCTCCAGCGCGATCTGCTCGAGCTCCTTGGCGAGGTCGAGCAGCGGGTCGCTCACGCCGAGCGCCTCGAGGACCTCGTCGGCTGCACCCTTCACGAGCTTCGCGCGCGGGTCGTAGTTCTTGTAGACGCGGTGTCCGAAGCCCATGAGCTTCACGCCGTCTTCCTTGTTCTTCACGCGCTCGACGAACCGCTCGACGCTCTCGCCGGAGTCGCGGATGCGGCCGAGCATCTGCAGCACGGCCTCGTTCGCGCCGCCGTGCAGCGGACCGGACAGGGCCTGGATGCCGGCCGAGATCGACGCGAACTGGTTCGCACCGGTCGAACCCACCAGGCGCACCGTCGAGGTCGAGGCGTTCTGCTCGTGGTCGGCGTGCAGCATGAGGAGCAGGTCGAGGGCCTTCGTCATGACCGGGTTGACCTGGTAGATCTCGCTCAGCACGCCGAAGTTCAGCTTGAGGAAGTTGTCGACGAAGCTCAGCGAGTTGTCGGGGTACAGGAAGGCCTGGCCGATGCTCTTCTTGTGTGCGTAGGCCGCGATCACGGGGAGCTTCGCGAGCATGCGGATCGTGTTGAGTTCGACGTGCTCGGGGTTGTGCGGGTCCGACTCCGCCTCGTAGTAGGTCGAGAGGGCCGCGGTGGCCGCCGACAGCACCGACATGGGGTGCGCGGTGGGGGGAAGCGAGGAGAAGAAGCGCTTGAGGTCTTCGTGCAGCAGCGTGTGACGGCGGATCCGCTCGTCGAAGGACGCCAGCTCGGATGCCGAGGGCAGCTCGCCGTAGATGAGGAGCCAGGCCACCTCGAGATACGTGCTGTTCTGCGCGAGCTG
>NZ_BADA01000128.1 GCF_000333395.1 Microbacterium sp. B19
AGGATGCCGCCGCCCGTGTCGAGTTCGGTAAGCTCACGCCGCTGTACCCGCAGGAGCGCCTCCGTATGGAGACGGCCCCCGAGAAGCTCACGCAGCGCCTCATCGACCTGGTCGCCCCGGTCGGCAAGGGTCAGCGCGGGCTCATCGTCGCGCCTCCGAAGGCAGGCAAGACGATCGTGCTCCAGCAGATCGCCAACGCCATCGCGCACAACAACCCCGAGGTCCACCTCATGGTCGTGCTGGTCGACGAGCGTCCCGAAGAGGTCACCGACATGCAGCGGACGGTCAAGGGCGAGGTCATCGCCTCGACGTTCGACCGCCCCGCGGAGGACCACACGACGGTCGCCGAGCTCGCCATCGAGCGCGCGAAGCGCCTCGTCGAGCTCGGCCGCGACGTCGTCGTGCTGCTCGACTCGATCACCCGCCTCGGCCGCGCCTACAACCTGTCGGCGCCGACGTCGGGTCGCGTGCTCACCGGTGGTGTGGACGCCTCGGCGCTGTACCCGCCCAAGCGTTTCTTCGGCGCGGCGCGCAACATCGAGAACGGTGGGTCGCTCACGATCCTCGCCACGGCGCTGGTGGAGACCGGCTCCAAGATGGACGACGTGATCTTCGAGGAGTTCAAGGGCACCGGCAACAGCGAACTGCGCCTGAACCGTCAGCTCGCCGACAAGCGCATCTTCCCGGCGGTCGACGTCAACGCGTCGTCCACGCGTCGCGAAGAGATGCTGCTGTCGCCCGACGAGGTGAAGATCACCTGGAAGCTGCGTCGCGCGCTCGCGGGTCTCGACCCGCAGCAGGCCCTCGAGGTCGTGCTCGGCAAGCTCAAGGAGACGCAGTCCAACGTCGAGTTCCTCGTCCAGATGCAGAAGTCGATCCCGACTCCCGCGCGCGGAGACAACGGGCACGACAACGGCATCCGCTGAGCCGTGTCGGATTCCGGCATCCTCGAGTCCGTCCGCGGGCTGATCGACGAGCACCGGCAGGTCGAGCTCGAGCTCAACGACCCGGCGGTGCACGCCGATGCGGCGCGCGCGAAGCGCGTCAATCGGCGGTACGCCGAGCTGAACCGGATCGTGCACGCCTACGAGGCCTGGCAGGCGGCGTCGGACGACCTGGATGCCGCCCGCGAACTCGCCCGCGAGGACGACGCGTTCGCCGAAGAGGTTCCGGCGCTGGAGCAGCGCCTGGACGAGAGCCAGGAGCGTCTGCGCCGCCTGCTCATTCCGCGCGACCCGGACGACGCCCGCGACGTCATCATGGAGATCAAGGCGGGCGAGGGCGGCGCGGAGAGCGCGCTGTTCGCGGCCGACCTCCTGCGGATGTATCTGCAGTACGCGGCATCCATGGGCTGGAAGACCGAACTGCTCGAGCGCAACGAGTCCGACCTCGGCGGGTACAAGGACGTCCAGGTCGCGATCAAGGGCTCCTCGAGCGACCCCGCGCAGGGCGTGTGGGCGCACCTGAAGTACGAGGGCGGCGTGCACCGGGTGCAGCGTGTGCCCGCGACGGAGTCGCAGGGCCGTATCCACACCTCGACGACGGGTGTGCTCGTCTTCCCCGAGGTCGACGAGCCCGAAGAGGTCGCGATCGACCCCAACGACCTCAAGATCGACGTGTTCCGTTCGTCGGGACCCGGCGGCCAGTCGGTGAACACCACCGACTCGGCCGTGCGCATCACGCACCTCCCGACCGGGATCGTCGTGTCGATGCAGAACGAGAAGTCGCAGCTGCAGAACCGCGAGGCGGGTATGCGCGTGCTGCGCGCCCGCCTGCTCGCCAAGCAGCAGGAGGAGCGCGACGCGCAGGCCGCCGACGCCCGGCGCTCGCAGATCCGCGGCATGGACCGTTCGGAGCGTATCCGCACGTACAACTTCCCCGAGAACCGCATCGCGGACCACCGCACCGGGTACAAGGCGTACAACCTCGACCAAGTCATGGACGGCGCGCTCGGCCCGATCATCGAGTCGGCGATCACCGCCGACGAGGAAGCCCGGCTCGCGGCGCTCTCCGAGGGCTGACGCTCAGGTCGGCCGCGCCCTCTTCGCGCGTGTCGCGGACACAACGAAGGAGAACTGCCCCGGGCTGGGCAGAAACCGCGTCTCTTCGCAGCCCGGTCCCCGATTCTGCTTCGTTGTGTCCGCGACGGGTGCTGGCTCAGGCGTCCCAGGCCGGCGGGTGGGGGAGCGGGCCGCGACGAGCCTCCAGCTCGGCGCCGAGCGCCAGCAGCGCCGCCTCGCCGCCGGGGCGGCCGATCAACTGCACCGACACCGGATGCCCCTCGGCATCCCTCGTCACGGGCAGGGTCAGCGCGGGGAGCCCCGCGACGTTGACGAAGCTCGAATACGGCGCGTACTCGACCTGCATCGCGAACGTGCGTTCCGGGTCGTGCCCCGCGTACCACCCGACCGGCCGCGGCGACTGCGCGAGCGCCGGGGTGAGCACCGCGTCGAAGGCCGCGAAGTCGGCGATCGTGCGTCGCTCGAACGCGCGGGCCTCGGTCAGCCCGCCGAGCAGCTCGGGCGCGGTGAGTGCACGCCCCTCCTGCACCAGCCATGCGGTGAGCGGCTCGACCAGCGTGAGGTCGTGGGTGCTCAGCGGGATCCGCGCGGCGCTCGCGCGCCACAGCACGCGGAACAGCGCGGGATAGCCGACCGGATGCCAGTCGGCATCGGCCACGGCGTGTCCGGCGTCGCTCAGCCAGGCGGTTGCCGTGTCGAACGCGACCCGGGCATCGGGATCGAGGGTGATGTTCTCGTCGTCGTCCCACGGCGAGACGGTCGTGACGCCGATACGCAAGCCGGCGGCGGGTCGGCTTGCGGCCTCCACGAACGGGCCGCTACCGGGCGCCGCGGTGGCGTACGTGAACGGGGCGAGGCCCACCAGCGCGTCCAGCAGCAGCCCGGCGTCCTCGACGGTGCGTGCGATCGGTCCCGTGACCGAAAGTCCGTCGGGGGCGTCGAACCCCGACCCGATCGGCAGCCGTCCACGTGACGGCTTCAGACCCACGACACCGACGGTCGCCGAGGGGATGCGGATCGAGCCGCCCCCGTCCGAACCGACCGCGGCGGGCAGGAGTCCCGCCGCCACGGCGACGGCGGCACCGCCGCTCGACCCGCCCGCGCCCGCGGAGGGGCGCCAGGGGTCGCGGGCGGGCCCGTGGATGAGCGGTTCGGTGAAGCCGGTGAGCCCGAATTCGGAGGTGCTCGTCTTCCCGACGTTGATGGCGCCCGCGACGTCGAGGGCTGTGGCCAGCGGATCGGATGCCGAGGGCACGATGTAGGCACGGGAGCGGGAGCCGTACCGGGTCGGCACGCCCGCGCGGGCCACGAGGTCCTTGTCCGCGAGCGGCACGCCCCACAGCGGACCGCGAGGAGAGGAAGCGAGGACTTCGGCGGCGCGCCGGCGGGCGGCATCCGGGGTGACCTCGGCGAACGCGCCGAGGTCCGCGAACCGGGAGACCCGCGCGAGGTAGTGCTCGACGAGGTCGCGAGGGTCCAGCGCTCCCTCCCGGAGAGCCGCGACCTGCGCGATGAGGGACAGGTCGTGCGGGCGCGTCATGCCTCGAGCCTACGGCGAGGGCGTGGGGATCAACCGGCCCGCCGCGTGGGCACGGGCCGCGCCCCCAGGTCGGCGAGGATCTCGCGCGGCGATCGTCCGAGGTGGTGACGGAAGGCGCGGTGCAGGTGCGACAGGTCGCTGAACCCCCACTTCGCGGCGAGGTGTGTCATCGTCACCCCGCCTCCCTCCGCGCGCAGGTCATCGGCGCACCCTTCGACGCGCAGCCGCATGACGGTCTGGCTGAACGTGAGCTCCTCACCCTCGTAGAGCTGGTGCAGCTTGCGCACCGAGATGGCGAAATGCCGTGCGATGGCGGCGGGCGAGGTGTCCACGAAGCGGATGTGACGTTCGAGATGGTGCCGGATGCTTCGCCGGAGCGCCGCGTCGCCGCCCGTCGTGTCGGCCAGGGCCTCCACGGGGGAGACCTGGGTCAGCGCCGCGGTGAGGGAGGTGACGGCTCGACCGACGGCATCCGTCTCGCCCACGCTCATCCGGGCGGCCTGCATCCACGACGACCGCAGGGTGTCGGCGATGACCGCGCCGAGGCCGGTCCCGGCCGAGAAGGTGCGCGCGGTCGCGTTCGCACGGATCACGTCCGAGATCGCGGCGGAGGGTACGCGGAACGACACCGTGCGCCACGGGTCGAGGTAGTCCAGCGAGAACGGCCGGGTCGCGTCGACGAGAGAGAACGTCCCGGGACCGGACATGGTGCGCCGGCCATCCTGCGACACCACGCAGCGTCCGTCGAGCATGAGGTTGAGGAAGACGACCTCGTCGTCCACGCGACGCACCTCGTCGACTCCGTGGTGGATGATCTGCGGGCACGTGGTGATCTCCGCACCGTTCGTCTCGCCGAAGGCGCGGCTCTCGACGCGTCCCTCGAGTCCGACGCGGCGCCAGTCGTCCCGGCTGTCCCGCTCCGCCGGTCGCAACGGGGTGAAGGCCGCGCAGACCACTTCGCGCCAGTACGCGTGCTGCTCCGCCGGTGGCTTCTCGCGGGTGTCCCACAACTGCATGACGTGCTCCTGGATGACGCCCCGATGAGGGGCGGCGGGTATCGACGAACACAGCAGAGCAGCGGGCTGTTTCTCTCGACGACCCCGTGCGTGTCCGCCGGGTAACGAAGTGCTCACGGTGCGCTCGCGTGCACTCTCGTCCTCGCCACCGTGCAGTGGCATCCAATCTCCGCCGGTTCCGGCGCTGCGACGCTACCCAGACCTTCCACCCGAACGAACGAGGAGCACACCCGTGGCCATCGACTTCACCCTCTCCGAAGAGCAGCTCGGTCTGCGCCTGCAGGCCCGCGAGTTCGCCGAGACCGTTCTGAGCCAGGTCCCCGACGTCATCGCCCCGATCCCCGACCCCCTGGGGCGGTTCCGGGCGCTCAAGCCCTTCTACCAGCAGATGGTGGATGCCGGTTTCGTCAAGGGACTCATCCCCGCCGAGAACGGCGGACACCGGTTCAGTAACCTGCAGTTCGCGCTCGCCTGCGAGGAGCTCGCGCGCGTCGAGATCAACACCCCGACCATCGTCCTCGGCACCGGTCTCGGCACGTTCCCGATCATCACGGCCGGAACGCCCGAGCAGAAGGAGCGCTTCCTCGCGCCCTTCGTCGACGGCAGCCCGGCTCTGGCTGCCATCGCCTTCACCGAGGCGGCCGGGGGCGCCAACTTCGATCACCCCGACC
Source organism: Microbacterium sp. B19 (assembly GCF_000333395.1). Lineage (GTDB taxonomy): Bacteria > Actinomycetota > Actinomycetes > Actinomycetales > Microbacteriaceae > Microbacterium. Next base: position 5,249 of record NZ_BADA01000128.1, read on the forward strand.
CGAAGTACGGCGTCCAGACGTTCGCGGTCCGTGACGGCGACGAGTGGGTCATCAACGGGCGCAAGGCGTACACCACCAACGCTTCGGGCTGGGATGACGAGGGCGCCGACATCATCAGCGTCGTGTGCCGCATCGACGAGACGAAGCCCCCGGCCGAGTCGCTGGCGATCATCGTGGTCGAGAAGGGCACGCCGGGCGTGACGTTCTCCGGGATCATCGACACGATCGGCCACCTCGCCACCAACTCCCCATACGTGGACTTCGTCGACGTGCGGGTGCCGGTGGAGAACCTCATCGGAGTGCCCGGCGACGGGCTCGCGTTGACGAAGGGGGCGTTCTCGTGGACGTGTTCCAGCATCGCCGCCGCGGCTGTCGGCAAGATGCGTCGGGCCTTCGAGATCGCGTACGACTTCGTCTCGACAGAGAAGCGCTCGGGGAGCGTGCCGGTCATCGACCACCAGAATGCCGGGTACATGCTCGCCGACATCAAGACCCGCATCGAGGTGGGGCGCTACTTCGCATGGAAGGCCGCGGACCACTTCGACAAGACCGGTGGACTCGACCGGGAGCTGTCGAACATGTCGAAGATCTACAACTCGGAGTTGTCGGTCCAGACCGTCTACGACGCGATGCGCCTGGTCGGGGTGGACTCGTACGGCGACCGCGCTCCGCTGGGCGACATCATGCTGGACGTGCTGTGCCTGCCCATCTACGACGGCGGCAACATGGGCGTCCGGCGCCGCCACCTGCACGAGATGCTGCGTACGCCCGGCTACGACCCGCTCGCGGCGGCCGAGAACCGTCTGTCGCTCTGACGAACGGAGGGCCGGTGCGGTCGCACCGGCCCTCCGTCGCCTCTCAGCGACAGGCTCAGATCCAGTATTCCGGCGCCGTCAGCAGCGCGCGGGTGTCTTCGTTCGCGCGGCGCAGACGCGCCTTCGCGGGGACGCCGACCAGCACACTCTCGGGCGGCGCATCGCGCGTCACGACGGCGTTCGCGCCGACGAGGCTGTGAGCGCCGATCGTGATCGGTCCGAGGATCTTGGCGCCGGCTCCCACCGCGACCCCGTCCTGCAGCGTGGGGTGGCGCTTGCCGCCCTCGCGCTGGCGACCGCCGAGGGTCACACCGTGGTACAGCATCACGTCGTCGCCGACCTCCGCCGTCTCGCCGACGACGACACCCATGCCGTGGTCGATGAAGAAACGGCGTCCGATCGTCGCGCCGGGGTGGATCTCGATGCCCGTGAGCCAGCGCGTGAGCTGCGAGAGCGCCCGCGCCGGGAAGCGGAAGCCGCGGACCCACAGGCGGTGCGCGACGCGGTAGGACCAGACGGCGTGCAGGCCCGGGTAGAGCAGCGCGATCTCGAGGCCGCCGCGGGCGGCGGGGTCACGGAACTTCGCCGCCGCGACGTCCTCGCGGATGCGGGAGAGGACCCCCACGTCAGTTGTCGCGCAGGTCTTCGTACAGAGCGGTGGAGAGGTAGCGCTCGCCGTACGAGGGGATGATGACCACGATGTTCTTGCCCTCGGCTTCGGGGCGGCGCGCGATCTCGAGAGCGGCCCAGATCGCCGCGCCCGACGACATGCCGACGAGGATGCCGTCCTTCGCCGCGGTCTCGCGCGCCAGACGTATCGCGTCGTCGAACTCGACGTCGATCACCTCGTCGAGGATCTCGCGGTCGAGGATCGCCGGCACGAAGTTCGGGCCGATGCCCTGGATCTTGTGGGGGCCGGGGTGACCCTTGGTGAGGATGGGGGAGTCGGCCGGCTCGACCGCGACGATCTTGACGCCGGGGACGCGCTCCTTGAGGACCTGGCCCACACCCGTGATGGTGCCGCCCGTCCCGATGCCGGCGACGAAGTAGTCGACCTTGCCGTCGGTGTCGCGGAGGATCTCCTCGGCGGTCGTCTTGCGGTGGATCGCCGGGTTCGCCTCGTTCTCGAACTGCCGCGCCCACACGGCACCGGGCGTCTCGGCGACGATGCGCTTGGCCTCCTCGACCGCGAACGACATGCCCTTGGTCGGGTCGGTGAGCACGAGCTCGGCGCCGAACGCGCGGAGCAGCACGCGTCGCTCCTTCGACATGGAGGCGGGCATCGTGAGGATGACCTTGTACCCGCGCGCTGCGCCGACCATCGCGAGGGCGATTCCGGTGTTGCCGCTGGTGGATTCGACGAGGGTGCCGCCCGGCTTCAGCTCGCCGGACGCCTCGGCGGCGTCGACGATCGCGATGCCGAGTCGGTCCTTCACGCTCGAAGCGGGGTTGTAGAA
>NZ_BADA01000127.1 GCF_000333395.1 Microbacterium sp. B19
GGAGCATCTCGCGGCGATGGTGTTGGCGAGCTGGCGCACGTGGGCGCGCGCAAAGGGATCGGTGGGCAGCAATGGTGACTGCGGATAACGCTCATCCAGATATTCGAGGATGGCAAGCGACTGGCTGATCAGCGCGCCCTCTTCTTCCAGCACCGGCACCAGCGCCTGGGCGTTGAGTTCCTGGAAGGCCGCGCCGAACTGCTCGCCGCCGTTGCGGTTCAGATGCACCGCGTGATACTGGAAAGGCAGCCCCTTCAGGTTCAGGGCGATGCGCACGCGGTAGGAAGAAGAACTGCGGAAATAATTATGCAGAATGCGTTCTGTGCTGCTCATGATGTTCAGACTCCCAGGTATTGATGGAGCAGCTGGCTCTGCTGGGCCAGTGCGGTAGAGGTGCCGGACCAGACCACACGGCCCTTCTCCAGCACGAAGTGACGATCAGCCAGCTTCAAGAGCGGCTTGATGTTCTTGTCGATGACGATCTGCGCCAGGCCTTCCTGCTTCAGGCTCGACAGCGACTGCCAGATCTCCTGGCGGATCAGCGGCGACAGCCCTTCGGTCGCCTCATCCAGCACCAGCAGGGTGGGATTGGTCATCAGCGCACGACCGATGGCCAGCATCTGCTGCTCGCCACCCGACAACTGCCAGCCCTGGTGGCGGCGCCGCTCCTGCAGGCGCGGAAACAGTGCATACACCCGCGCCAGCGTCCACGGGGCAGACGATATCTTCTGGCGTGGGGCGCGGGCGGTGGCTACCAGGTTTTCCTCGACGCTCAGGTTGGGGAAGACTTGGCGCCCTTCCGGCACCAGGCCCAGCCCCAGTCGTGCGATCTCATGCGAAGGCGCGGCCTGGATCTCGCGCCCGGCCAGATGGATGCGTCCGTGTTGCGCACGCAGCAGGCCGAACAGGCATTTCACGGTGGTTGAGCGGCCCATGCCGTTGCGCCCCAGCAGGGTCACCACTTCACCCGGCCCCACATCGAAATCGACACCGAACAAGGCTTGCGCACGCCCGTAGGCGGCCGTCAGGTTTTCCACTTGCAGCAAGGCGGCCATCATTCTTCCTCCCCCAGATAGATCGCCTTCACTTGCGGGTGATGACGGATTTCTTCAGGCGTACCGCAGAACATGACGCGACCATAGACCAGCACGGTGATGCGGTCGGCCAGGGCGAAGACGGCCTGCAT
>NZ_BADA01000126.1 GCF_000333395.1 Microbacterium sp. B19
CTCATGCACTGCGCGCCTGGGCCATGGCGACGAACTGGTGTTGTGCGACGCCAATTTCCCGGCCGACTCGGTGGCCCGCCAGACCGTGCTGGGCAAGCTGCTACGCATCGACGGTGTGGGCACTACCGAAGCTGCGCGCGCCATCCTCTCGGTGCTGCCGCTGGACAATGCAGTGGAACAACCGGCCCGGCGCATGGAAGTCATGGGTGAACCCGACACCATTCCACCGGTGCAGCAGGAACTGCAACTGGAGGTCAATCACGCCGAAGGCCGGGTGCGTACGCTGGGCTCCATCGAGCGCTTCGCCTTCTACGAGGCCGCCAAGAAAGCCTATTGCGTCATCGCCACCGGCGAGCGCCGCTTCTACGGCTGCTTCCTGCTCAAAAAAGGTGTGCTGCCCCCGGAGGCGTGAGCATGACTACCCTCTCGCAAAAACAGGGCGTGGCGGTGCTCGGCATCTACGTCGCCGACCTGGCCTTTCGCGCCCCCGCCATGCCCGGCCTGGGTCAGACCATCGCCGGCAACGGCTTTGCCATGGGGCCGGGCGGCAAGGGCTCCAACCAGGCCGTGGCTGCGGCCCGGGTGGGTGCAGCGGTGCGCTTCATCTCGGCCATCGGCAAGGATTCCTTCGGCGACTTCGCGCTCTCGCTGTGGCGCCAGGAAAGCATCGCCCCGCACGTGCGCGTGATCGACGGCGCGCCCACCGGTGCGGCCTTCATCTACGTCAACGACGCCAGTGGCGACAACGCCATCATCGTGGTGCCGGGCGCGGCCTCGCAGTTGTCGAGCCAGGACGTGCAGCGCGAGCACCAGGCCATTGCCACTGCCCGCGTGTTCGTCACGCAACTGGAACAACCGCCCGAGGCTGCGCTGGCAGGTCTGCAGATCGCCCGTGCAGCGGGCACTACCACCGTCTTCAATCCCGCGCCGGCACTAGATTTCCCGCCCCAGATCTATGGCCTGTGCGACTTCATCACACCCAACGAACATGAAGCTGCACTATTGACCGGCATCGCCATCGACAGCGTCGAGGATGCCCGCCGCGCCGCCGATGTCCTGCTGGAACGCGGCGTGGGCTGTGCCTTGATCACGCTGGGTGCGCAGGGTTCGCTGTTGCACAGCCGTTCGCAATCGCTGCACCTGCCGGCGTTGTGCGCCGGCAGCGTGGTGGAGACCGCAGGCGCCGGGGATGCCTTCAATGGCGCCTTCGCCG
>NZ_BADA01000125.1 GCF_000333395.1 Microbacterium sp. B19
GGCGGCCTCGACCTCCCCCTCGGGTCGACGGATGCCATCGCCCCCTGGACGATCATGGTCAACATCCTAGGCGGACCTGCGGAAGGCGGGCTCACCGAGCGCTTCGCCCCGGCGATGGCCGCGCACCCGACCGCCAAGATCCACACCTACGGCAAGGACCCGCGTCCCGGGCGCAAGGTCGGACACGTCAACGTCTCGGGGGACGACCTGGACGACGTGGTCTATGAGGGGCGCGCGGCGGCGGCATTCTTCGACTGAAGCGCGCCGTTCCGCGAACTTCCAGCGACCCGGCCTAGCCTGGTCCGGTGACCCGGCCGCTGCATTCCTCCGAGACGCCCGTGGTCGGCGTCGTCATGGGCTCCGATTCGGACTGGCGCGTCATGAGCGACGCCTCACAGATCCTCACGGAGTTCGGCATTCCGCACGAGGTGGAGGTCGTCTCGGCGCACCGGACGCCCGACAAGCTCATCCGCTACGGCCGCGAGGCGCGGGCGCGCGGCCTCCGCGCGATCATCGCGGGCGCGGGCGGGGCAGCCCACCTGCCCGGGATGCTCGCGTCGGTCACGGCGCTCCCGGTGATCGGCGTCCCCGTGCAGCTCGCGACGCTCGACGGCCTCGATTCCCTCCTCAGCATCGTCCAGATGCCGGCCGGCATCCCCGTGGCGACCGTGTCGATCAACGGGGCCAAGAACGCCGGTCTCCTGGCCGCCCGCATTCTCGGATCGACGAATGCCGAGATCGGAGACCGCGTGGAGCAGTACGCCGCCGACCTCGAGGCGCAGGTGGAGGAGAAGAACCGCCGGCTGAAGGACGCGCTGTGAGCGTGATCGCCCCGGCCCGGCCGCGGGCGCGCGCGACGGTCGTGGAATCGCAGCCGATGCGCCACCCCGACGCTTCGTCTCGTCAGGTCATGACGCGCCGTGGATGGTGGCTGATCGCCCTCAACTTCCTGCTGCCGGGATCGGCGCAGGTCCTGGCGGGCAACCGCCGCCTCGGTCGATTCGGTCTCGCGACCACGCTGTTCCTCTGGGCGGTCCTGATTCTCGCCGCGCTCGGGGCGCTGCTCTGGCCCAGTGGCCTCTTCGCCCTGGCGACCGGGTCGTTCATCCCGGACTTCCTGTCGTGGTTCCGCTGGGTGCCACTCACCCTGGTGCAGGTGGTTCTCGTCGGCTACGTCGTGGTGTGGATCGTCCTCACCATCGATACCCTGCGTCTCGTCCGGCTCGTCCGGACCGGGCCGATCGCCCGCTGGGCGATGGCCGTCGTCTCCGTCGGGCTCCTCGTCCTCACCGGTTCCGGGGCGGCGTGGGCGGCCCAGGCGGCGGGAACCACGCGGGATTCGTTCGCGCAGATCTTCGCCCAGTCCGCCCCCGTCGTCCCGCCCTCCGACGGGTACTACAACATCCTTCTGCTCGGTGGGGATTCGGGCGAGGGGCGCGACTCGATGCGGTTCGACTCGATCTCGGTCGCCTCCATCAATGCCGCCACGGGAGCCGTCACGATCACCGGCATCCCGCGCGACATGCCGGACTTCCCGTTCGCTCCCGGACCCATGCAGGACGAGTACCCCGACGGTCACACCGGCAAGTTCGGCGAGACGTGCGGATGGGGGAGTGGCATCAATCAGCTGCGCACCGAGGTGGAAGTGTGCCAGGACGGGAACGTGCTCTATCCGGACGCCGTCAAGAACGGTTCGGAGCCCGGCATCGAGGCCACCAAAGACGCCGCCGAGGGCATCCTCGGCATCAAGATCCCGTATTACGTCCTGCTCGACATGAAGGGCTTCGCCGACCTCGTCGATGCGCTCGGGGGCGTCGATATCACCGTCGACGAGCGGTTGCCCAAGGGTGGTCCGGGGTATGACGGTCAGCCGGTCGACGACTGGGCTTTCGGGTGGATCGAGCCCGGCGCGCAGCACATGGACGGGGACACCGCTCAGTGGTACGCGCGGTCGCGGTACACGACCAGCGACTTCGACCGCATGCGGCGCCAGCGCCAGCTGCAGGAAGCCATCCTCGCGCAGTTCACGCCCCAGAACGTGCTCCAGCACTTCCAGCAAGTAGCTGCCGCCGGCACGAACCTTCTCAAGACGGATCTCCCGCAGGGCCTGATGGCCCCCACGCTGGTCGACCTCGCGCTGAAGGCCAAGGAGCAGCCGGTCACGACGATCGAGCTCACTCCTGCGGGCGGTGTCGACGAATTCCACCCGGACTACGACCAGGTGAAGCAGATCGTGCAGGACAAGCTCCACCCGCCCACCGACACGGAGAGCCCCGCGCCGTGACCGTCACCCTTCGCGTCGTCCTCGACCAGCTGGTCGCCCCGACCTCTCGTGACCTCGAGGAGGCGTCCGCGTCGCTCACGCAGGCGTTGATCGACACCGCCCCGCGCGGCTGCGATGTCGGCGCGATCGTTCCCGCCCCCGGGCTGCCCGAGGACGCGGGCGTCGTCGGCCTCTCCTCCGAGACGCGCCTTTCTATGCGTCGGCGCGAGCTCGCGGCATCCTGGCAGCTCGGTGTGGCTCCCGGGATCGGCCGGGGTCTCATCCACTCGCCGACGTCGCTCGCGCCCCTCGTCCGCCACGACCGCGTCAACGAGACGCACCAGATCGTCGTGACGCTGTGGGACCTGCGCGCGTGGGAGACGCCCGAGGAGCTCCCCAGGACCGAACTGCTCGCCGCCCGCGCCCTGCTGTCGCGGATCGGCAAGCACGCCGACGCCGTCGTCGTGCCGTCGCACGCGATGGCCGACCGCCTCGCCGCGGTCGCAAAGGCGAAACTCGTCGCGAAGGTCCGCGTCGTCGGCGGGGCTCCCGCCGCGGGCTTCCGTGTGCCCTCGGATGCCGTGGGCCGACTACGTGCGCTCGACCTGCCGGCGTCCTTCCTGCTCGTCTCCGGGGGATCCGTCGCCTCCGACGGGCTGAGTGCCGCGTTCGCGGGTGTGTCCGCGGCGGGGTGGGACGGCGACGTCGTGGTGCTCGACGTCCCCGAGGGCGAGGAGCCGGCAGTCGCCGAACTGGCCTCGGCGGCAGGCATCCCCGAGGCTCGGGTCCATGCGCGCGGGTCGCTCGACCGTTGGGACCGCGCCGCGGTGCTCTCGCACGCGGTCGTGCTGCTCGCGCCGAGCACCCGCACGGACTGGCCCTGGCGCGCGGTCGACGCGCTCGCCGTCGGGGTTCCCATCGTGGCCGCCGACACGGCCGTCCATAGAGAGGTGCTGGCCGAAGCAGCCCTCTTCGCGGGCGAGGACGGCTTCGGGGACGCGCTCACGCGCGCCCTCGGGCCGGACGCGGAACGCCTCCGCGTCCTCGCCGGCGACCGGGCGAAGGGCTTCGCCTGGGAGGCATCCGCCGACCGGGTGTGGGCGCTCCACGCGGAACTGTAGGCCTTCTCGGCCCCAGAACTCAGCGACGCATGAGTTCCACGGCCTGCTTGCTGTCGCCGTCGAAGACGACCTTCCCCTCGCGGAGCAGGATGCCGCGTTCGCACAGGTTCGACACCATGTCGAGGTCGTGGCTCACGACGACGAGGGTCTTCCCCGCGCCGTGGAGCTCGCGGATCCTCGCGAGACACTTCTGCTGGAAGGGCTCGTCGCCGACGGACAGGATCTCATCGATCAGCAGCACGTCGACCTCGGTGTGGATGGCGACCGAGAAGGCCAGACGCAGGAACATGCCGGAGGAGTAGTGCTTGACCTCCGTGTCGATGAACTTCTCGATTTCGCTGAATGCGACGATGTCGTCGAATCGCGCCTCGGTCTCGCGCTTGGTCATACCGAGGATCGCCGCATTCAGGAAGATGTTCTCGCGACCCGAGAGATCGGGATGGAATCCGGCTCCGACCTCGATCAGCCCGGCGACGCGGCCGCGGGCGCGAACGGCGCCCCGGTCCGGGGTCAGAACGCCCGAGATCAGCTTCAACATCGTGGACTTGCCGGAGCCGTTGAACCCGAGGAGTGCGACGGCCTCGCCCTGCGCGATCGAGAACGAGACCCCGTCCAGCGCGTGGAAATCCGTCGTCAGCGGCTTGCGCTTCACCGCGGCGACGAATGTCTCCTTGATGCTGTGCGTGTGGCGCAGCTTGAAGTCCTTGTGGACGTCCTCGACGACGACGCTGGGGTCGACGGAGACGCCGCGATCAGAGGTCCTGGGCAAAGCGCCCCTCCAGTCGACGGAAGACGAGCTGGCCGACCAGAAGGAACGCCAGCGAGATCGCCACGGCAATGGCAGCGAACTCGGGGAGACCCGGGATCACCTCGCCGCCGTTCGGGTTCAGCGGGAACCAGATGCCGTAATGGAAGAGCTCGACGGCGACCGTGAGCGGGTTGAGCCGGTACAGCACGAACAGCCAGTTCGGGACCTGATTGGCCACCATCTCCCACTGGTACATCACGGGTGACGCCCACACGGCGCACATGACGATGATCTCGACGAAGCTCTGGGCGTCGCGGAACGTCACGTTGATCGCACCGAAGAGCAGCCCGAGCCCCGTCGCGAGGAGAGCGATGATGAGCAACGCCAGAAGGAGGGCGCCGATGTGCAGCAGCGAGGGAGCCCACCCGTAGAACATGGCGATCACGATCACCACGACGATCTGGGGGAGGACGTTGACCGCCGCGATCAACATGCTGGACACCGGGAACATCTCGCGCGGCAGGTAGATCTTCTTGATCAGCGCAGCGTTGTCGATGAGGGAGCGGGTGCCGTTGGAGAACGCCTCATTGAAGAACGTGATGATCGTGTTGCCGGCGAGCAGGTAGATCGGGAAGAACTCGACTCGGCCGTTCATCCCCAGGAAGACGCCGATGGCGATGAAGAAGACGAAGAACTGCACGAGGGGCTTGACGTACGACCACAGCCAGCCGAGTATCGAGCCGCGATACCGGATCTGGATCTCTTTGCGGACGATCAGCGACAGCAGGTACCGCCGCCGGAACACGTCCACGAGTCCAACGCTGCCGCCCGGTTGCACGAGTGCAGTGGGCTCGGGCGATGTGCGGGACATTGCGCTCCTTGGGACGGACGGGGCGAGGCGGGAGATCGAGTGGCGCTCGGGTGAGCCTCCCCGATCCTAGCCGCTCGCCCACAGAGAGCCCCCCGTCAGGCTTGCTAGGATCGCCGGGTTCCCCTCCCCGCTCGAAGGAGCCCCCGCCTCGTGATACCCGCCAGCGTCCTGGGTCAGCCGGCTCTCTTTCATTTCACGGATCGCGATCAGATCCCGTCGGACCTCTCCCTCCGCGAGCGACGTCTTCTCGTCGGTGCCCTCAACTTCCATGCGCTGATGGCGCCCGGCCGCGAGCTGAGAGTCCACGCCTACGACGGGTCGTGGGATCTCGAGCCCCGGACGACGGACGACGCGAGCTTCGACGGGTTGTCGCGGGTGTTCCGCCGGCGTCTGTTCAGCTTCGGCATCGGAAGCGATGTGAGCCCGGAGGAGCGCGAACACACGGCCGGGGAGGAGACCGCCGACCGGCTCATCCAGTCGGACACCCGGCACCTCTACATTTCGCGCGACGCCGTGCTGGACTACGACCCGCCCCGCCATCTGGCGCACGATCCGGTGCGTCGGATCCTTCGCGCCGTGCGCGCTCATGCGCCCCTGCTGTACGACGAGGCGCGTGACGTCGAACTCCTTCGGCACCGTGGGTCCTACAGTCGCGCAGTGAAACGGCGGGACTACGAGAAGGAGTTCCTGCCCGGCGGAAGTCATGAGGACAGCACCATCGTCCCCGGGGCGTCCGCGCCGGCCGGTGCCCCCAAGGCCGTGCTGATCGGGCTCCACTGGTTCGAGCTCGGGGGAGCGGAGCGCTGGGCTTTCGAAGCGATCAGATTGGTCCGCGAGGCGGGCTTCTTGCCGATCGTCGTGAGCAGCCGGGACTCGCACCACCCCTGGATCACCCGTCCGGAACTCGACGGTGCGCTCGTCATCCCGTTCTCCGAGCACACGGCGCGCAGCCAGACGCCGGGCGTCGAGCAGTTCCTTCGTGCGGTGCTTCGTCATTTCGACGTCCGCGGGGTCGTGCTGCACCACAATCAGTGGCTCTACGACCGCGTGCACTGGCTGCGACGGTCGCTGCCTCAGGTTCCCATCGTCGACTCGACGCACATCATCGAATACCGCGGCGGCGGCTTCCCGGTGTCCAGCGCGATGGTGACCGATGTCCTGACCACCCACCACGTGATCTCCCCATCGCTGCGGGACTGGATGGTCGATGTGCAGGGGATCGAGCCCGGCAAGGTCGTCATGGCACCTCTCGGTGGTCTCACCGTCTCCGCGCGGGAGGCGGCGTACCGGCGCCGCGCCTCGGACCGACCGTTCACCGTGTCGTTCGTCGGCCGCACGGCCCGGCAGAAGGCGCCCGAAGTTTTCGTCGAGATGGTCAACAAGCTCGGCGAGGCCGCCGAAGGGATGAGATTCATCCTGCACGGCGACGGGGACATGTCCTCGTGGGTCGACGACATCATCCGGAACGAGGGCCTCGAGCACCGCATTGAACGCCGCTCGTCCAAGGTCCCCGTCGATGACACTCTCGCGGAGACCGATCTCCTCGTGGTGACCTCTCACAACGAGGGGCTCACACTGACGACCCTGGAGGCGATCGCCCACGGCGTGCCGGTGATCTCGACCGACGTCGGCGCGCAGTCCGACATCATCCC
>NZ_BADA01000124.1 GCF_000333395.1 Microbacterium sp. B19
ATGACGAAGTCCGTGAGGGCGGGGGAGTAGACGGCACCGCCGGCGGCCGGACCCATGATGATCGAGATCTGGGGGATGACGCCCGACGCGGCGGTGTTGAGGCGGAAGATCTCGCCGTACTTCCCGAGCGCGACGACGCCCTCCTGGATGCGCGCGCCGCCCGAGTCGAGCATGCCGATGATCGGGATGCCGCTGCGCAGCGCCAGCTCCATGACCTTGATGATCTTGTCGCCGGCGACCTCGCCGAGCGAACCGCCGAAGGTGGAGAAGTCCTGCGCGTAGACCGCGACGGTGCGGCCGTGGATCGTGCCCGTGCCGGTGACGACCGAGTCGCCGTAGGGGCGCGACTTGTCCATGCCGAAGGCCGAGGTGCGGTGGCGCACGTACTCGTCGAGCTCGACGAAGGAACCCGGGTCGACGAGCATCTCGATCCGCTCGCGGGCGGTGAGCTTGCCTTTCGCGTGCTGCTTGGTGCGGGCGGCGGTCTCGGCATCGACGACCGCCTCCTGGAACCTCGTGCGCAGGTCGGCGATCTTGCCGGCGGTCGTGGAGAGATCGGGCTGGTCGGTCACGCTTTCCACCCTAGCGACCGGTTCCCTGCCGATGTTGGAGGGTGCCCACAAGGGCCCCGCGCGTACGCTGTGGCATCCATCCACCTCTGCGTTGGACTGGATCGGGCGGGGAAGGCAAGTGGATGCCGAGCCCCCGCCGTCGTGTCTAGGGTGTGCACATGCCGATCCCCGCTGCCGGATACCCGCTCGCCGCCGGCGTCAGCCCGCGCGTCCAGGTGGTCGAGACCACCGATTCCACCAACGCCGACGTCGTCGCGGCCGTCATGGCGGACCCGACCGGCTGGCCCCACCTGTCGCTCGTCGTCACCGACGATCAGCGCGCCGGGCGCGGCCGCCTCGACCGCACGTGGACCGCGCCGGCGGGCACCGCGCTCGCCGTGTCGGTCGTCGTGGACGCGGTGCGGGTCCCGATCGAGATGCGCGGATGGATCCCGCTCGCCGCCGGCGCGGCCATGGCGCGGGCCGTGGACACCCGGTTGGCAGGGCACGGCGCGAGCGCCCAGCTGAAGTGGCCGAACGACGTGCTCGTGGACGGGGGGAAGATCTGCGGCATCCTGGCGGAGGTCGTCCCCGGTGCTCCCGACACCGTCGTCGTCGGAGCCGGGATCAACACGCGGATGACGCGCGCCGACCTCCCGGTCTCGACGGCCACGTCTTTCGCCGCGATCGGCGTCGACGTCGACGAGGACCGGCTGCTCGCGGACTATCTGCGTGGCCTGGACGGATTCCTCGATGCGCTGTCGAGGGGCGACGTCGCGCGGGTGCACCGCGACATCGAGAAGCTGTGCGCGACCGTCGGGCGCGACGTGTCGGTGTCGCTCCCGGACGGGACGACCGTCCAGGGGCGGGCGGAGCGCCTCGACGCCGAGGGGCGTCTCGTGGTCGGATCCGGCACGGTCGAGACGGTCGTCGCCGCGGGCGACGTCGTCCACGTGCGCTGACCCGCGCCCGTTCCGCGTGTGCGGGCGGCCACGGGAGCCGCGGCCCCGCAGAATGAGTACGTGACCCAGCCGACCAGCTACGGGGGGCGCCCGCGGACGCCGGCCCCCGGTGCGGCGGCGCCCGAACGACGGATCGTGCGCCTCCGCGGACACGCGCGACGGCTCTTCTGGTCCGCGCTCGTCCTCATCGCCGTGTCCGGTGCGGCTTCGTACTACTACGACAACCTCCCCGCGCCGTTCGAGAACTGGATGCTGCTGACCGCCGCCGGCGTGGTGCTCGTGCTGCTCGTCGTGCTCCCGTACTTCGTGTGGCTGTCGCGATCGTGGACCATCACGACGCGCCGCGTCATCGAACGCTCGGGTTTCTTCGGGTCGCGCAGCCGCGAGGTCTCGCACGTGCGCGGGTACGCGATCGAGATGCGTCGTGGCATCCTGCAGCGTCTGTGGGGTGCGGGGACGCTCACGCTCTCCAACGGCGTCGAACCTCCGATGCGTCTGAAGAACGTGCCGCACGCGGTGCTCGTGCACGAAACCCTGGTGGATCAGGTCGAGGTGAACCAGATCCTGGCGCACCGCGATTCCCAGTCGCAGGGCTCCGGCTCCGTCGACTTCTGACGCCCCACCGCTCACGCCCTCTCGATAGGCGGCATCCACGACGGGAAACGCGCTCACGCGGCGTTTCTCCGCCCGGATGCCGTTCGTCGCGAGGGGTGGGGAGCCGCGGCGCCGACCGACGGAGGCAGAATGGACGGGACGGAAGGAGCGGCATGGCGCTGCGAGTCGGAGTGGTCGGTGGCGGACAGCTGGCGCGGATGATGATCGCGCCCGCCGAAGAGCTCGGGATCGACATCCGCGTCCTCGCCGAGAGCGAGGGGATGTCGGCGGGCCTCGCGGCCACGGCCGTCGGCGACTACCACGACGCCGAGACCGTGCTGCGTTTCGCTCGCGACGTCGACGTGCTGACCTTCGATCACGAGCACGTCCCGCAGGACGTCCTGTCGGTGCTCGTGGAGGCCGGCGTCGCCGTGCACCCCGGCCCCGCGCCGCTGGCTGTCGCCCAGGACAAGCTCGTCATGCGCGCGCGCATGGCGGAGCTCGGGATGCCGCAGCCCGACTGGGCGGCCGTCTCCGACGCCGAACAGCTGCAGGATTTCCTCGACGCGCACGGCGGTCGCGCCGTCGTGAAGACGCCGCGCGGCGGGTACGACGGCAAGGGGGTGCGCGTCGTGTCGGCCGCAACGGAGGCCGACGACTGGTTCGCCGCGCTCGCCGAGGACGCGAACGGCGGGGCCCTCCTGGTCGAGGAGCTCGTCGATTTCACACGCGAGTTGGCGCAGCAGGTCGCGCGCCGCCCCTCGGGCGAGGTGCGCGCGTACCCGCTGGTCGCGACGGTGCAGCGCGACGGCGTGTGCGCCGAGGTGATCGCTCCGGCCCCCCGGGCGGGGGAGCGGCTCGAGCGCGCCGCCGCACAGATCGGCATCGCCGTCGCGGAAGGCCTCGGGGTCACCGGGATGCTCGCCGTCGAGCTGTTCGAGACCTCCGACGACCGCATCCTCATCAACGAACTCGCGATGCGGCCGCACAACAGCGGTCACTGGACGCAGGACGGGGCCGTCACGAGTCA
>NZ_BADA01000123.1 GCF_000333395.1 Microbacterium sp. B19
CCAGGATCTCGTCGCCGAGCGCGAACATCGAGTCGCCGCCGATGACGAAGCCGTCGAACGACGGCTCGTCGACGCGGAGCCGCTCCGCCACGTCCGCCGCCTTGCGCCGCGCGAGCAGCAGCACGTGTTCCGGGGCGGGGAGGGTGCGCCCTTCCGCGGCCTCGACCTCGGCGATCACGGCCTCCTCGTCGACCTGCGGGGCGCGGGCCTCCGGTTCGATGCCCGCCTGCCGGAGAAGCATCAGACGGGCGGGAGAAGTGGATGCCAGGCACACGCGCATGCGTCCACGCTACCGACGGCGCGGCCCCGGGGTGCCGCCGTGTGACAGGCTCAGGGGATGCAGAACGGCGACCTCATCGATCTCGACATCACCGGAGTCGCCCACGGCGGCATCTTCGTCGGGCGGCACGAGGGCCGTGTCGTCTTCGTGCCCGATACGCTCCCGGGCGAACGCGTGCGGGTGCGGCTCACCGACACGCGGAAGAAGGCGTTCTGGCGCGCCGAGGCCCTCGAGGTCCTCGACGCCGCTCCCGAGCGGCGCCCCCACGTGTGGGCGTCGGCCGCGATCGACCGCGCCCCCGACGACCGGGTGGGCGGCGCGGAGTTCGGCCACATCGAGCTCGCGCACCAGCGCGCCCTCAAGGAGCGCGTCATCCGGGAATCCCTTGAACGCGTCGGCCGCCTCGAGCTGCCCGTCGAGGTGCGTCCGGCCGGTCCGGACGAGACCGCCGACGGCACCGGTTGGCGTACCCGCGTGAGCCTGCACGTCGACGACGCCGGACGCGTCGGCCCGTTCGCGCCGCGCTCCCACCGCGTCGTCGAGACCCCCGACCTGCCGCTCGCCACCCCCGACCTCGCCCGCGTGGCGGCCGAGCTGCGCGGCGCCGCCGAGGGCCGCATCGACCTCGTGCAGCCGGCCGACGGCCGCGTCCGCGTGCTGCCGCGTCCGGACGGCGCCCGATCCACGGGGCCGGTCGAGGTCGTGGAGGAGCGCGTCGGCGACCGCTCCTTCCGCGTCGACGCGGGCGGGTTCTGGCAGGTCCACCGCCTCGCCGCCGGCGCCCTCACGGAGGCGGTCGCGGATCGCATCCGTTCCTCGGCGGGCGACCTGGATCCGGATGCCATCCACCTCGACCTCTACGGGGGCGTGGGCCTTTTCGCGGCGACGTTGGGCGGCCTCGGCGGTGCGTCCACGCGCGTGGTGAGCGTCGAGAGCGACCCGCGGGCGACGGAGCACGCGGGGGAGAACCTCGCCGAGTGGGTCGGCGCGCGCGCCGAGACGGCCCGTGTCGACCGCTACGTCGGCCGTCTGCGTGCCGATGCGTCCGAGCGCGAGCGCGAACGCCTCTCGCGCGGCGTCGTGGTGCTGGACCCGCCGCGGGCGGGAGCCGGCCGCGAGGTCGTCGAGGGCATCGCCGCGCTGGCGCCGCAGACGGTCGTCTACGTCGCGTGCGACCCGGTCGCGCTCGCCCGGGATCTCGCGACGTTCGCGGTCCACGGCTACCGGGCCGACGGGGGCGTGCACGGCCTCGACCTCTTCCCGAACTCCCATCACGTCGAAGCCGTCGTCGCCCTGCGCCGGTGACGCGCCGATGATCCGTCGATGACCCGCCGATCGGGGGATGTGGACTCCCGTTCGGAAGAGGGCAGCGCGGATACGATAAGGGGATGACGCGCGTCGCCCTCATCGATGACCATGAATCGGTCCGACTCGGCCTCGAGGCCGCGCTCGCTCAGACGGGGTCTTTCGACGTGGTGTCCTCGGGTGCGAACGTCGCCGCCTACCTCGATTGGCGCCGCTCCGCGGGCGAGGCTCCGGCGGACGTCGTCGTGCTCGACCTCACTCTCGGCGACGGCACCACCGTGTCCGAGAACGTCGACCGGGTCGTGCGCGACGGGTCGAGCGTCATCATCCACAGCGTCGCCGACCGCCCGGCCGCCGTCCGCGAGGCGCTCGCCGCCGGTGCGGCGGGCATCGTGAGCAAGTCCTCGCCCACCCACGAGGTGCTCGCGGCGATCGACACCGTCGCGCGCGGCGAGCTGCTCGACAACGTCGAGTGGGCCAGCGCGGTCGACGGAGACCGCGAGTTCGCCGACGCGCAGCTGTCGGCGCGCGAGCGCGAGGTGCTGCGGCTGTACGCCGCCGGGCTCCCGCTCAAGGCCGTGGCCGAGCGCCTGGGCGTGGCGTATTCGACGGCCAAGGAGAACATCACCCGTGTGCGTGTGAAGTACGTCGAGGTGGGTCGGCCCGCCCCGACCAAGGTCGATCTGCTGCGGCGGGCGATGGAGGACGGCATCCTCCACGAGACGCCCGAGACGCCCCGCGATGCCTGACGTCGACCGCTCCGTCCTCGACGAGGCGTGGGCACGCATCCCCCATACGCGCGAGACCAGCGACGACCCCGGCTCTTTCACTCAGAAGCGGATCGAGCGCGTCATCACGCTGCTGGTCGGCCCGGCGTGCCTGGTCCTCGGGGTCCAGGCGTTCGTCGCGGCCTTCGGCCCGAGCGACGAGGCTGCGGGGTGGCACCTCCCGCTGGTGGTCGGTGTGTTCGTGCCGTTGGTCGCGATGGTCGTGGCGTGTGCGGCCAATCGGTTTGCGCAGTTGTTCTCCGGTCTGTTCGCGGTGCTGTTCATGGTGGCGCTGGTGCTGTGGCCGTTCGCGACGGCCGGGGGACAGGCGCCGTCGCCGACCGAGAACCCCTGGATCTTCTACCTCATCAACGTCGCCACGGTCGCGACGGTCGTCGCCTTCCCCTTGCCGTTGCAGGTCGCGTGGACCGTCGCCGCTCCGCTGCTGTTCGGCGTGGTGCGGCTCCTGCAGGCGGGCGGTCGCCCCGAGTTCCTCCTGCCCGTCGCTCTCGACGTGTCCTTCGCGCTGCTGCTGGGCAGCGTCCTGGTCACGCTGACGTGGATGTACCGGTCGATCGCGGCGAACGTCGACGAGACCCGCACGCGGGCCGTCGCGAGCTACGCGTCGGCGGCGGCCACCGCCGCGACCGAGCACGAACGCGTCGCCGTCGCCGCCCTCATGCACGACAGCGTCCTGGGTGCCCTGCTCGCCGCGGAGCGCGCCGCCACCCCGCGCGAACGCACTCTCGCCGTGAGCATGGCGCGCGAGGCCCTGACCCGGCTGGCGAACGCCGAGAAGGACGCCCTCGAAGGCAGTGACGAGCCGATGGATGCCGTGGCCCTCGCCGACGACATCGAGAAGTCCGCGCGCGACTTCGGCGTCGAGCTCGTCGTGGTCCGGCGCGTGCCGGACGGGACTCCCCGCGTCCCGGGCCGCGTCGCCCGCGCGCTGGTGCTCGCGGCCATGCAGGCCGTCGCCAACGCCGTGCAGCACGCGGATGCCGCCGCGCTCTCGG
Organism: Microbacterium sp. B19; assembly: GCF_000333395.1. Classification (GTDB taxonomy): domain Bacteria; phylum Actinomycetota; class Actinomycetes; order Actinomycetales; family Microbacteriaceae; genus Microbacterium. Next base: position 3,369 of record NZ_BADA01000123.1, read on the forward strand.
TGGAGGTCATGGGCTCGGCCGATCCGGGCGGCGTGACGATCCGCGTGCGCGACGCGGGTCGCGGTTTCGACGTCGACGCGATCCCGGCGGATCGGCTCGGCATCCGAGGCTCGATCATCGCGCGCGTGACGGCTGTCGGCGGTCGCTCGAGCGTGGATTCGTCGCCCGCGGGCACCACGGTGACCCTCGAGTGGGAGAGCGGGGACCGCTGGTGACCGTCCGCTCCATCCTCTCCGGCATCGCCCTCGCCTTCACGGCCTACCTCGCCGCCCGGAGCCTGCTGTGGACGCTGCCCGAGACGGTCGAGCGCGGCTGGCTGTTGATCGCCGCGCTCGTGATCTATCTGCCGATCACGTGGGTGTGGGTCCTCCTCCCGACCCGCCGACGCATCCCCGAGCCCGGTGATGCGGAGGCGGATGAGCGGCTCTCCCCGCCGCGCTGGGCCATCGCGCTGGCGCTGTTCGCGGCCGCCGTCGTCCCCAACGCCGCGTTCGCCGCGGTCAGCGAGGCGGGCCGGGCCCAGCCGTTCGTCACGTGGGTGATCGGGGGCATCGGTGCGCTGATGACGGTCGTGATGGTGCGCCGCCGCCCGGTTGTGGCGTGGATCGGGACGGGCCTCCTGGCGCTGTCCGCGTCCGTGTGGTTGGGCCTTCTCTCGGCCCTGAGTCTCGGGCTCGTCGGTTCTCTCGTCTGGGTGGCGGCCGCGCAGCTCATCACGGTCGCTCTCGATCGGGTCGCGCGTGACGCCGAAGAGCTCTCCGAGCTGCAGCAGGCGGCCTCGGCGTGGCAGGCGTCGCAGAGCGGGCGTCAGCGCGAGCGCCGGCTGCACGTGCAGCGAGCGCTCCATGTGGCCGGCCCGGTGCTCGGCCGGACGATCGAGACGGGTGGCAACCTGCGTCCGAGCGAGAAGACCACCGCTCGGCTGGCGGAGCAGAGTCTCCGTGACGAGCTGCGGAGTCCGCGTCTCCTGGACGACGGCGTGCGCGCGGAGATCGATGCGGCACGTCGGCGCGGCATGATCGTCATGCTGTTCGACGAGGGCGGGCTGGAGGACCTGCCCCCTTCCGCGCTGGAGGGCATTCGCGCCGAACTCGCGGGGATCGTGCGCGAAGCCACCTCCGAGCGCGTGATCATCCGCTCTTCGCCGCACCACGAGATCGTCGTGACGGTGGTCGGTCGCCGAGCGACCGTCGGAGCCGGTGCGGACGAGGACGACGTGGATCTCTGGCGCGAGATCCGTCGCCCCCACTGACCGCCCACCCGCCACGCCGGAACCAGAAGCCCCCTCGGCAGGAAGCCGAGGGGGCTCGTTCGGGTTTCTGCATCCGGGGAAGAGTGCGAAAAATGAGGGGTGAGGGGCGGCAATGCCTGCCCCTCACCCATGCAAACGGCTACCCGAAAACCGTCCGCGGTGGCCGGAACCGGCTCGATGGAGCGGCCCGACCGAACGCGTGATGCGTTCCAGCTCCTCCAGTATTCGCGAACGGTCTCGCGGCGTCTGTAGGTATTTCGGGGGACAGTCAGCCGGTGAAGGCGTGCCAGCCCGCCGCGCGGTTCAGGGGGGTGCGCAGTCCGCGCGCGGAAAGCTCCCAGCGGGAGCGCGCGGAGCCCTCCTCCGCGGTGGCATCCGCGGTCTCTCGCGCATACGCTTCGCTGACCACGACGATCGCCGCCGCGAGTTCCTCGGGCGTCGGCGTGCCGCGAACGACGCGGGCGACCGCCTCGGAGGCGTCAGCGGGTGCGGTGTCGCTCACAGCGGGATGTTCCCGTGCTTCTTGGCGGGCAGGCTCGCCCGCTTGTTCCGCAGCGCCCGCAGCGCCTTGGCGATCGACACGCGGGTCTGGGCGGGCTCGATGATGCCGTCGAGTTCACCGCGTTCGGCGGCCAGGAACGGGGATGCCACGTTGTAGGTGTACTCGTTCGCGAGGCGGGTGCGCACCGCGGCGACGTCCTCGCCGGCTTCCTCGGCGCGCTTGATCTCGCCGCGGTACAGGATGTTCACCGCGCCCTGACCGCCCATGACGGCGATCTCCGCGGTGGGCCACGCGAGGTTGATGTCGGCGCCGAGCTGCTTGGAGCCCATCACGATGTAGGCCCCGCCGTAGGCCTTGCGGAGGATCACGGTCACCAGCGGGACGGTGGCCTCGGCGTAGGCGTAGAGGAGCTTGGCGCCGCGGCGGATGACGCCGGTCCACTCCTGGTCGGTGCCGGGCAGGTAGCCGGGAACGTCGACGAGCGTCACGATGGGCACCGAGAACGCGTCGCAGAACCGCACGAAGCGCGAGGCCTTCTCGCCGGCGTCGATGTTGAGCGTGCCGGCCATCTGCGAGGGCTGGTTGGCGATGATTCCAACCGTGCGCCCCTCGATGCGGCCGAACCCGATCACGATGTTGGGCGCGAAGAGCGGCTGGACCTCGAGGAAGTCGGCCCCGTCCACGATCCCGTCGATCACCGTGTGGATGTCGTACGGCTGGTTCGGCGAGTCGGGGATGACGGTGTTCAGCGCCCGATCGGCATCCGTCGTCTCGAACTCGAAGGGGGTCTCGTACAGCGGGAGCTCGGCGAGGTTGTTGTCCGGCAGGAAGCCGATCAGCGTGCGCGCGTAGTCGAGCGCGTCGTCCTCGTCGTCGGCGAGGTAGTGCGCGACGCCCGAGCGGGTGTGTGCGGGCGC
>NZ_BADA01000122.1 GCF_000333395.1 Microbacterium sp. B19
GCTCGACCGACGTGTCGTCGAACCGGACGCGCACGTCGGCCGTGGCATCCGGCCCCGCGTGCCGGCGGGCGTTGGTCAGCGCCTCCTGCGCGATCCGGAACAGGTTCACCTGCACGAGCGGCGGCGGCTCGACCGCCGGCTCACCGATCACGGCGAACGTCGTCGGAAGCCCCGCTGCCGAGGCCTCCGCGACGAGGGAGGGGAGGGATGCCAGACCGTGCGCCGCTCCAGCGCCTCGGCGCGGTCGCGGCCGGTGACGATGATCTTCGCGAGCAGCGAGTCGAACGCGCCCGAGACGCTGTCGCCCGCGGTCACGCCCGAGTCGAGCCGGATGCCGGGGCCACCGAAGGTCTTGAAGACGTGGATCGGGCCGGGCTGGGGCAGGAAGTTCCGGCCCGGGTCCTCGCCGTTGATGCGGAATTCCAACGAGTGGCCGACCGGGGCGGGGTCGTCGTAGCCCAGCTCCTCGCCCTCGGCGATGCGGAACTGCTCGCGCACGAGGTCGAGGCCGGTGACCTCTTCGGAGACCGGGTGCTCGACCTGCAGGCGGGTGTTGACCTCGAGGAACGAGATGGTGCCGTCGGCCCCGATGAGGAACTCGCACGTGCCGGCTCCGACGTAGCCGACCTCGCGGAGGATGGCCTTGGATGCCGAGTACAGAACGGAGATCTGCTCGTCGCTGAGGAACGGCGCGGGGGCTTCCTCGACGAGCTTCTGGTGGCGGCGCTGCAGTGAGCAGTCGCGGGTGGAGACGACCACGACGTTGCCGGCGGCGTCCGCGAGGCACTGGGTCTCGACGTGGCGGGGCTTGTCGAGGTACTTCTCGACGAAGCACTCGCCGCGGCCGAAGGCGGCGACGGCCTCGCGCGTGGCGGACTCGAACATCTCGGCGACCTCGTCGAGCTCGCGCGCGACCTTCAGCCCGCGCCCGCCTCCGCCATACGCGGCCTTGATGGCGATCGGCAGTCCGACCTGCTCGGCGAACGCGATGACCTCGTCGGCTCCGGCGACCGGGCCGGGGGTACCGGGCGCGAGCGGCGCGCCGACCTTCTCGGCCACGTGACGGGCGGTGACCTTGTCGCCCAGCGCCTCGATGGCGTCGGGCGAGGGGCCGATCCAGACGAGGCCCGCATCGATCACGGCGCGCGCGAAATCGGCGTTCTCGGCGAGGAAGCCGTAGCCGGGGTGCACGGCGTCGGCGCCGGAGCGGCGGGCGACCGAGAGGATCTTCTCGATCGAGAGGTAGGTGTCGGCGCTGGTGGCGCCGTCGAGCGCGTACGCCTCGTCGGCGAGGCGGGTGTGCAGGGCGTCCCGATCCTGGTCGGCGTAGACCGCGACGGAGGCCTTGCCCGAATCGCGTGCGGCGCGGATGACACGGACGGCGATTTCGCCGCGGTTGGCGACGAGAACCTTGGCGATCTTCGGCATCCACCCAGCCTAGCGACGGGTGGTGCGGGTCTTTTGACCCACCTCCACAAGAAACGCCGGAAAACGTGTGGGGGAGTCTACGAACGGTTCCAGAGTTCGGTCCACGATCCACCGAGCTCCCGCACGAGCCCGCGGACGGTCGACAGCGACATCCCGACGACGGTGGACGGGTCGCCCTCCACCCGCTCGATGAAGGCGCCGCCGAGCGAATCGACGGTGAACGCCCCCGCCACGAGCAGCGGTTCGCCGCTGGCGACGTAGGCCGCGATCTCGTCGTCGTCGACGTCCGCGGCGAAGGTCACCGATGCCTCCGCACGGCGAACGCCTCGCGGGGTTCCTCGCCGGGGACG
>NZ_BADA01000121.1 GCF_000333395.1 Microbacterium sp. B19
CCTCGTGCACCTCCTCAAGGGCGAGCACGCCGAGCAGGTCAGCCGCGGTGTCGACGTCCACTCCGTGAAGCAGCCCGTCGGTGTCGTCGCGGCGATCACGCCGTTCAACTTCCCCGTCATGGTGCCGCTGTGGATGACCGCCTCGGCGATCGCGTGCGGCAACACGGTCGTCCTCAAGCCGAGCGAGAAGGACCCGTCCGCGTCGCTCTTCCTCGCGAAGCTGTTCGAAGAGGCCGGGCTCCCCGCCGGCGTCCTCAACGTCGTGCACGGCGACAAGGTCGCGGTCGACGCACTGCTGGACTCCCCCGACGTCCGCGCGGTGAGCTTCGTCGGTTCCACCCCGATCGCGAAGTCGATCTACTCGCGCGCCGCCGAGAACGGCAAGCGTGTGCAGGCCCTCGGCGGGGCCAAGAACCACATGGTCGTCATGCCCGACGCCGACCTGGACTCCGCGGCCGACGCCGCCGTCTCGGCCGCGTACGGCTCCGCCGGCGAGCGCTGCATGGCCGTGTCGGTGCTCGTGGCCGTCGGCGACGATGTCGCCGACGCGCTCGTCGAGAAGGTGGCATCCCGTATCGAGGGTCTGAAGATCGGCCCCGGAACGGATGCCACGAGCGAGATGGGTCCGCTCATCACGCGCGAGCACCGCGACAAGGTCGCCTCGTACGTCACGGGAGCGGCGGCCGAGGGCGCCGAGGTCGTCGTCGACGGCACGACGCAGCAGTTCGAGGGCGACGGCTTCTTCACCGGCGTCTCGCTCGTGGACCGCGTCGCCCCGGGCATGAAGGTGTACGACGACGAGATCTTCGGACCCGTGCTCTCGGTCGTCCGCGTGAAGACCTACGACGAGGCCGTGGAGCTCATCAACTCCAGCCCCTTCGCCAACGGCACCGCGGTGTTCACGCGCGACGGCGGCACGGCCCGCCAGTTCGAGTTCGACATCGAGGTCGGTATGGTCGGCGTCAACGTGCCGATCCCGGTCCCGGTCGGCGCGTTCTCGTTCGGCGGCTGGCGCAACTCGCTGTTCGGCGACTCGCACATCTACGGGCCGGAGTCGATCCACTTCTACACCCGCAGCAAGGTCGTCACCACGCGCTGGCCCGACCCGAGCGAGAGCCAGATCAGCCTCGGCTTCCCCAGCAACCACTGACCGCACGGCATCCGGAAAGGAACGCATCATGACGCTCACCTCCCCCGACCTCGCCGCCGACGCGCAGGTCCGCGCCGACGACCGCGCGCACGTCTTCCACTCCTGGAGCGCCCAGGCGCTCATCGACCCGCTGCCCATCGCCGGCGGCGAGGGCTCGACGTTCTGGGACTACGCCGGCAACAGCTACGTCGACTTCTCGTCGCAGCTGGTGAACCTGAACCTCGGGCACCAGCACCCCGACCTCGTCGCGGCGATCCAGCGGCAGGCGGGCGAACTCGCCACGATCCAGCCCGCGATGGCGAACGGCACGCGCGGCGAGCTCGCGCGGCTCATCGCCGAGGTGGCGCCCGAGGGCTTCTCGAAGGTGTTCTTCACCAACGGCGGAGCGGATGCCAACGAGAACGCGGTCCGCATGGCGCGCCTGGTCACGGGCAAGCGCAAGGTGCTCGCGATGTACCGCAGCTACCACGGCAACACCTCCACGGCGATCACCCTCACCGGTGACCCGCGGCGCTGGGCGAACGAGCCCGCGGACGCCTCCGTCGTGCACTTCTTCGGCCCGTACGCGTACCGCTCGGCGTTCCACTCGGCCTCCGAGGAGGAGGAGACCGCCCGCGCGCTCGAGCACCTCGAGCAGACGATCATCCTCGAGGGCGCCTCGACGATCGGCGCGATCATCCTGGAGACCGTCGTCGGCACCAACGGCGTGCTCGTGCCGCCGCCCGGCTACCTCCCGGGCGTCCGCGCGCTGTGCGACAAGTACGGCATCGTCTACATCGCCGACGAGGTCATGGTCGGCTTCGGGCGCATCGGCGAGTGGTTCGCCGTCGACGCGTTCGACGTGGTCCCCGATCTCATCACCTTCGCGAAGGGCGTGAACTCCGGTTACGTGCCGCTCGGTGGAGTGGTGATCTCGGATGCCATCGCCCACCACTTCGACACCGTGACCTTCCCTGGCGGCCTGACCTACTCGGGCCACCCGCTCGCGTGCGCACCCGGCATCGCCACGTTCGAGGTGTTCCGTCGCGACGGGATCCTCGAGCGCGTGCGCGACTTGGGCGAGCGCGTCGTCGGTCCGCGCCTGCGCGAGATGGCCGAGAAGCACCCGTCGGTCGGCGAGGTCCGCGGCCGCGGCCTCTTCTGGGCGATCGAACTCGTGCGCGACCGCGAGACGCGCGAACCGCTCGTGCCGTTCAACGCCGCCGGAGCGGACGCCGCCCCGATGGCCGCTTTCGCCGCGGCGTGCAAGAAGGCCGGACTGTGGCCGTTCACGCACTTCAACCGCGTGCACGTCGCCCCGCCGCTGGTGATCACGGAGGAGGAGCTCGTCCGCGGCCTCGACATCATCGACGAGGCCCTGTCCGTCGCCGACGAGGCGGCCGCGGCGTGAAGACGCTGACGAACCTGGTCGACGGCGTCCTCACGCCGTCGACCGGGCGGCTCCTCGACCTCGTGAGCCCCGTGACGGGCGAGGTGTACGCCCAGGCCCCGTGCTCGACCGAGGAGGAGGTGGATGCCGCTTTCCAGGCGGCATCCCGAGCCTTCGCGTCGTGGCGGCTGACGACTCCGGCCGCGCGCCAGCTCGCGCTCTTCCGCCTCGCCGACGCGCTCGCCGACCACGCCGAGGAGTTCGCCGACCTGGAGTCCGAGGACACCGGGAAGCCCCGCGCGACGCTCGTCGCCGACGAGATCGACCAGTCGGTCGACCAGCTGCGCTTCTTCGCCGGCGCCGCGCGCGACCTCGATGGACGCGCGGCCGCGGAGTACGCCGAAGGGTTCACGTCCTACGTGCGCCGCGAGCCCATCGGTGTCGTGGCGCAGGTGACGCCGTGGAACTACCCGCTCAACATGGCGATCTGGAAGATCGCGCCGGCGATCGCCGCGGGGAACACCGTCGTGCTGAAGCCCAGCGAGACGACGCCGCAGACGACCCTGCGACTCGCCGAACTCGCCGCGGAGATCCTGCCGGCGGGGGTGTTCAACGTCGTCCTCGGCGACCGCGAGACCGGCCGGGCGCTCGTGGAGCACCCCACCCCGCAGCTCGTCGCGATCACCGGGTCGGTGCGCGCGGGCATGCAGGTCGCCGAGTCGGCGGCTCGGCAGGTCAAGCGCGTGCACCTCGAGCTCGGTGGCAAGGCGCCCGCGATCGTCTTCCCGGATGCCGATCTGGACGCCGCGACCGCGGGGATCGCGCAGGCGGCGTTCTTCAACGCCGGGCAGGACTGTACGGCGGCGACCCGCGTCCTCGTGCACGCGTCGCTGCACGACGAGCTCGTGGAGCGTCTGGTGGCGTACGTCGCGGAGAGCGTGAAGGTGGGCGCGCCGGACGACCCCGACGCGTTCTTCGGCCCGGTGAACAACCCCGACCAGCTCGCCCGCGTCCAGGGCTTCGTCGACCGCCTCCCGCCGCACGCGCGCGTCGCGACCGGCGGACACCGCGTCGGCGACACCGGCTGCTTCTTCGCGCCCACGATCGTCACGGGCCTCCGCCAGGACGACGACCTGGTGCAGCAGGAGGTGTTCGGTCCGGTCCTCGCGGTGCAGGCGTTCGAGGAGGATGCCGAGGCGCTCGAGATGGCGAACGGCGTGCCGTACGCGCTCGCGGCATCCGTCTGGACCCGGGAACACGGCCGCGCGCTGCGCTTCAGCCGCGATCTCGACTTCGGCTGCGTGTGGATCAACGCCCACATCCCGTTCGTCTCGGACATGCCGCACGGCGGGTTCAAGCACTCGGGCTACGGCAAGGACCTCTCGGTCTACGGCTTCGAGGACTACACGCGCATCAAGCACGTGATGTCGAGCCTGGCCTGACACGGGTCAGTCGCCGGGCGCCCCCGTCTCCCCGGGGGCGTCCGGCGTCGGCTGCTCCGCGTCCGGGCCAGCGGCCGGTCCCGTCGGCGCGTTGCGCTGGGCGTTCACACGCCGCGCGTGGTCGACCGCACCCTCGAAACCGGCATCCGGATCGTCCATCAGCGCCCGCGTCGCGAGGGCGTGCACCCGGACCGCTTCGTCGTCGGACTCCGCCGCCGCGTCGATCGCGGCCCGCGCCTCCTCGCCGATCATGACGAACGCGCGGCTGAGGCTGCGGCGCGTCTCGATGTCGCCCTGGCCGAGGTGGTGCGCGAGCGCGTCGGCGAGCGCCGCCCGCTCGGCATCCGGGACGAGTCCCGCCGCCGCCCGCCACGCCGCGCGCGCCACGGCGGTCTCCTCGTCGTGCAGGAGGGCGGGCGTGATCGCGGCCCACGTGGTCGGGTCGCCGATCTTCGACAGGGTGTGCAGGCCCTGGCTGCGGGCCTGAGGGAAGGGCGAACCCAGTTCGGGCAGGATCGCGGCGATGACGAGTGCGGGGTCGTGCCGCGTGAGCGCCCACGTGAGCATGTCGCGGACGAAGAAGTCGGGTTCCACCGCGCAGCGATCGACCAGCACGGCGATGAAGGCGTCGTTCGGGCGGGTCCCGGCATCCATCGCCGCGCGCAGGCGCAGCGACGCGTCGTCCCGCTCCAGGGCAGCCCGAAGACCCGCCCTGATGTCACCGTCGGCCATGCGCGGCCCTCCCCTTCGTCGCCCGCCCAGCTTGGCACGCGGTGGGACGACCGGCCCCGTTCGGCACCGAAAGGCCCAGGAACGACGGTTTCCGCGGTGTTACACCTGAATAAGTCTCGATTTCATCATTGAGTAACCGGCACGAGCGCTGATACCGTCGCCACATCATGAGCATCTCCGCGGAACGGCGTCCGGTCCTCGACAGCGTGTCGAAGGCCATCGTCGAGCAGCTGCAGGAAGACGGCCGCCGCTCGTACGCCGAGATCGGCAAGGCCGTGGGTCTCAGCGAGACGGCGACTCGGCAGCGAGTGCAGAAGCTGCAGGACGCCGGCGTCCTGCAGATCGTCGCCGTCACCGACCCCCTGCAGCTCGGCTTCGCGCGGCAGGCGATGATCGGGGTCCGGGTGTCGGGAGACACCCGCGTGATCGCGGCCGAGATGGCCGAACTGCCGGGCGTGATCTACGTCGTCTCCACGGCCGGTTCCTTCGATCTCCTCGTCGAGGTCGTCTGCGAGAGCGACGACGACCTCATCGACCTGCTCAACGACCGCATCCGGTCGCTGCCCGACGTGGTCGCGACCGAGACGTTCGTGTACTTGAAACTCCACCGACAGCTCTACAACTGGGGAACGCGATGACGCTTCACGAAATCGACCTGCAGTCCGACCTCCAGACGAAGGCGCGCGATCACCTCTGGATGCACTTCGCGCGCCAGTCCGTCATGACCGAGGGCCCGGGCGTCCCCATCATCGTCAAGGGCGAGGGGCATCACATCTGGGATGCCGCCGGCAAGCGCTACATCGACGGCCTCGCGGGCCTCTTCGTCGTCAACGCGGGCCACGGGCGCCGCCGGATCGCCCAGGCCGCCGCGAAGCAGGCCGAGGAGCTGGCGTTCTTCCCGCTGTGGTCGTACGCGCACCCCGCGGCGATCGAACTGGCCGACCGCATCGCGCACCTCGCCCCCGGCGACCTGAACCACGTGTTCTTCTCCACCGGCGGCGGCGAGGCCGTCGAGACCGCGTTCAAGCTCGCCAAGCAGTACTGGAAGACGCAGGGGAAGCCCACCAAGCACAAGGTGATCTCCCGCGCCATCGCGTACCACGGCACCACCCAGGGCGCCCTCGCCATCACCGGGCTCCCCGTGATGAAGCACATGTTCGAACCGGTCACCCCGGGCGGCTTCCGCGTCCCCAACACGAACTACTACCGCGCCGCGGAGTCCGGCTTCGGCGGAGGGACGCCCGAGGAGTTCGGGCTGTGGGCGGCCGACCGCATCGAGCAGATGATCCAGTTCGAGGGTCCCGAGACCGTGGCCGCGGTGTTCCTGGAGCCCGTGCAGAACGCCGGCGGCTGCTTCCCCGCCCCGGCCGGGTACTTCCAGCGGGTGCGCGAGATCTGCGACAAGTACGACGTGCTGCTCGTCAGCGACGAGGTCATCTGCGCCTTCGGCCGCCTCGGCTACTACTTCGGCGCGGAGGCGTACGGCTACCAGCCCGACATGATCACGTTCGCCAAGGCCGTGACCAGCGGGTACTCGCCGCTCGGCGGCACGATCGTGAGCGACCGCGTGTACGAGCCGTTCGCGCACGGCGACGCCTCGTTCCCGCACGGCTACACGTTCGGCGGCCACCCGGTCTCGTCCGCCGTCGCGATGGAGAACCTCGACGGTTCGAGGAGGAGGGGCGTTCGAGACGTCCCGTACGAACTCCCCCGTCTTCGCTTGACCGCTCGAGAAGCTCCTCGCCTCCCGATCGTCGGCGACGTGCGCGGCGACGGGACTTCTTGGGCATCGAACTCGTCAAGGACAAGGTCACCAAGGAGACCTTCGACGACGACGAGTCCGAGCGGCTGCTGCGCGGCTTCCTCTCGAAGGCGCTGTACGACGCCGGCCTGTACTGCCGTGCCGACGACCGCGGCGACCCCGTGATCCAGCTCGCTCCGCCGCTCACCATCGGTCCGTCGGAATTCGACGAGATCGAACAGATCCTCCGCTCCGTCCTCACCGAGGCCTGGACGCGCCTCTGACCCGGAGCGGATGCCACCCCACCCCGGTGGCATCCGCTCCCGCCCCACCCGCTCCCGAACGGAGCGGTGCACCGCCGCACCACCCCGACAACCACTCGCCCGGTCGGATCCACCCGATTCCGACCCTCCCTCCTAGGAGAAGCCACGAACGAGAACATCGGCGCCGCCGTGGCGCCCCCGTCCAGCTCGGGAGCCAAGCTCGCCCGCACCCTCGGCCTGTGGTCGATCGTGGGGCTCGGCCTGGGGTACATGACCCCGACCGTCGTCTTCGACACCTTCGGCCTCGTCGCCGACAAGACCAACAACGTCGTCCCCGCCGCGTATGCGCTCGCCCTCGTGGTGCTCGTCTTCACCGCCATCAGCTACGGCAAGATGGTGCGCGTCATCCCGAGCGCCGGCTCCGCGTACACCTACGCGCGCGAGTCGATCCACCCGGGCGTCGGCTTCGTCGTCGGGTGGACCGCCCTCATCGACTACATGCTCCTGCCGATGGTGAACGCGCTCATTCTGCGCAGCTACATGGAGGCGTTGTTCCCCGACGTCCCGGGCTGGATCTGGGTCGTCGTCTTCACGGCGGGCGTCACCGGCGTCATCTACCTGACGATGCGCGGGACGTCGAACGTCAACATGATCCTGCTGGTCTTCTCGATCCTCGTGATGACCGTCTTCGTGGTCATGGTGATCGTGCAGCTCGTCGGCGGTGCCGGCGCCGGGACGCCCGTGTCCCTCGCGCCCTTCGCCCACAGCGACGTGCAGTTCGGCGCGGTCCTGGCCGGCGCCACGGTCGTGTGCTTTTCCTTCATCGGATTCGACGCGGTGTCGATGTACTCCGAGGAGGCCAAGACGCCGAAGATCATGCCGCGCGCGATCCTCTTCACGCTCATCGCCGGTGGCGTCATCTTCCTCGTCGCGGCGTACTTCACGCAGCTGCGGTTCCCCGACTCGACGGCCTTCCCCCAGGAGGCGATCGAGGACAGCACGCTGCCCGAGATCGGCGTCCAGGTGGGCGGCCCCGTGCTGCAGGCCGTGCTGACCGCCGCCGGCTTCGCGGCGACGCTCGCCTCGTGGCTGGCCTCGCACGCCTCGGTCTCGCGCATGCTCATGGTGATGGGCCGGAACAACGTGCTCCCCCGCCGGATCTTCGGGTTCATCAACCCGAAGACGCACACCCCGACGATCTCGATCATCATCGTCGGCGTCGTGAGCCTGCTCGCCATCGCGTTCACGCTGGAACAGATCTCCGCGTACATCAACTACGGCGCGCTCATCGCGTTCACGTTCGTGAACATCTCGGTGATCGCGTGGTTCGCGATCCGCAAGGGCCTGCGCAAGACGCCGGGCGACATCTTCCGCTACATCGTGATGCCCGCGATCGGCATGCTGCTCACGGGTCTGCTGTGGGTGAACCTCGACGCGCACGCGCTGATCGGCGGTCTCATCTGGACCAGCATCGGCGTGGTGTACCTGATCGTCCTGACGCGCGGGTTCAAGCGGCCGATCGCCTCGTTCGATGAGAACCAGCCCGTCACCGGCGTGAACAAGACCGTCCCGGGC
>NZ_BADA01000120.1 GCF_000333395.1 Microbacterium sp. B19
CCGGTTAACCGGCGCCCGAGGCGGCCGGGGCCGTCACCGCCCCGACCACGAGCAGACCGACGATCGACGCGAGAGCCACCGCGCGCGTCCATGCGCGCCGTGACCACGTCCGGTCTTCCGCCATGCCTGCCCCTGCCGTCCGGGCAATCGTATCCGTCGGGCGCGTCGCCCCGGCGAGCCCGCCCGCTCATCGTCCGTCCACGGACCCGGGAGAACGGTGCGCGCGATGCACGACGAGCGCGAGGTGGAGAGCCGCGAGCACCTCGCCGTCGTCGAGGTCGACGCCCAGCACCCGCTCCGCGAGATCGAGGCGCTGATAGAACACGGAGCGCGAGACGTGCGCCGCTGCGGCGGCGGCCGTGCGATTGCCGGGGTGTGCCACGACGGCGGACAGCGCGGCGAGCAGGTCGCGACGCCGCGTCGGCGGGGCGGCGAGGACGGGGGCGAGGAGGTTCTCGCCGTGCTCGAGTAGACGGTGGTCGCCGCGCAGCGCGGAGACGAACCGGACGAGCGGATGCCGCACGACCCAGTGCACCTCGCCCTCCGGCAGGTCGCCCACTTCGGCGAGGTCCAGCGCCTGCTCGAGGGAATCGAGCAGGCGCGGCATGGCGGCTTCCCCCGTCGCCCCCTCGACGCGGGGACCGACGGACAGCCGCGGCGGCGGCCCGTCGCCGCGCAGGCGGGCCAGAAAGCGGTCGGCGGGCGCCCCCGCGAACGTCGTCGACGCGGGAAGAGCCGCGAGGACCGGCATCCATCCCGCCGCTCGCTCGGCGGCCCCGCGAGGTGTTCCGCAGAGTGCGCGGCCGCCGAGCTCGGACGCCGCGGCCTCGACGGCGGCCGCCGTGGCGCCATCGGTCGCGAGGCCGAAGAGTACCGCTCGGCCGAGATCCACACCCGCGGCACCGAGCAGGGCGACCACCTCCTCCGCCGAGCCGTAGCGGCCGCCGAGGAGCGCGTCCATCAGCCGGCGGCGGCCGAGGCGGGCCCAGTCGTCGCCGTCCGGGTCGGCCAGGCGTCCGAGCGCGAGCGCGGTCGCCCCCTGTTCGAGCACCGCGCGACGCCCCGCTGGATGCCCGGGTCCCGCGAGCGCCACCAGGGTCGCCCAGCGGATGCCGCGGGCCTCCACCGCCACGATCGAGCGACCCTCGTCGCCGTCGTCGCTGAGCCGACGCGACCGCTCCTGCCAGTCGTCGAGCACCGCGGGAGTGGCATCCGCGAGCTCGGCGACGATGACCTCGTGCGCGAGCGACTCCAGCACGACGGGCGCGCGAAGCGTGTGGGCGAGGCGTTCCACGACGTAGTCCGCGGGCGCACCGCGCAGCGCGAGGGACGTGAAGAGCGTGCGCACCTCGTCCCGGGCGCGCAGGGCGGCGGTCTGGTCGTCGATGATGCGCCGGTGCACCTGCTCGGTGACGGACACGAACTTGATCTCGCGGTGCAGGGCGATCAGCGCGAGGCCCGCGGCCGTCGCCGCCTGGACCACGACGGCGGGGACGTACCGGTAGTGCGCGCCGAGCTCGATGACGATCCCGACCAGGCCCGCGCGGACGAACTCGGCGACGAGGGCGCGGAGATCCGCCGGCTCGGCCGGCCACGCGGACGCCGTCGTCAGGAGCAGCTCACCGCCCTCGAGGAGCCGCGCGACCCCGGGACTGTCCGACACGTGCACCCACCGCACGGGGCTCGACAGCGCGTCGCCGCCGACCAGCACTTCCGGCGCACCCGCGGTCAGGGCGGGCGACTCCAGCACCTCGGCGAGCGTGGGGAGACCGCGGTCGAGCACGGCATCCGCGGCATCCGGACGATCTGTCCGGTCCGGACGTTCTTCGCGACGATCAGCCATGCGCGCCAGCCCCTCCCTGTGCCGCAAATTCGGAGTGAACACCCCTACGCGCTCCCGGTCGATCTGTCCGGACGACCGGGTATCTCGAGGAGGATCCGCATGACCGTCATCCACCACC
>NZ_BADA01000119.1 GCF_000333395.1 Microbacterium sp. B19
GAACGCCGTATCGCGCGGTCTCGATGCGGCGTGTCTTGGACACTGGATGCGTTCAGCGTGACCCCTCGTTGCGGCGGGGGAGCGTCGCATCCGGATAACGGGTGAGGATGGATGCCATGACCTCCCCCCAGCGCGTGCGTTTCGGCTACTGGACCCCGATCTTCGGCGGGTGGCTCCGCAACATCGACGACGGCCGCACGGCGACGCCGTTGCGCGCCAGGTCGGCTCCGGCGGTGTCGACGTAGCGAGCGTCGAGGTCGCGCGGCTCGGCCTCACCCACGCGGGCGACGCCGGGCACACCCGACCAGTCCGGGAGGGGCGTGTCGGTCTCGACGTCGTACTTCGACTCGACCTCGACCGACGACGAACCCGGCGCGGTCTTGCTCAATCGTCGCGTCCGTCGACGTCCGGGTTGATGTCCTCGGTCTCCTCGACGTAGGCGAAGACCGCCTGGGTCGGACCGTCGGACTCCCCCGTGTGCTCGAGCCCGCCCTCGCGGCGGTAGACCAGCTGGCCTTCGCTGTAGGGAAGGATCAGCGAGTCGTCGGACTGGTTCTCGAGCGGGATCACCTGCCCGTCGAGCGGGCCTCCGGTCAGTCGTGCAATAGCCATGGCCCCAGCGTAGACCGGGCCCCCGCGCGCCGCCCGCGCCTTGACACCCCTCGCCTAGACTCGCTCGGGTGACGAGCGCGGACCTCCCCGGTGACAAGCCGTTCGTGCTCCTCGCGACCCGCGCGCAGGACCTCCCCGCGGACGAGGAATACGCGCTGTTCCTGCGGTTCACGGGCCTGCCTCCCGAGCGGCTGAGGAGGGTCCGTCTCGAGCGCGAGCCGATGCCCGACATCGACCTCGACGACGTCGCCGGGATCCTCGTCGGCGGGAGCCCGTTCAACGCGTCGGACCCGTGGGGGAAGAAGTCGGCGGTCCAGCGGCGGGTGGAGGCAGAGATGGCGGCGCTCGTGGATCGCGTCGTCGCGCGGGACGCGCCGTTCCTCGGCGCCTGCTACGGCGTCGGCACGCTCGGCACCCATCTCGGCGCCCCGATCGACGGCACGTACGCCGAGCCGATCAGCGTCGTGGACGTGTCACTGTCGGACGCCGGTCGCGCGGACCCGCTCCTCGTCGGCCTGCCCGACACGTTCCCGGCCTTCGTGGGCCACAAGGAGGCGATCGCAGCGCTCCCCGCGGCGGCGACGCTCCTGGCATCCTCCGCCACGTGTCCCGTGCAGATGTTCCGCGTCGGTGAGAACGTCTACGCGACGCAGTTCCACCCCGAGCTCGATGTCGACGGCATCGTCACGCGGATCCACGCCTACGCGTCGTACGGGTACTTCGCGCCCGACGAACTCGACCTGACCCTCGCCGCCGTACGACGCGCGCCGGTCACCGATACGGGACGCATCCTGCGGGCGTTCGTCGAGCGCTACGCCCGCTGAACGCGACCTCGGCTACGGCTGCGACGCCGGCGCGGTCCGCACGATCGGCACGGCCGCGGTGACCGCGGGGCGCACGCGCCGCAGCTGCGGTTCGAGCCCGAGGTCGACGAGGACGATGCGCCCGGCGAGCTCCGGCCCGCGGCCCCGCACCAGCCCGGCCTTGACGGCCCCGAACGTCATCGTGGTCGCGGCGGGGAGGACGGCGGCATCCGCTTCGCCCGTATCGGGGTGGAGACCGCTCGGGACGTCCACGGCGATGACCAGGACGCGCCCCGCGACCACCGCCGGGAGCAGGGCCTCGACGACCGCGCGCGACGTGCCGCGGAGCCGCGGGTCGGCGGAGGCGCCGATCCCCAGGATGCCGTCGACCACGAGGACGTGATCGGCGACGGCGGCGCAGATGTCCGAGGCATCCCGGATCCGGGCGCCCGCGGCGAGGGCCGCGTCGAGACCTTCCCGGTGCACGCGGTCGCGCGTGAGCACGATGTCGACGCGCGTCGCGGAGGCGGCGAACTCGGCCGCGGCGAAGAGCGCATCGCCGCCGTTGTCGCCGGATCCGGCGAGCACGAGGACGGGTCCGCGCGTGGCGGCCAGTTCGTCGATGACGAGGGCGGCGAGGGCGTGGGCGGCCTCGCGCATGAGCGGACGACCCGCGGCGAGCAGCGGCGCTTCCGCGGCACGGACCGCATCGGCGGTGTACGCGGCGGTGCGCTCGGTCATGGTCCCCACCCTAGACGCGCGCGTGCGGGTCACACCGGGGCGGTATTCTTCGCCGCCGCCTCGCGCTCCTTCGCCTCGGCCTCGCGCGCGGCATCCAATTCGCCGACGTTCGCCTGCACGGCCCGCTCGGCGCGTTGCACGCGGAACTGCGCGAGCGTCGTCGCCCCGAACTTCGCGCGCTCGCGATCCTCGTCCTCCTCGTGCCCGACCGTGATGTAGGCGCCGGCGAGGAGGATGACCTGGCTGGAGAGGTTCAGCCACAGGAGCAGGGCGATGAGGGCGGCGAAGGTCGCGAGGAGCGGATTGCTGCTCGCTCCCCCGACGAACAGCCCCGACAGCTGCTGGAGCGCGACGAGTCCGACGCCGCCCAGCAGGGCACCGCGCAGCAACGTCCGTCGCCGGACACGCAGGCCCGACAGCAGCGCGAACGCGGCGGCCACGACGGCCGTGTCGAGCGCGAGGACGACGAGGGTCGAGAGGAGCCAGGTCAGGATGCCGGTGACCCACGAGTCCGCCGAGATGCCCAGCACATCGCGCACCCACGTCAGCCCCGCGGTGGCGAGGAACGTCACGCCCGCGGCGGCGGCGAGCGCGGCACCCACGCCGATCGCGAGCGCGAGGTTGCGCAGGATCACCCAGACGATGAAGGTGTCCTCCGTGGTGACGTCCGCGATCTGGCGGAGCGCTGAGCGAAGCGAGCCGATCGCGCCGATCGCCGCTCCGACGAGCCCGAGGGATCCGAGGATGCCCGCGACCGTGAATCCCGCGGGCGCCTTGATCGCGGCGACGTCGATGAGACCGTCGGGCCCGACGAGACCGGGGATCGCGCTGTTCACCGCGCGCGTCAGGGCGGCGAGCCCGTCGGGGTTGTCGGCGAGCCAGACGGCGGCGAACGAGAACCCGATGAGGACACCGGCGAAGACGCTGAAGAGCGTGCGGTACGTCACGCTGTCGGCGAGCATCGGTCCGCGCCGCCCCGCGTACACGAGATAGCCGCGCACGAGACGCTGCCGCAGGGCCCACGCGGTGACGCGACGGAGGAGGTCAGCCATTCCCTCAGGCTAAGCGCGCCCAGCGGATTGCCCCCGCGGGGTTGACCGCGCACCGGAATTCGCAGAATGGTACCGATCTCGCAGGATCTCGGCCGGAATCTGCGAGAAACGTCGGATTCTGCGAACATCGGCCGCTCACGCGACCGCGCGGAGGAGCGCCCACCACGTCCCGACGAGCAGCGGCGGGCCGAACGCGAACTCGGCGCGCCGGCCGGCGGCGAGGAGGGCGCCGAGGCCGGCCGCCCCGCCGCACACGAATCCGGCGGCCAGCCCCGAGGCCACGGCATCCGGTCCGAACCAGCCGAGGTGCGCGCCCGCGAGGGCCGCGAGCGTCGCGTCTCCCCCGCCGAATGCGGCGGGGCGGGCCGACCGCAGCACCAGGCAGACGAGGAACGCGGATGCCGCTCCGCCCCACACTCCCGCGACCCGTTGGGCCTCGCCCGCGGCGAGCGCCGCGGAGGTCAGCAGCGCGAGCGCGAGCGCGAGTCCGGGGAGCACGAGCGCGTGCGGGAGCCGGTGGTGGCGGTGGTCGATGACGGCGAGGACGACGCTGAGGACCGCGAACACGGCCAGCGCCACGGGCAGCACGACGGCGACCAGGGCGGGTCAGGCGTCGAGGACCGACAGGTGCACGAGGACGATGCCGTCGAGGACGATGCCGTCGGGGACGATGCCCTCCCGGTCGCGCACCGCGCGCTTGAGCGGGAGCACGTACTCGCCCGAGGACTGCGGGAACACCGAGGTCCGCCAGGTCGACGTTCCGATCGTCGCCTCGACCCGGACGCCGCCGAAGCCGCGCCGGAAGGTCTGCGTCTCGCGGACGGCCTCGCTCAGCTCGAGCGGCAGCGCGACGAAGTACCAGTCGCTGTCGAGCCGCGCGGCCCAGCGGAAGACCTCTCCCTCGAATTCCACGATCACGCGCGTCCCCTTCCGACCCGGTCCACCGTAGCCCGGCGCCGACGACCGCGTTCGGCGTTCTCCCCTGGGGAGGAGGGGTCAGCCCGCGAGGATCCCCGCCGCCCGCGCGGGCTCGGCGTACGCGCGGGCGAGGGAGGCGACGGTGTCGTGCGCGTTGAGGCCGCTGGGGTTCGGCAGCACCCACGTGGGCGCTCCCCCGATGCTCTCGTCCTGCCGCCCCGCCACCGCCTTCGGGCGGTCGAAGCCCTGCCGGTACGCGGTGAGCCCGACGACGGCGACGGCACGGGGCGCGAGGGCGGCCACGCGGGTCTCGAGGGCGCGCGCGCCATCGCGCAGTTCGTCGCGGCCGAGCTCGTCGGCGCGCGCCGTGGCCCGTGCGACGAGGTTCGACACCCCTACGCCCGCCGCGAAGATCATCGCGCGGTCGGCGTCGTCGAGTGGCCCGCTGTACGCGGGGAGCCGCGGCAGGATCCCGGCCTCGACGAGCGCCGGCCAGAACCGGTTGCCCGGACGCGCGAAGGGAGTGCCGGTGGCCGCCGTCCAGAGCCCCGGGTTGATGCCCACGAAGAGCAGCCGCAGCCCCGGCCCGACGAGGTCGGGGATCGTGGCATCCCGGAACGACTCCAGCTCGGCGCGCGAATAGCCCATGCGACCACTATGACCACATCCGCGCGGGCGATGCCCCGTTGTGCCAGGATCGGCGGAATGGATGCCGTGCCCGCCCTCACCGAGGTCCCCCCTGCGCAATTCGTGATCGTGGGCGACAACATCCGCCTGGCGACATACTCGTGGGGCGACCCCGAGGCTCCCCCGGTTCTGTGCGTGCACGGCTTCGGGTCGTCGACGCGCGACAACTGGGTCAACACCGGCTGGGTGCGCGACCTGCTGCGGGCCGGGTTCCGCGTGCTCGCGGTCGACCAGCGCGGACACGGCCTCAGCGACAAGCCGCACGACCCGGCGTCGTACCAGATGAACGCGCTCGTGTCCGACCTCGTCGCGGTCCTCGACACGTACCTCCTCGACCAGGTGCGCTACCTCGGCTACTCGCTCGGCGGCCGCGTCGGCTGGCAGCTCGCGGTCGACGCGCCCGAGCACGTCGAGCGCGCGGTGCTCGGCGGCATCCCGGACGGTCGCCCGCTCGCGCGTCTCCAGGTCGATCAGGCCCGCGCGTTCCTCGATCACGGCGAGCCGGTTCAGGATGCCACGACCCTGCGCTACATGTCGCTCGCCGACCGTGTCCCGGGCAACGACCTACGCGCGCTCGTCGCCGTCGCGGAGGGCATGCGGCTCGGGCAGACCGACCCCGATCCCGCGTCGCCGCCGCAGCAGCCGGTGCTCATCGCCACCGGGACCGAGGATCCGATCCACGACCAGTCCGCGCGCCTGGCGGGACTCCTGCCGCGGGGCGAGTTCGCCGACATCCCGGGGCGCCACCACGTGAACGCGCCCGGCGCTCGCACGTTCCGCGAGGCCGGGGTCGCGTTCCTCTCGCACGATCTCTGACGCGAGAGCGAACCCAGGGTCAGGCGCCGCCGGCGGCATCCGCACTGCAGACGTACACCGTCGTGGGCGCGTCGGTCGCCGTCTCGCAGTTCTGCTGCACCCACGCCCGGATCTGCTCCGAGACCGTGTTCGTCAACGTGGTCGCGGCACCCGAGCCGCTGCCGCCGAACGCTCCGCCGCCGGGACCTCCCACGCGGTCCTGACCGCCGATGACGTAGCGGAGCTCACCGCTCTGGACCAGGGAGATGAACGTCTCCAGCGTGGGAGCGGCATCCGTGCCGTTGAATCCGCCGATCGGCAGGACCGACTGGCCGTCGGACGCGACGATGAGCTGCGCCGCCGTCTGCGCCCCGAACGTCGCCGCGAGGTAGGACGCTCCGCCCCGGTTCGTCTCGAGCCACGACAGCAGCGCGCTCGTGTCACCGCCGAACCCGCCCGCGCCGGCGCCGAATCCGCCGGTGCGGCCGCCCGTGCCCCGGCCGTCCGTCGACCCGGAGGCGGAGCCGCCCCCGCCGCGGCCGTCGCGCGTACCGCCCTGGGCTCCCGTTCCGCCGTTCGGCGCCCCCGCGAAGCCGCCCCCGCCGGAGCCGCCGTTGGGTGCGCCCGCGAAACCGCCCCCACCGTTCTGCGCGCCGTTCTGCGCGCCGGGGAAGCCGCCGCCCGTGCGACCGCCGAAGCCCGCGCCGCCGAAGCTCGACGCCATCTCGGACACTCCCCCGGCCACCGGGTTGATGGAACTGGGGTGCGCGATCGTCACGGCCGACCAGACCGCGGGCGTGAGCAGCAGGCCCACGAGCATCGCCGCGGTGGTCACGAGCCGTGCGCGGTGCCGGCTGAGCAGCAGCACGATCGCGACGATCGCGACGACGGCCTGCGCGAGCGCCACGGGCACGCTGTACCCGCCGACCGAGATGCCGATGCCGACCGCGGTGACCGCAGCGACGCCCACGATGGTCACGGCGGGCCACGTCGTGCCCTGCCGCGCGCTCCACGCGAGCGCGGTCGCCACCGCGAGGCCGAGCGGCACGGCGAGAGCCGCCGTGTAGAACTGGTGCATCCCGGCGACGACGGAGAACATCGCGGCGAACGTGAGGGTCCACACCGTCAGCAGCACCGTGAGGGCCCGCGGGAAGCGAAGGATCCAGAGCACGATGAGCGCGATCAGCGCCGCGGGGATGAGCCACGCGATCTGCCCGGCGAGCTGGGCGTTGAACAGGCGCAGCACGCCGGGGCTACCGGAGAACGGCGGGGTGAACGACTCGTACGACGCACTGTCATCCGTCGCTCCGAAGCGCCCCAGCCCGTTGTAGCCGAACACCATCTCCCACGGGTTGTTGCCCAGCGTGCTGCCGATGTACGGGCGGCTGCTCGCGGGGATCAGCGACACGATCGCGACCCACCACAGCGAGGAGACGGCGCTGACCGCTCCGGCGATCAGCAGGTGACCGACACGGCGACCCCAGGACTGCGCGGTGCACAGGTACGCGGCGGCCAGCGCGGGCCAGACCGCCCACGCCTCGAGCATGTAGAACTGGAACGACAGGCCGATCGCCGCGCCGGCGATCACGAGCCATCCGAGGCTCCGGGCCTGGATCGCGCGCACCGCCGCCCACGCCGTGATCGACAGACCGAGCACGAAGAACGCCTCGGGCTGGTTCGATCGCGCGACCGCGACGAGGATCGGCGTGACCGCGACGATCGCTCCGGCGATGAGCCCCGCACGGATACCCGCGAGGCGCCGCGCCGTGACGGCGGTGAGGAGCGCGGCGCCGACCGCGGCCAGCGCGTTGGGCAGGATCACCGTCCAGGCCGAGTAACCGAACGCCTTCACGAACAGCGCGGGAATCCAGAAGGACCCCGGGATCTTGTCGAGCGTGACCGTGCCTGCCGGGTCCATCGAGCCGAAGAAGAAGTTCGACCAGGACTGACTCATCGACACCGCGATCGAGGCGTAATAGTCCGACGGCGCGCCGTCCCACACCTGCCACGAGGTCAGCACCAGCGCGAGCGCGGCGACGGCGGCGAGACCCCACGGCCACGCGCGTTGCTTCGGGGCCATCGCGGTGGCGGGCCGGGCGATCGGGGTCTGCGGAATGCTGAGTGCGGCGGTCACCGGCGCATCGTAGGCAGCCGACCACTAACCGGTGCCGAGCAGAGCCTATGGGCGAGCTATGGATGCCACGGCGAGCCGGATCACCGGGCGGTGACGGTCAGCCGCGGGCTGCTCGGCGCCGAGGTGGCCGCGACCTGGAGACCGACCCGGACCGTCTGCCCCGGGGCGGGAGCAGTCGCCCACCCGTCCCCGCGGCACGTCACGGTCGACGACTGGATGCCGCACACCATCCCCCACGCGTTGACCACCGCGGTGGCTCCCGGCGATGACCACGACACGGTCCACGCCGTCACCGGACCCCCGGTCGCGGTCACCGTCAGCTCGGCGACGTACCCCTCGCCCCACGTGCTCTGCGGGATCCACGTGGCCGTGATCGCCGCGGGAGCGAGGGGCCGCGTCGACTTCGGCGTCGAGGTCGGCGTCGGGGTCGGCGAGGGCGTCGGCTTCGGGGTCGCGGTCGCTGTCGGCTTCGGGGTCAAGGTCGCCGTGGGCTTCGGGGTCGCCGTCGGCTTCGGCGTGGCAGAGGGCGTGGGCTTCGGGGTCGCGGTCGGCGTCGGCTGCGGCACCGGGGTGAGGATCGGTGCCAGCGCCCGCAGCTTCGCGGTCTGCGGGGTGCGCCAGTCGTCGGCGACCAGGCCGCCGGTGTCTCCGCTGTTGGGATTGAACGACCAGTAGGCGTAGCTGATCCCGCGATTCGCGAGGTAGCCCACGAGGGTGGACAGCCACTTCTGGTCGCTCGCGGTCTCGAGTTTCGTGCCGAATTCCCCCAGGAGCACCGGAGCGATGTTCTCTTTCGCGAGGTAGCCCCAGTTGGCATCCCACAGCGCTTCCAGATTGGCGGGGTACCGGGGGTCGGAGAACCAGGACTGCGCGAACACGGAAGCCGGATAGTCGTGCGGCGAATACACGACCTGATTCGCGACCGAGAGCGTGACCGGTGCGGAGCGCGCGTCCTTCAGACCGCCGCCCCACCACGTGCTCGACCCGTCGTTCTGCCGCTCGACGCCCTCGACGATGATCAGCAGCCGCGGGTTGACCGCCAGCACGGCGTTGCCCGCGCGAGTGGCCGCTGCGCGCCAGTCGCGCGCGGGGTCGCCGCAGTTCCAGCACGCCTGTCCGTGGGGTTCGTTGTGCAGGTCGACGCCGATGACGGTCGAGTCGTTCTTGTACCTCGCCGCGAGCATCGTCCAGTCGTCGATCCAGCGCTTCTCCGAGTACTGCGCGGTGTACCAGAGCTCGCTCTGCGCGCCGGAGTCGGGGCGGTGTCGGTCGAGGATCACCGACAGGCCGTGGGCCTTCGCCCGCGCGATCACCGTGTCCAGCAGTTGAAGGGGCGTCAGCTTGTCGAGCCCGGGATTGACGTTCGCGTTGATCGACGACGTCGCGGACGCCGACAGGCACTCGTTCGAGAACGGCAGCCGGAGGGTGGTGAACCCCATTCCGGCGATGGTCGTGAGCCCTTCATCGAGCGAGATGGACCACAGCCCGTGCGGGGCGCAGTTCGACGTCTCCATGCCGAATCACGCGGCGGCCTCGATCGTGTACGGCGCGCCCGT
>NZ_BADA01000118.1 GCF_000333395.1 Microbacterium sp. B19
AGCTCGGTCCCGGGGTACCTCTAGAGTCGGATTTTCGAGAACATGCCCTTTCTTACGTCAAGCCGACGGAGCTGAATGTGCTCACAGCCTAGGGGAAGGTAACGTAGACGCTCGTGCACGTACTCTCCGTCAGCTCTTTGAAAGGCGGGGTCGGCAAGACGACCGTGACGCTCGGGCTGGCCTCCGCCGCCTTCGCACGTGGCGTTCGCACTCTCGTCGTCGACCTCGACCCGCAGTCCGATGTGTCCACCGGTATGGACATCCAGGTCGCCGGTCGGCTGAACATCGCCGACGTCCTGGCCAACCCGAAGGAGAAGGTCGTCCGTCAGGCGATCACCTCCAGCGGCTGGGCGAAGGTCCACCCCGGCACGATCGACGTGCTCATCGGCAGCCCGTCGGCCATCAACTTCGACGGTCCGCACCCGAGCGTGCGCGACGTGTGGAAGCTGGAAGAGGCCCTCGCCACGATCGAGGCCGACTACGACCTCGTCCTGATCGACTGCGCCCCGTCGCTGAACGCGCTGACCCGCACGGCGTGGGCGGCGAGCGACCGCGTGATCGTCGTGACCGAGCCCGGCCTGTTCTCCGTCGCTGCGGCCGACCGCGCGCTCCGCGCGATCGAGGAGATCCGCCGTGGTCTCTCGCCTCGCCTCCAGCCGCTCGGCGTCGTCGTGAACCGCGTGCGCCCGCAGTCGATCGAGCACCAGTTCCGCATCAAGGAACTGCGCGACATGTTTGGCCCGCTGGTCCTGAACCCGCAGCTGCCCGAGCGCACGTCGCTCCAGCAGGCGCAGGGCGCCGCGAAGCCGCTGCACGTGTGGCCCGGCGACTCCGCGCAGGAGCTGGCCGCCGACTTCGACGCGCTGCTCGACCGGATCGTCCGCACCGGCCGGATCCCGGTGGCATCCGACTCCCCCCAGGCGTAGCTTCTCGCGCAGTCCCGCGCGCGTGAGAGGTCAAGATTTGTCGCCTGCGTACCGCCCCAGGCGACAATTTTTGACCTCTCACGCGAGAGATGGAAGATAGAGAAACCCCGGATGCCAGGCATCCGGGGTTCTTTCGTATGGGGGCGCGTCAGGCGGTGCGCGCGGCGCGACGGGCGGCGAGCTCGTCGACGGCCTCGGTCGCGGACTCGAAGTCGACGAGCGTCGACTCGACCTCGCGGAGGACCTTGCCGACGGCGATGCCGAACACTCCCTGGCCGCGGCTGACGAGGTCGATGACCTCGTCGTTCGACGTGCACAGGTACACCGAGGCGCCGTCGCTCATGAGCGTCGTGCCCGCGAGGTCGCGGATGCCCGCGGCGCGCAGCTGGTCGACGGCGGTGCGGATCTGCTGGAGAGAGATACCGGTGTCGAGCAGACGCTTCACGAGCTTCAGGACGAGGATGTCGCGGAAGCCGTAGAGCCGCTGCGAACCGGAGCCGCTCGCACCGCGCACGGTGGGGACGACGAGTTCGGTGCGGGCCCAGTAGTCGAGCTGGCGGTACGTGATGCCGGCGGCGCGGGCCGCGACGGCGCCGCGGTACCCCGTGTCGTCGTCCATCTCGGGGAGTCCGTCGGTGAAGAGGAGTTCGGTGGCGAACCGGGGTTCACCGAGTGCGTCGCCAGCGGTCATGCTCGCGTCCCTCCTCATCGGCTCGTTGTTCCCACGCTAGATCAGCGGAGGTCCCCCGGCAACGACATCCGGGCCGAGGGGGTCGGCGTGTCGCGATCAGGACAGCATCCGGTCGATGGCTTCGCGCACGAACAGCGTCCGGACCTCGTCCAGACGTGCCGCGAGCTCGGGCGCGAGCTCGCTCGCGCGCGCTCGCGAGGCCGCGTCGGGACGGCGGAGCAGCGCCGCGAGGGCGGATTCGACGAGGGATGCCTCGCGCTCCGCGCTCTGCCGGAGCGAGCGCACGTGCCGCGGCTCGATGCCGTGGCGATCGAGGGCGACGAGCGTGCGCAGCAGCGACACGGTCTGCTCGCTGTAGGTCTCGGCGCCGGTGATCACGCCCGTGCTGATCGCGTCGTTGAGGAGCTGCGGTGCCGCTCCGGCCGCCGAGAGCAGCTCGTCGCGGCGGTAGCGGCGCGGCGCGTTCGTCATGGACGCGATCGCCGTGGGCGGCGCGGGATTGCGGCCCGCGTCGACGTCGGCGAGGTACTCGCGGATCACGGCGAGCGGGAGGTAATGGTCGCGCTGCAGCGTCAGCGCGAGGCGCAGCCGCTCCAGGTCGGCGGGCGAGAACTTGCGGTAGCCCGACTCGGTGCGGGTCGGCGAGACGATGCCCTGCACCTCGAGGAAGCGCAGCTTGCTGGAGGACAGCGCGGGGAACTCGGGGGTGAGTCGCGCCAGCACCTGTCCGATGCTCAACAGCCCCGAGGCCGCCGGACGACCGCGGGCGGGGGCTGCCGCCATCAGTGCTCTGCCGGCGGGAGGTCGACGGGCGAGCCGAAGAAGTTCAGGCGGAACTTGCCGATGCGCACCTCGGCGCCGTTGAGCAGCGCCGAACGGTCGACCCGCTCGCCGTTGACGTAGCTCCCGTTGAGCGAGCGCTGGTCGACGATCTCGAACGAGCTGCCCGAGCGGGTGATCTCGGCGTGACGACGGGAGACGGTGACGTCGTCGAAGAAGATGTCGGCTTCGGGGTGACGGCCGACGGTGGTGACATCGGTGTCGAGCAGGTACCGGGCACCGGTCGTCGGGCCGGAGCGGACGATCAGGAGCGCGGCACCCGAGGGGAGGGCGTCGATCGCCTCGAGCTCGGCTTCGGTGAGGTCGGCTCCGAACGGGACGAAGGACAGATCGGCGTCATGGCCGAACGTCTGGGTCGTGTCGTGCGAGCGGTCGGACGCGGCGGCGTCGGCAGCGCGTCGAATGTCGTCGCGCTCGAATCTGCGGGTCTCGTCCACGGCTTCTCCTTCATTTCCACCATAGCCGACCGCCTCCGAGCCGAAGGGGCCGATCGACCTCTCGCAGGCCATGGGGTATACGTGTGTCCGATGTCGGGACGCGCACCGCTTTCGGGTAGCGGCTCGCAGTGACGGGGGGACACTCGAACCTACCGATCCCGGTCGGCCCTGTCGAGTCCGGATCACCCCGTGCGTCATTCATCCGGGGACGGCTCACCGGTCCGATGCAGGGGCGATCGCTAGGGTCGGTGGCGTGATCACGACTCCCGCGCCGCGTCGGCGCTCCCTGCCCGCCGTCCTGGCCGCCGCGGCCGTCGCGCTCGCGGCGCTGCTCCTCCCGGCTGCTCCCGCGTTCGCCCATGACGAGCTGGTGTCGTCCGATCCCTCGGCCGACTCCGTGCTCGACGCGTTGCCGGCGCAGATCACCCTCACCTACAGCGCGGACATCCTGGATGCCGCCGGCGCGAC
This sequence comes from Microbacterium sp. B19, assembly GCF_000333395.1. Taxonomy (GTDB): domain Bacteria; phylum Actinomycetota; class Actinomycetes; order Actinomycetales; family Microbacteriaceae; genus Microbacterium. The sequence goes on from NZ_BADA01000118.1 coordinate 3,363, forward strand.
CGTGATCCAGGTCACCGACGCGGCCGGAACCGCGCTGACCGACGGCGCGCCCACCGTCTCGGGCCCCGTCGTGACGCAGGCGCTGGCGGGACCGGCATCCGGTGTCGTCACCGTGGTGTGGCGCGTCGTCTCCGGCGACGGACACCCGATCGACGGGACGTTCTCCTTCACCGTCCCGGCGGCTCCCACACCCACGCCCACCCCCACTCCGACGGCGACACCCACGAGCGCCTCGACCCCGCAGCCGACCGTCACGGTCACCGAGACCCCGGCACCGGTCGAGACCACCTCGGATGCCTCTCCCCTGCCCTGGATCCTGCTCGCCGTGGCGCTCCTCGTCGTCGTCGGGCTCGTGGTCTGGCTGTTCGTCGTGCGAGGCCGCGGGGGCACCCCGGGAAGCGGCTCCGCGGGCACCGCCGGACGATAGGCTGAGGGCATGCCTCATTACGATCTGGTCATTCTTGGTGCGGGTCCCGGCGGGTACGTCGCAGCCGTGCGCGGCGCGCAGCTGGGGCTGTCGGTCGCGGTCATCGAACAGAAGTACTGGGGCGGTGTGTGCCTCAACGTCGGCTGCATCCCCTCCAAGGCTCTGCTGCGCAACGCCGACCTCGCGCACACGTTCCACGCGAAGGCCGACCTGTTCGGCATCTCGGGTGACGTGCACTTCGACTTCGGCACCGCCTTCGACCGGTCCCGGTCGGTCGCGGCCGGCCACGTCAAGGGCATCCACTACCTGATGAAGAAGAACAAGGTCACCGAGTACGAAGGCCGCGGCCACTTCGTCGACGACCACACCCTCGACGTCACCAAGGCGGACGGGTCGACCGAGCAGGTCACCTTCGACAACGTCATCATCGCTACCGGCTCCACCGTCCGCCTCCTCCCCGGCGTGACCCTGTCCGAGAACGTCGTCACCTACGAGGAGCAGATCCTCAACCGCGAGCTCCCCGGCTCCATCGTCATCGTCGGCGCCGGCGCCATCGGCATGGAGTTCGCGTACGTGCTGACGAACTACGGCGTGAAGGTCACGATCATCGAGTTCCTCGACCGTGCCCTCCCCAACGAGGACGCCGAGGTCTCCAAGGAGATCCAGCGCCAGTACAAGTCCTACGGCGTGGACATCCTCACCTCCACCAAGGTCGACTCCGTCACCGACCACGGCGACAAGGTCACCGTCGCCTACACCGGCAAGGACGGCGCCACCGGCTCCATCGACGCCGACCGCGTGCTCATGTCCATCGGTTTCGCGCCCAAGGTCGACGGGTTCGGCCTCGAGAACACCGGTGTCAAGCTCACCGAACGCGGCGCGATCGACATCGACGACCACATGCGCACCAACGTCCCCCACATCTACGCCATCGGTGACGTCACCGCGAAGCTCCAGCTCGCGCACGTCGCCGAAGCCCAGGGCGTCGTCGCGGCCGAGACCATCGGAAACGCCGAGACCCAGACCCTCGGCGACTACCGCAACATGCCCCGCGCCACGTTCTGCAACCCGCAGGTCGCCTCCTTCGGCCTCACCGAGCAGCAGGCCCGCGACGCCGGACCCGACATCAAGGTCGCGAAGTTCCCTTTTTCCGGCCAACGGCAAAGCCAACGGCCCTGGGCGAGCCCGTCGGCTTCGTCAAGCTCGTCGCCGACGCCGAGACGCTCGAGCTCATCGGCGGCCACCTCATCGGCCCCGACGTCTCCGAACTCCTCCCCGAGCTCACGCTCGCGCAGAAATGGGACCTCACCGCGCTCGAGGCCGCGCGCAACGTGCACACGCACCCGACGCTGTCGGAGGGTCTGCAGGAGGCGTTCCACGGCCTCGTCGGCCACATGATCAACCTCTGATCACCCTCACGACGAAAGCCCGCCCGGGTTCGCCGGGCGGGCTTTCGCGTTGAGAAGAGGTCAGTGACCGAGCGTGCGGGCGAGCTTGGAACCGGATGCCGCGGGCCGACCGCCTGCCGCGAACACGGCCGCATCGACCGCGGCGAACAGCGCCTCGCGGCCGGCGTCGTCGGCGGGGCCGGCGGGACCGAGCTCGACCTCCCACTCGCGCCACTCGGACTCCACGCCACGGCGCTCATCGCGCGCCCGGACGCGGTCGTCGACGAACTCCGCGACGACCCCTCCCTCCGCGTCGAGCAGGGCATAGGCGGTGCGGTGGTTGCGCACGCGCGCGAGGGGCAGGAACGGTCCGCGCGCCCAGGACGCGACGGCATCCTGGATCTCGTCGGGAACGACCGGGTCGGCATCCGGGTCACCGAAGTCGCCGAGCGGCCACTGCGTCTCCGAGCGTCCACCCTCGGCGGGGGCCTTGATGTGCCAGCCCTCGTCGGGGCCGCCCTGACGTCGCCGCACGGCGACGCCGTTGCGCGCCAGGTCGGCTCCGGCGGTGTCGACGTAGCGAGCGTCGAGGTCGCGCGGCTCGGCCTCACCCACGCGGGCGACGCCGGGCACACCCGACCAGTCCGGGAGGGGCGTGTCGGTCTCGACGTCGTACTTCGACTCGACCTCGACCGACGACGAACCCGGCGCGGTCTTGCTCAATCGTCGCGTCCGTCGACGTCCGGGTTGATGTCCTCGGTCTCCTCGACGTAGGCGAAGACCGCCTGGGTCGGACCGTCGGACTCCCCCGTGTGCTCGAGCCCGCCCTCGCGGCGGTAGACCAGCTGGCCTTCGCTGTAGGGAAGGATCAGCGAGTCGTCGGACTGGTTCTCGAGCGGGATCACCTGCCCGTCGAGCGGGCCTCCGGTCAGTCGTGCAATAGCCATGGCCCCAGCGTAGACCGGGCCCCCGCGCGCCGCCCGCGCCTTGACACCCCTCGCCTAGACTCGCTCGGGTGACGAGCGCGGACCTCCCCGGTGACAAGCCGTTCGTGCTCCTCGCGACCCGCGCGCAGGACCTCCCCGCGGACGAGGAATACGCGCTGTTCCTGCGGTTCACGGGCCTGCCCTCCGAGCGGCTGAGGAGGGTCCGTCTCGAGCGCGAGCCCGATGCCGACATCGACCTCGACGACGTCGCCGGAATCCTCGTCGGCGGGAGCCCCGTTCACGCGTC
>NZ_BADA01000117.1 GCF_000333395.1 Microbacterium sp. B19
GGCGGGGAGCAGCCCCCGGATCCGGCGCGCGAAGAACGCGCGCAGGTCGATCGAACCGGTGGCCGCGAGATCGCGGAGCAGGATGCCGGTGCCGAGGAACCCCGAGAGGACGAAGAACACGTCGACGCCCGCGAATCCGCCGGTCGGCCACCCCGCCAGGTGGCTCGCGACGACGCCGAGGACGGCCAGCGCGCGGAGTCCCTGAAGGTCGAGACGCGTGCGGGTCGGGGCGGTGGGCACGGGCGGCGGCATCCTCTCGGACCGCCGGATGCGGCCGGAGCGAGCTTACTGGAACCGCTCCCAGGGCACCGACCAGGAAGCGCTGTCAACGGGTTCGACGGCGGCGGCGGTCCGTGATCGCCTGAGCGCATGACCGAACAGGACCGCACCCCCATCCCCGACCCGGCAGCGCAGAAGACCGACCGGCACGACACCTCGATCGTCCCCGACATGGAGGCGAACCCGGCGGAGGCCGAGGAACACCGCCTCGACGACGAGCTCGACACTGCGCTCGATTCGGACCAGGATCCGGGCAAAAAGTAAGGCCCGGGGTGGAAGCCCGGGCCTAGGGTGAGAGCCGCGTTAGATGGACGCGGGTCTCTCGCTCCCCGGCTTGGACTCGAACCAAGAACCTATCGGTTAACAGCCGATTGCTCTGCCAATTGAGCTACCGAGGATCATGCCCGCCTGGCGGCGGGCAACCAGACGATACTAACAGCACCGCGGCGCAGCGGAAAAATCAGCCGGCCGAAATTCGTCGGTCGGGCGCGCCGTCCGGCGTCCACTGCAGACCCTCGGTGCCGTGACCGTACGCGACGACGTGGCCCGCGCGCAGCACGAGGACATCGGCATCCAGGTCGCGCGGGGCGTCCGAGTCGTTCGTGACGACGAGGGATGCCATTCCGCGCTCGTCCCGCCGGCGGGTGAGCGCTGCGCGCACCGCTTGCCGCACCTCGACGTCGAGGTTGGCGTAGAGGTCGTCGGCGACGAAGAGCCGCGGCTCGAGCACCAGGGCGCGGGCGAGCGCGACGCGTTGCCGCATGCCCGCGCTGAGCTCGTACGGGTACTTCGGCGAGGCACCCAGCGGCAGCTCCATCTCGTCCAGCAGCGTCGCGACGCGGACTGCGAGGGCGCGCGTGTTCACGCGGCGGTCCCGCGCGGTGATCGGTTCGGAGATGACCTCGTGCACCGTGAGTCGCGCCGGCAGGTTCGCGCCCGCACCCTGCGGCAGGTACCCGGTGTGGAACGTCCACTCGCGCAGAGCGCGACCGGGATGCCGCGCTGAGATGCCGTGCACGCGCGCATCTCCCCCGACGACGGTCAGTCCCTCGTCGGGACGACCCGCGAGCAGCGAGGCCAGCGACGTCTTCCCCGAGCCGGTCGGGCCCATGACGACCAGGCTGCCCGCGGCCGCGAGCGTGAAGGTCACGCCGTCGATCACACGGACGCCGTTGCGGGCGAGCGAGAGGTCGTCGGCACGGACGGCGACGGCGGTGTCGAGGGACCGGGGCATGCTGACATCCTCCCCGACCCGCGGCGTCCGCGCCAGCCGATGGGCCGCGGGGCGTCAGCCCGCGGTCAACCGCTGCCGGTCGGCATCCAATTCGCGCAGTCGGAGCCGCAGACGGCGACCCTCCTCGGAATCGGCGGGAACGCGCTGGATGCCGCGCAGCAGTTCGTTCTTCTCGCGCTCCAGCTCGCGCACGAGGAGTCCGCGCGCGAGGTCGTTCGCGGAGGCCACCGCGCCCTCCTCGCTCCGCGCCGGGAACTCGGCCGTGAGCAGTTCCGCGGCGAGCGTCCGGAACGGCTCCCGCACCGCCTCGACCGCGGCGACGGCCCAGCCCGGCTGGGACAGATCCGTGGATGCCAACGTGCTCCGCACCGCCTCGAGGGCGGGGTGGCCGAACGGGGTCTGCAGGGCGCGGAGGAACAGGTCGGGTTCGATGCGGTGCCCGTACTGCAGGAACGCCATCATCGCGCCGCGCTCGAGGGCGACGTCGCGCGTGTTCGGGAGCGACGCCATCGTCACCGAGACGGCGACGGGCGCGGGTGCCTCGGCTCCCCCGCGCTGCGCGTCGCGCTTCTCGGCCCGGTCGGCGCCGCGCGCCGCGCGCTCGACGGCGCTCTGCACCTCGGGGATGTCGAGACCGAGACGCCGCGCGAGCACCCGCACGTACCCGGGCCGCAGCGCCGGGTCGCGGATGTCCGCGACGATCGGGGCCGCGGCGCGGAGCGCGCCCGCGCGTCCCTCGACGCTGGAGAGGTCGTAGTCCTTGAGCCGCTGGTCGATGACGAACTCGAACATCGGCGCCTTGTTGTCCATCAGCGCGCGCACCGCGCCGTCGCCGCGCTGCAGGCGCAGGTCGCACGGGTCGAGACCCTCGGGCGCCACGGCGACGTACGTCTGCGCCGCGAAGCGTTTCTCGTCGGCGAAGGCGCGCAGCGCCGCCTTTTGGCCGGCGGCATCCGGGTCGAAGGTGAAGACGACCTCGCCCGCGGCGGTGTCGTCACCCATCACGCGCCGGAGCACCGTGATGTGATCGC
>NZ_BADA01000116.1 GCF_000333395.1 Microbacterium sp. B19
ACTCGGTGCGCCCCGACACGACGGTGGGCGAGGTGCGCACCCTCATGGCCGCCGGGCACACGCGGTACCCGGTGATCGCCGACGAGGACTCCCCCGTCGGCGTCGTCGAGCTCATCGACGTCCTCCGCGAGAATCCGGATGCCATGGCCCCCGTGTCGTCCGTCATGCGCCCGGCGGTCGTGCTGCCGACGTCGATGCTGCTGCCCGTTGCGCTCGACCGGATGCGGCGCAGCCGCAACGAACTCGCGTGCGTGGTCGACGAGTACGGCAACTTCGACGGCATCCTGACGATCGAGGATCTCACCGAGGAGGTCATCGGCGAGCTGTCCGACGAGCATGACGTCGAGATCGCCGAGGTGACGCCGGTCGGCGACTCCGCGTGGACGGTGCCGGGTGACCTGCACCTCGACGAGCTCGAACGCTTGATCGGTCTCGACCTCGCCGACGGCGACGTCGAGACCGCGGCCGGACTCGTGATCGAGGCGCACGGCGATCTGCCGGGCGTCGGCACGGTCGTCCGCGTCGACCTGCCCGAGCGTACCGGCGAGGTCGTGCAGGGTCTGGACGTGGAGCGCTGGCTCGAGATCGAGGTCGCGGAGGTCGATCGCCACGTCCCCTCGCAGCTGGTCGTTCGCCTGCGTGAACAGGATCGTTCCGCTGCGGCGGCGTCCGACGAGGAGGTGGCTCGATGAGCTGGTGGGTCGTGACCCTCATCACCGCCGCGCTGATCGTCGCGAGCGCGTTCTTCGTGATCGTCGAGTTCGCGCTGCTCGCCGCCCGCCGCCATCGCCTCGAGGCGGAGGCCGCGACGAGCGCCTCGGCCCGCGCGGCCCTGCGCGGGGTCAACGAGCTCACTGTGATGCTCGCGTTCGCGCAGCTCGGCATCACGGCGTGCACGTTCCTGCTCGGCGCGATCACGAAGCCCGCGATCGACTACGCCCTCGCGCCCGTCCTCGCGCAGTGGGGGCTTCCCGCGGTGCTCGCCGACGTCCTCGCGTTCCTCCTGGCGCTGATCGTGGTGACCTTCCTGCACCTCGTCATCGGCGAGATGGCGCCGAAATCGTGGGCGATCGCGCACCCCGAGACCGCGGCGAAGGCGACCGGCATCCTGGCCCGCTCCCTCACCTGGCCGCTGCGGCCGTTCCTCCTGTGGATCAACCGCATCGCGAACCGCCTCGTCCGCGCGTCCGGCGTCGAACCGGTCGACAAGGCGGCCGCCGGCGGGCAGGACGCCGACACGATCCGTGAGCTCGTGGCCCACTCGCGCCGCGCGGGAACCCTCGACGAGCAGTACTCCGCGCCGATCGCGCAGGCGATCGAGCTCGGCACGCTCACGGTGGGCGACATCGTCCGCACCGACCGGACGCCCACGGCCGTCCCCGCGGATGCCACGGCGGCCGACGTGCAGGCCGCGGCTGCGGCATCCACGCACCTCCGGATCCTCGTCGGAACCGGTGCCGCGGCGCGGGTCGCCCATGTCCGCGACACGCTCGAGGTCGCCCCGGCGACGCCGGCCGCGGCGATCGCGCGGGATCCGCTCGTGCTCGGACCGGATGCCTCGGCGTACGACGCTCTCGCCCGCATGCGCCGCGGTCGCGTGCAGTTGGCCACGGTGGTCGACGGCGAACGGCTGCTCGGCGTCGTGACGCTGGACGACCTGTTGAAGGAGATCCTGCCGGGGGTGGGCACGGCCTGAGCCGGCGCCCGTCACCGCGAATACGCGTCCACCAGCAGCGGACCCCGGATGCCGCGGAACGTCTCGATCAGCCGGTCGAGCGCCGCGCGGTTCCACGCCGCCAGCTGCAGGTCGTGAGGCCCGAGGGGCTTCAAGCTTGCGGTGCGCAGCCGCACGACCTCCCGCCGACCGCGCGGAGGGCCCGATCCTTCCGCCGGTCGGCCTCTTCGCGTCGGCCGACGTGCTCGAGACCGTGCCGCCCGATCGAGTCGTACTCGATCGCGATGCGCAGCTCGGGGAGCACGAGGTCGGGCCACACCTCGAGGTGCTGGAAGAACCGGCGGGCGACGCGGACGGCGTTCAGACCCTCGGCGAGAGCGAGCCGCGCGAAGAGGTCGGCACGGACGCGGTCCTCCACCGCCGAGGCCGGGCGCGGCGCGCACACCGAGACGAATGCCTCGCCGGGCGGGACGTTCGGCGTCTTGTCGCACAGCGGCGGGGTCTTCTTCGGCTTGCGGGCGCGCAGCACGCCGGGCCGGGGCGGTGACGGCGCGTCGACGGAGTCGCGCATCGGCAGCGCCACGACGCGGGTCGGGGCGGCGAGCTCGCTGCACTCCGGACACCACGCGCTGCGCCGCCGTTCGCGGCCCGGCCGGAGCCGCTGCTCGGTCGGCGTCGCGGCGAACCGATGGCCGGAGTCGCACTGCCACAGCAGCAGGACGTCCGCTGCCGGCGGGACCTGGCTCAGGGCGATGCCCGCGTTGAGGTCGGGGTGATACTGCCGGATCAGCGCCGGGAACGCCGCCCACGCCTCGCGGTAGGCGCCGACCGCATAGGGCACGTCGGCGCCCTTCGACCACTGCCGCCGGGACCACCACGCTTCGACTCGCTCCGCCACGCGAGAACGCTAAACGCGACCCCCGACATCCGGGTCAGTCGTCCCAGCCGTCGTCGTCGTCCTGTCCGCCGGACCGCGACCACGCCAGCCGGAAGCCGCATTCCCGGCACTCGTCGGCATCCACTCCCTCATCCAGGAGCGGATGCATCGTGATGCCGCAGGACGGGCAGATCGGCTGTGCGCTGTCGTCCTCGTCGTCGTAAGGGAAGAGGAAGGTCATCGCGGGCCACCCACGACCGTGTGCGGGAGGAAGTTGGCGAAGTTGTCGGTGATCGGGCCGCGGCTCTCGCGCACGGCCATGCCGGACGGTTCGCCGTCGATCATCCACACGCCGACCACGGTGCTCACGTCGACGCCCTCCTCTCTTCGCCGGAACCGCGGCGGTTCCGCGAGTTCCTGCACGATGAAACCCTCCGCGCCGTAGCCCTGTTCCTCGCCGCGGATCCGCACGCCGCTCGGGTGATTCAGGGTGATGTCGGCGCCTTCGCGCGCGAGGATCGGCTTCCGCGCGTAGCCGGTGCGGTTCACGGAGAACGGCTCGTCGCCGTCGAACCAGGCGGGGAGGAGGTACTTCCGACCGTCCTCGGACTTACCGAACAGGTGCCACAGGACGGGGAGGATCGCCTTGTTGCTCCACAGCATCTTGTAGGGCGGCTCGATCCAGATCGTCCCGCCGGAGTAGGGGTTCCGGTCGAGGCCGGAGTGGAGCAGATCGGCGAAGATCGCGTCGGCGTTGTCCTCGCGCGCGAGGTGCTCCCACGGGTACAGCTTGAAGATCACGTCGATGTGCTCGCCGCCCTGCCCGGCGTAGAAGCGGCCGTCGTCCCCGAGCCAGATGTTCTCGATGTAGATCGTCTCCACGCGATAGCCGGCGAGCTGGCACGTGTCGCGGAGGACGAGCGTGTTCATCTCGTCCTCGTGCGAGGGGTCGACCTCGCTGCACGCGAAGAACACCACCGGCTCGTGGCCGATCTTCGCCGAGATGAGCGCCAGGTTCCGCTTCCAGCCAGCGATGAGGTCTTCGTACATGTTGGTCCACTGCGAGACCGTCTGCCCGCCGGGTTCGAGCGTGAACCGCGGCCGGTTGTCCTCGAACCAGTCCCACTGCACGAGCGACTCGACGAGCGAGGTGGGCGTGTCGGCGTTGAACTCGTACAGCTTCGGCGTCCGCAGGCCGGGGTCGGGGTGCGTGACGCCCCCGAAGCGGAAGTCGTAGCGCCCGAGGATCGAGCCGCACGCCGGCTCCTCGTTCCAGCTGTCGACGACCGCGCGCATCGCGACGGCCGGGATCTGGAACTTCTGCAGATGCCACGCCCCCTGGGGCGACAACAGCCAGTCCCCGGCATCCTGGAGCATCCGGAAGATGCTCGTGGATGCCTCTTCCAAGGTGACGATTTCGTCGGCGGTCATCTCGTAGTAGGCATCGTCCCGCCAGTAGCGGTACAGCTCGGGATGATCGGACCGCGGGTCCTCGTGCGTGTAGACGAGACCCGCTTCCTGCACCTTCCTGAGGTAGTCGGGACGCGCCGGGATCAGACGACGCTGCATGCTCAGCCGCCCGTCCCGTGGGCGCCGTCGCCGTCGCCGCCGAAGCCGCCGGGCTTGCCGCCCGATCCCCCGGAGCCGCTGCCGAATCCGGCCGGCTTGCCCGTGGATGCCGAGATCCCGTTGGACACGCGCCCGCTCGACGACAGACCCGCGGCCGCGCGCGCCGCCCCGTCGCTCGCGGCGAAGCGGGACGTGGACATCGCCGGGTCCAGCCGCGAGCCCACCGGGAGACCGCCCGAGTAGCGGCCGATGAGGAACCACGCCAGGGCCGAGCCCCCGCCGCTGTGCCCCGTGCTCGTGTCGTCGCAGAGGGACTCGTCGACGATCGTGTTCTGCTCGTCGACGCAGTACACCGTGTCCGACGGCGTGCTCTCGAACTGATCGTCGGCGCAGCCGGCCAGGACGAGCGCCGCCATCGTGGCGACGGCAGGCAGCGCGATGCGTCGCGTCCGGGGTGGGGTCATGTCCACGATCCTTCCAGCCGCGGGGGTACCCGTCTGCCCCGCGCACGCACGGGCCGACGGATCCGGGGAGACCCGAGAGTAGGGCGGGTGGGACTTGAACCCACGATCGTCGGGTTATGAGCCCGCTGCCTTGACCAGCTTGGCCACCGCCCCCTGTGGGTTCCGAGCCTACCGGCATCCATCCCCCGTCGCCGAAGCCGCCGGATCACGTGATCCGGTCGACCGTACGGGCGATGGCGCGCCACGAGGGGTGCGCTCGGCCACGTCACGTGATCTGGCGCCCCGCGCACCCGCGAGGGCCCACGATCGGGTCGAACGCCCAGGGACGGGTCGACCGGAACGTGAGCGGTCGACCGGATCGTGCGCGCTCGGCGCGGCGCAGCCGTCAGCTGACGCGGGGCTTCTTCGGCTTGCCGTCCGCCGCCACCTCGGGGTGGTGGCGCGTCAGCTGGATGACGCCCCACGTGGCGATCGCGCCGGCGATGACGAAGCCGATCAGCGCCCAGGCGGGAGCCGTCGACGCCTCGCCCAACACCGACAGGCCGATGAGCACGGCCACGATCGGGTCGATGACCGTGAGACCGGCGATCACGAGGTCGGGCGGGCCCACCGAGTACGCCGTCTGCACGAAGTACGCGCCGACCGCGACCGCGGCGAGCAGCGCCACGACGCACAGCAGCGTCAGCCACTCGAAGTTCCCGGCCTGGATGCGGCTGATGATGACTTTCGCGAGAGTCGCGACGAAACCGTAGATGACGCCCGCGGCCATGATGTAGAACAGCGCTTGCGCGCGACGCCGCACGAGGAACCAGAACGCCCCGAACACCACGACCACGACGGCCAGGATGCCGAGGATGATCAGCAGTTCGCGCGAGGTGACGACGTGCTCGGTCGCGAAGAACGCCGCGATCGTCACGAAGATGAAGATGCCGCCGACGCACGCGGCGATCGCGATGAGCGACTGCCGCGTCGGCTTGTGATGGGTCACGCGGGCGTTGAGGATCGTCGTGATCACCAGCGCGATCGCGCCCAGGGGCTGCACGAGGATCAGCGGAGCGACCGACAGGGCCGCGAGCTGACACACGATCGCGAGGCCGAGCATCAGCGTGCCGGCGACCCAGGACGGGCGGGTGAGCAGCGACGTCACCTGCGACCGCGAGAGTCCGCCGGTCGTCTTGCCGGACAGGCGCTCGACCTTCTGCACCCCACGGTGCTGGTACTGCGCGCCGAAAGACATGAAGACCGCACCCAGCAGCGCCAGGGGGATACCGAGCAGAATGCGGGGATCGCGGAAGACTCCGACGAGCTGATCGATACCGTCGGTGAGGGAGACATCGAGCGGAATCACCCTCCGACGATAGCCGCCGTATCGCCGCATAGGCTGGTGACGTGGCCGTTCTCCCTATCCGCATCATGGGCGATCCCGTCCTGCACGCCCCCGCCTCACCCGTCGACGAGATCACCGACGACATCCGCACGCTCGTCGCCGACATGTTCGAGACGATGGATGCCGCCCCCGGTGTGGGCCTCGCGGCGCCACAGGTCGGCGTCGGCCTGCGCATCTTCACGTACACGTACGAGGACGATGAGGGTCAGCCGTGGCGCGGGGTCGTCATCAACCCCGAGCTGTGGATCCGTCCGCTCGAGCCCGGCTACCCCGACCCCGACGAGGAGTCGGAGGGATGCCTTTCGTTCCCGGGCGAGCGGTTCCCGTTGCGCCGTTCGGAAGCGGCGCTCCTCACGGGCGTCGACCTCGAGGGCGAGCCTGTGCGCATCGAGGTCTCCGGCTGGCGTGCCCGGATCCTGCAGCACGAATTCGACCACCTCGACGGCGTGCTCTACGTCGACCGCCTCGACGAGGACGACAGCCGGACCGTCGCGAAGATCGCGAAGAAGCGCAAGTGGGGCAAGCCCGGCGCGTCCTGGATGCCGGGAGTCGACGACATCGACGCCTGACGCGCCTCAGTAGAGCCCGCGCGACTGCAGCTCCTGCTGCAGGATCGGGGTCAGGCGTTCGGCGAAGGCCGGCGTCAGGTGCGTGTCGTCGTACCGCACCGGCGTCTCGCCCGCGAACGCGGGACAGACGTTCTGCCAGCACGTGAACGGCAGCGCGCTGATGGCGTTGTTGCCGGTGGCCGCGGCCTCCGCCTCGGTCGCGGTCTCCATCTGCGTCCACACGTCGTCGACGGCGGCCAGGCACGCCGACGGACCCGTCACGGGTGAGTAGCACCGGTCCAGGTCGGCGCCGTGGGGCGGTGGGGAGAGGAAGACCGTGCGTCCGGCCGGCGCCCACGCGCCGATCTCCGCGAACGTCGACGCGGCCAGCTGCGTCGGGTCGAGCGACGCCCCGCCCACCGCCGTGCCGAGCGTGAACGCGTTCGAGACGATCACGAGGTCGGCCGGGTCGGCGGCGACCATCGCCCGCACCTGCGCCTTTCGCGTCTCGCACCCGGCGTTGACCGCCGGATCGCGGCTCTCGATCAGGACGTCGGTGAAGCGGCATCCATACATTCCGACCGTCGTCGCGCGCCACGCTCCCCCGCTCTGCTCCGCGAGCTTCGCGATCGCCGGCGCGTACGCCATCGCGCTGGAGTCGCCGACGAGATACAGATGACGGGATGCCTCGGGGTCACCGAACGTGCAGTGTGCGGGGTCGGGGGCCACGTCGGGCGTGAAGCAGTCGTGCGCCCGGTTGTCGGACGACGATTCGCGGATGACCTCGTCGAGTCCGGGGTGCAGGTCGGGCCAGGTGTCCGCGCTGACGGCGGCGGCGAGCTGCGCCTGCAGGGTCGGCAGGGCATCGGCGACTTCCGCCGGGTCGGCGGTCGGCGCGGCGACGAGACCGGGGAGCTGCAGGACAGGAGCGCCGTAGGCGACGAACACCGCGAGCATCGTCGCCCCCGCGCCGATCGTGAGCACGGCGGCGGCGAGTCCCATGCGGGCGGAGAAGCGTTCGCGCCACGCGGCCCAGGTGAGGGGGCGGGTGACGGCGGGTTCCGGTTGCGGTTCGGGGGCGGGAGGTGCCGGCGCCGGCTGCGGTTCCGGCACCGGTTGAAGTTCGGGCGCCGGGGGCACGGCATCCGGTTCCGTCATCCGCGGACGCGAACCGGGGTAGTAGCGCTGGCCGGGCACCCATCCGGCCGGGCGCGATGCGAGTGCCGCCGACCGCGAGACGGGCGCCGGCGCGAGCGGCTCGGGCACGACCGGCTCCTCCTCCGTCACGGCACGGCGCCGCTCGAGCCACGGCGAACGGTGGATGGGCTGCTCGACGCCCAGGTACGTCGCGACCGTGAGGACCGCGGTGGTCAGCAGCACGATCGGCATCCAGAAGGGTCCTGGTGGGAGGAGGACCTCCGCGAACACGATCGCGGGCAGGTGCCATAGGTACAGCGAGTACGAGACGTTGCCGAGGGCGACGCTCAGCGGGTTGGTGAGCGGGAAGAGGTGGCGGTGGCGCGGGTCTCCCCCGATGCCGCCCGCGATGACGAGCGCCGCACCGCCCACCGGGAGCGCTGCCCACGGAGCGGGAAACGGAGAGTTCGGTTCGATGAGGACGAAGGATGCCACGACCACCGCGAGCCCGCCCCAGGCGAGGAGGCCGCGCAGCGGTGCCGCCATCCGGCCGAGGACGGGCGCGAGGGCGGCGAGCACGGCACCGACGCCGAGCTCCCCCGGCCGGGCGAGCGTCGAGAAGTACGCCCCCGCCGGATCGGTCGCGGTCAGCTGCACCGCGGCCGCCGCGGAGGCCGCGACGAGCACGAGGGCGATGACGCCGGTGAGCCGGCGTGCCGCGGGGCCCCGCCGTGCGGCCGCGGGGAGGAACGCGACGGCGGCGAGCAGGAGGAGCGGCCACACGAGCGAGAACTGCTCCTCGATCGACAGCGACCAGAAGTGCTGCAGCGGCGAGACGTCGGTGGACGAGAAGTAGTCGCGCCCCTCGAGTCCGAACCGCCAGTTCGAGACCAGACCGAGTGCCGAGAGCGCGTCGCCCAGCGTCTGCTCGGCGCGGGCGCTGTGGAACACCAGGAAGCCGAGGCCGACCACCGTCGCCAGCACGAGCAGCGCG
>NZ_BADA01000115.1 GCF_000333395.1 Microbacterium sp. B19
TCCCCCGGTCACGTGGTGCGGGAGGCGGACCCGCGCGTCGCGTCTCGTGGACGATCTGCTGCTCATGGCGCGCGTCGACCGCGGGTTGGAGCTCTCGCTCGCTCCCGCCGACCTGCGCGAGATCGTGGACGCGGAGGCCGCGCGGGCACGCCTGGTGCATCCCGGCCTGACCCTGGACACCGAGATCCCGGATGCCGCGGTCCCGGTGTCCGTCGACCGCGACCGGATCGCGCAGGTGCTGTCGAACCTCGTCGAGAACGCCGCGCGCGTCACCGGCGGCCGCGGGCGTGTGGTCCTCGGCATCCATTCACCGGGCGATGACGTGGAGGTGCGCGTCAGCGACGACGGTCCGGGCGTCGCCGCGGAGGATCGGGAGCGCATCTTCGACCGACTCGTGCGGCTCGACCCCGCGCGTGCGGGTTCCGGCGGCGTCGGGCTCGGTCTGCCGATCGCACGCGGGATCGCCCGCGCGCACGGCGGGGACGTGCGATGCCTCCCCGCGGAGAGCGGAGCGGTGTTCGTGCTCCGGCTCCCGCGGTCAGCGGCTCCGATTCAGCGAGCCGGGCGCGCGGCCGTCGGGACTCAGCGAGCCGGGCGCGCGGCCGTCGGTCGGGCCGGCGTCGTCTGAGGCGACGCGACGCCCGACCCGGTCAGCGTGAGGCCGTCGGCACCGCTCGCGTCGTGCATCATCTGGTCGACGAGTTCGCGGTCGATCGAGGGTTCGCGGCCACCGTAGAACTGCAGCACGAGGGCGTTCGAGGCGTGGATCCAGAGGCTCGCCTGACGCACCCCCTCGTTCACCGGCACCTGGAGCATGAAGCCCTCGTTCCGGCGCAGCTTGTTCATGATCACGATGCGCAGATGCGCGAGCAGACGGTCGTCGATGTCGAACGTCGCACGGTCGCGGTAGATGAGGCGTCCCACGGCTGGTCCTTTTCTGGCGCGCCGAAGCGTACCTGTCATGCAAGGGCGGGACCACGCCGGGTAGCGAGGCAATGCGGGGATACCCATTCTGCCATTCCGAAGCGGCTCCCGGCCGCGTTCCCGGCCGCTACGGCGGTTTCCCAGCGACGCCGGATATCGTGCTCGTCACCGCATCGACGACCCACGAGAGAGAATCCCCCGTGAGCCATCCCCGCACCTCCCCCGACCAGGAGGGCCGATCTCCGAGCCCCCTCGTTTCGAGAGGGGGTGAGATCGAATGCTGGCGGCTGTTCTGACGCTGCTCCTCGGCGTCATCGTGACGCTCGCGATCATCGCGGCGTGCGGCTTCTTCGTCGCGCAGGAGTTCGCGTACATGTCCGTCGACCGCGCGAAGCTCGCCGCACGCGCCGAGAAGGGCGACGTGCAGGCGAAGCGCGTCCTCGCGATCACGCAGCGGACGTCCTTCATGCTGTCGGGCGCGCAGCTAGGCATCACCGTCACGGGCCTGCTCATCGGGTACGTGGCCGAGCCGCTCATCGGCGCGTCGATCGGGACACTGCTCGGCGGTGCCGGGATCGACGCCGGTGTCTCGATCGCCATCGGGACCGTCGCGGCCCTGCTGCTCGCCACCGTCGTGACCATGATCTTCGGCGAGCTGTACCCGAAGAACCTCGCGATCGCGAAACCCCAAGCGCTCGC
>NZ_BADA01000114.1 GCF_000333395.1 Microbacterium sp. B19
CAATATCAGCCGCGCGTAGCAACGCGTCGAGCCTATTTGACAGCGGTATATCTCTTAGAATTTTTTCACCGTTGATCATCAATTGTTCCTCGCCATTAGGATTTTCGTCAGTTTTCAGGCGACTGCTTTTGGCCGGTTGCGGACATCCCTGTGGATTTAAGCTTCCTGTCCTGCCGCTTTAATGGCGGATATTTTGAACGTAAAAAATACCGGTCCCAAAAACCACTCCTACCAGGATAATTAACAAAGACACCAAGCGGCGAATGTGCCTGGGACCATAGCCGTTTGTATCTGTATCAACGCCAATTCCCTGGCTTGCGTATTTTTGGAGACGTGCTGCTAGAAGTGAAAAGTTTGATAAAAATCGTCTACCACCGGTGACATCGCTTTCAGCGACATAAGGACTTAATCTCGTATATAAGAGCGAATCAGACCATACAATTTCGCTTCGAAAGTTCTCTAACAGAAGACGTAAGGAGGCCAGAAACTCCTCGTCACGCTGTACAAACTTTGCCAGTGACTCTGCACCACGGCCATAACAGCATAAGTCCTCGGCGATAGTCACAGTACGAATAAAACTCCACTTCTCAAATAGCGACGGCGGGCGATGCAATATAAAGCCGATATCCAACTGCACCTCTGAGATGCTTGGTATCGAAATTACGGAATTGCCTTTATCACGTACGACTTCCACGCCGTAT
>NZ_BADA01000113.1 GCF_000333395.1 Microbacterium sp. B19
GATCGGCCCCGCCACGCCCTGGATGCCCTATACCGCGCCGCTGACCATGCTGGCCCTGTCCATGGTGCTGGGCCGGCAGTTCGTGCTCAGCATGCGCCGCATCGAACAGTTCAACCAGGAGCTGACCGACAGCGTGGCGCGTGCCTGCGACGAG
>NZ_BADA01000112.1 GCF_000333395.1 Microbacterium sp. B19
GCGCGTTGTACTTCTGGCGGCTGGACTGCTCGCCCTCGCGCGGCTGCTTGATGGAGCCGACGACCGCGTCGCCCTTGCGCAGGTTGTACTTCTTGACCTGGCCGAGCGAGACGTAGACGTCGCTCGGGCCGGGCAGGTAGCCGGTGGTGCGCACGAACGCGTAGTTGTCGAGCACGTCGAGGACACCCGCGATCGGGATGAGGACGTCGTCCTCGCCGATCTCGCTCTCGAACTCGTCGCCGGTCGTCGCCTGCCCGCCGCGACGCTTGTTGCGCTGGCGGTTGCGGCTGTTCGCCTGGTTCTGCTGCTGCGCCTGCTGCCCGTTCTGTGCGGGAGCCTCGGCCTCGTCGGACTCGGCGGCGGATGCCGCGGCGGTCGCGGGCTCGGCGTTCTCGGCGCGGTTGCGGTTGCGGCTGCGCGACCGGCTGCGGCTGCGGCTGCGCGACGGGGTCTCGGCCGACTCCTCGGTGCTCTCACCCTCGGAGGGGGATGCCACGGCCTCGGGGGCGGCGTCGGTCTCGGGGGCATCGCCGGCTTCGGCGACCTGCTCGGACGCGGCCTCGGCCGGCGCGTCGACAGCGGGGGTCTCGTCGGCGGCGGGCGCCTCGGCCGGAGCCTCGGCGGCCGGGGCGTCAGCGGCGGCGGGAGCCTCGGCCTCGGTGACCACCACGTCGGCGGGCGTCTCGTCGGCGGGTGCGGAAGTACCGCCTCCTCGCCGCCGACCTCGACGAGGTGGCCGACGACATGTGAGAGCCGATCGACGACGACGTCCTGCGCCTGGTCTTCGCCGTCTGTCATCCCGTGCTCTCGCGCGAAGCGCAAGTGGCGTTGACGCTGAAGGTCGTGGCAGGCCTCGACACCGAGGCGATCGCGCGGCTCTTCCTGG
>NZ_BADA01000111.1 GCF_000333395.1 Microbacterium sp. B19
GTTTTCGGAACTGGCCGGCAAGTTCCACGGCCGGGTGCTGGTGGTGCATTCCCAGGGCGGCAAGAACAAGACCCCCGCCCATATCCTGTGGAGCGGCAACCTGGGCAACGTCGGCGTGGGTGAACGCTGGCTCAAGATCGTCATGGATGAGCAATTGCCGCAACTGTTTGCGGTAGCGGATGCCGATGGAGACCGGCGCTAAGGTGTTTTTTGGCGGCTATATGAAGAAAAACGCCCGCAGATGGCTTCTGCGGGCGTTTTTTCATGCATCGTATGAACAGATCTTACTCATTGCCTGGTTTGCCACCAGGCCGGTGCAGCGATATCGGATCAGTTCAGCGGCTGGCTGCGGAAATGATCGCCGGCTTCGCCTTCATCTTCGTCATCGTGATGATGGTGACGACCATGGGCGCCGTGCACGTGGCCGTGGGCCACTTCTTCCTCGGAGGCGGCGCGCACTTCGGTGACGGCCAGTTCGAAACGCAGGGCGATGCCGGCCAGCGGGTGGTTGCCATCCAGCACGGCCTTGCCGTCGGCCACTTCGGTGACGGTGAAGATGACCGACTCTTCGCTGTCGTCATCGGGCGAGCCTTCGAACTGCATCCCCACTTCCAGCGGCTGCGGCAGGCGCTCGACCGGTTCGATCTTGACCAGTTCGGAATCGTATTCGCCGAAGGCATCTTCCGGCTCGACCTGGATGGTGGTGCTGTAGCCGGTTTCCTTGCCGTCCAGCGCTTCTTCGATCTTGGGCAGGGTGTTGTGGTAGCCGCCGTGCAGGTAGACCATCGGCTCGCTGCTTGCTCGATGAGGTTGTTCTG
>NZ_BADA01000110.1 GCF_000333395.1 Microbacterium sp. B19
ACGGCATCGACGGGCACCTGTACGTGCTGCAGNCCCGCCCGGAGACGGTCGTGTCGCGCGGGTCGGCGAACGTCCTGAGCCGCTTCGTCCTGGCCGAGCGCAGCGCGGTCCTCGTCGAGGGCCGCGCGATCGGGCAGCGCATCGGCGCGGGGCGCGTCCGCGTGCTGAGCTCGATCGAGCAGATGGCGGACTTCGCGCCCGGCGACGTGCTCGTCGCCGACATGACCGACCCCGACTGGGAGCCGATCATGAAGCGCGCGTCGGCGATCGTCACCGACCGCGGCGGCCGCACGTGCCACGCGGCGATCATCGCCCGCGAGCTCGGCATCCCCGCCGTCGTCGGCACCGGCGTCGCCACCCACGCCCTGAAGGACGGCCAGGAGGTCACCGTCTCGTGCGCCGAGGGCGATGACGGCGTCGTGTACGACGGCATCCTGGACTTCGCCGAGGAGGTCACCGAGCTCGACAGGATGCCAGAGGCCCCCGTCAAGATGATGATGAACGTCGGCACGCCCGACCAGGCGTTCGCGTTCTCACGCCTGCCGAACGCCGGGGTCGGCCTCGCGCGCCTCGAGTTCATCATCAACCGGCAGATCGGCATCCACCCGCGGGCGCTGCTCGAGCTCGACCGGCTCGACGGCGAACTCGCCGACGACATCCGCGCGCGGATCGCCGCCTACCCCTCGGCAGAGGAGTTCTTCATCCAGCGCGTGGCCGAGGGCGTGTCGATGATCGCGGCGGCGTTCGCGCCGGAACCCGTGATCGTGCGACTGTCGGACTTCAAGTCCAACGAGTACGCCAACCTGCTCGGCGGTCCCCTGTACGAGCCGCACGAGGAGAACCCGATGCTCGGCTACCGCGGCGCCGCACGGTACGTCTCGCCCGAGTTCCGCGCGTGCTTCGATATGGAGTGCGAGGCGCTGCGGCGCGTCCGCGACGACATGGGCCTGACGAACGTGCAGATCATGGTGCCGTTCGTGCGGACCGTCGCCGAGGCCGCCGCCGTGATCGAACTGCTCGCCGCGAACGGCCTGCGCCGCGGTCAGAACGGCCTGAAGGTCGTGATGATGTGCGAGCTGCCGGCCAACGCGATCCTCGCGGAGCGGTTCCTCGAGCACTTCGACGGCTTCTCGATCGGCTCGAACGACATGACGCAGCTGACGCTCGGCCTCGACCGCGACTCGGCGCTCATGGCCTCCGCGTTCGACGAGCGCGACCCCGCGGTGCAGCACCTCCTCGGCCTGGCGATCGACGCGTGCCAGCGGCAGGGCAAGTACGTCGGCATCTGCGGACAGGGGCCCAGCGACCACCCGGACTTCGCGCAGTGGCTCGTCGCCCGTGGCATCCAATCGCTGTCGCTGAACCCGGACACGGTCGTGGAGACGTGGCTCACGCTCGCCGCGGACGAGCGACCCAAGGCCGAGATCCTCGCGCAGGCGCACCTGTCGCGGTTGTGACGGGAGGCTCCGGGCCGGGGGGAGCCCGGTCCGGAGCCTCGTCAGAGTTCGCGCGCGTTCCGCGGGTCCAGCGCGGCGAGCCAGTAGGCGGTGTCTTCCTCCGTGTGGACGTGCATGGCGACCTCCTCCATGTAGCTCGCCATCTGCTCGGCGGGGATGCGGGACACCTCTACCCCGTTGATGCGGAGGAACGTGACAGCGGCCATCCAGCCGGCGCGCTTGTTGCCGTCCTCGAACGCGTGGGCTTGGCAGATGGCGTGCATGAGCACGCTCGCCTGCTGATAGATCGACGCGTGCAGGAACACGCCGTTCCACGACGCTTGCGGACGCCCGACAGCACCCTCGAGCTTCGTCCGGGAGATGACAGCAGCGGAACTGACCATGTCGTGCAGGTCGACGACGTCGTCTGCCGAGAGGTAGTCGGTCACCGAGAGGCGAGAAGGGCGAGCCCTTCCCTCCACTGTTCCTTCACCTGGAGGCCGGCCGCCCGCACGTCCGCGCGATCCGCGTCGTGGACGTGCGCCACACGCTGGGGTGCATCGACGCCCGAAATCGCCTTCTCAGTGTAGAAGTCGAGCATCGTGCCGGGCCGCAGTGTCGTCCGCGACGGTTCGTCCGTGCCGAGGCCACGGCGGGCCTCGAGCCAGGGCTCGTCGCGATGCGTCAGCTCGACCAGTTCGCCAGACGTGCGCGAACCGTAGTGCTCGATCACCGAGTCGGCGATCTCGCGCACCTCGTCGGGAAGATCGGCATCCGGGAACCGATGGACGTAGCGATTGACCCGATAGACCTCCCGATTCACCGGGCCCTTCGGCCAGGCCTCGAAAGGAGCGTCGAACGCGGGGCGGCCCGTCCACGCGAGGTGCCACGCCTGCACGTAGTACACGAGCTTCTGCAGCTTCATCGCGTCGCTGTGGCCCACGTTCGCGACACGCTTGACGTAACCAGCGACATCGAGGACCGAGACGGTCTCCATTCGAGCATCCCCTTCCGCGAACTCGGACGTTGCAAGGACAGTAACGGAACGTCCTGGATGCCATCCGCATTCCGATCGCAATTCCGGCAGACGATACGCGCGGATTCGCCCGCGTGACCCTCGAATGACAGGAAGCTCGCCGAAAGTAGCGCTCCGGAAGACGAGGAAGGCTCCGGGCCCGCCTCGGTTCCGCTCACACCGTGAAGTGGACCTCGGCGGAGGGAGGCGCCGACGCGCGGAGCGCGTCCACCGCGTCCACCGCCTGGTCTCCGAGTCCGACGAAGTAGCTACGACCGTCGGTGGTGGTCAACCGCACGGTGCGTGACTCGCCCATACTGACGAGGATGCCGGGGCCGCGATGGCTGCCCGTGACGCCCCATCCGCCGAAGTCCTCCAGGGCACGCACCTCCTCCACGTCCACTCGCGCCAGCTGATCCCATCGGAGGCGGCGGCCCCAGAACGGCACCACCGACACCGACACCCCGCGCTCCCCCGCCCGGAGGCACACCCCCGAACAGAACGTGACGACCAGCAGCGCGACGACGGACAGCAACGCCACGATCGCCCCGGAAGGGGTGTCGACGTGCACGACCCCGAGCAGGAGAAGGATCGCGGGGCCGACGAACAGCAGGGCTCGCGACGCCGGGGTGAGGGGTCGCCGGGCGAGAGTGCGCATGGGGGGTCCTTTCGTCGACGCAGGATCGCGACGCTACGGCGGGATCCGCGTGCGGCGGAATGCTCCTCCGGCCACACCTGGCTCGACCTCCCGCCAGCCCCGCGTCCCGGATCCGCACCCGCGGAGCGTCAGGCCAACGGCACCCGCGCCACCACGACCCAGTCATCGGCCTCGGGCCCGGCACGCAGCTCGCCGCCCACCTCGCGCACGAGACCGGCCATGCGGGCGACGCCCGTTCCCGCGGAGGGGATATCCTCGCGGCGCACCACGGGGAGGGCGTTGCGGACGGTGAGCTCGGCGTGGGTCTCGTCGGCGCGCACGATCAGCGAGACCGGACCGGGGGCGGCGTGCTTGAGCACGTTCGTCAGGGATTCGCGCAGCACGCGGGCGAAGACCACACCGACGCGACGGGGAGCGCGGGGAAGCGGCGCGGCCTGCACATCGACGCGGTACCCGGCTGCGGTGAGCGTGTCCGCGGCCTCGCGGACCGCGGCCGCGGGGTCGGAGGCGAACCCGGGCGTCGGGGAATCCTCGTCGGCGGCGATCTCGATGAGGTAGCGGAGATCGCCGAGCGCGTTGCGCGCGGTCACGCCGATCGTCGCCTGAGCGGTCTGCCGCACCGCGTCGTCGGGATCGTCCAGGAGCTGTGCATGCAGAGCGATCACCGTCAGGTCGTGGGCGATCCCGTCGTGCAGGTCGCCCGCGAGGCGGCGACGCTCCAGAGCGGCCGCGGCCTGCTCGCGCTCGCGGGAGCGCACCAGCTGCTCGTCGAGACGTTCACCGCGGGCTTGCGCCGCGCGCAGGAGCAGCCCGATGCCGCCCAGCACGATCGCCACCACGACGAAGCCGATCGCCACGGATGGACCGGATGCCGGTTGTCGGGCCACCACCACGGCGGCCACGGTCAGCGTGGCGGTGTACCCGAGGACGAGAGCCCCCGTGCCGAGCCGGACCACGCACAGGGCCGCGATCGCGAACGCCAGGAACGTCTGGTGCGACAGCCCGGCCGGGAACGACAGCACCAGTGCCGCGCCGAGCGACGCGGTCCCGGCGGCCGCCGACCAGAGATACAGCGCGAACAGCGCGGTGACGACGAGCTCGAACAGCCCGCCGGTGCCGTCGCTCCCCTGGTCGGTGACCGTCGAGATCACGCTCAGCGCGACGGCGGCCAGCAGGAGGACGACGAACGCCGTCTTCTCGACGCGCGTCAGAGGAATGGTCGCCCGCAGCCACGAGCGATCCCGTGGTGCGGTCACGTGCGGGCCGATGGACACCGCCCCATTGTGACTCGCGTGCCCCCGTGGTACCCGAAACCCGGGGGCACGCGTCAGGAACAGAGGCCAAGCAGACGGCAGAGAGCAGTCCAGATCCCGGACCGAATCATCATCATGCGGTTCTCCTCGTGTTCCCGGTCGTAGCCCCGCTGAGAGGATCCCCGGCGGCCGCACGCGGCCGCAGTGGACCTTCGACCACATCGCTGGCCGAAGGTCCAGGGAGGGTGCTGGGTAGGCTCGCGACATGGCCGAGATCCGCGTGCTCCTCGTCGACGACGACCCTCTGGTGAGGTCGGCTCTCGCCCACTTCCTCGCCCGCGAGGAGGGCACCGCCGTGGTCGCCGAGGCCGGCGACGGGCGCGACGCGCTCGACCAGGTCGGTCGTCACCGCCCCGACGTCGTCCTCATGGACGTGCGGATGCCCCGGATGGACGGCATCGACGCGACCGCACAGATCGCCGAACGCTGGCCCGACGTGCGGGTGCTCGCGGTGACGACCTTCGACACGGTCGACACCGTCCTGCCGATGCTGCATGCCGGCGCTTCCGGCTACCTGCTGAAGGACTCCCCCGCCGATGAGATCGTCGCGGGCGTCCGCCGGGTCCACGAGGGTACGACGTCACTGTCCCCGCGGATCGCGGCGCTGCTGATCGACCACGTCCGCGAGCGCGAGCGCCCCACGCCGGCCGGCGCGCCCGCCCTGGAACCGCTGACCGACCGCGAGGGGGACATCCTCCGGTGCCTCGCGCGCGGTATGTCCAACGCCGAGATCGCGGCCGAGCTGATCGTTTCCGAGGGCACGGTCAAGGCGTACCTCGGCCGCATCATGACCAAGTGGGGCGTCCGAGATCGGGTGCAGATCATCGTCGCCGCCGCCCGGGCGGGGCTCATCGCCTTCACCTGACGGGGGCTCCGGGCCGGGAGGTATGTGGGGGCGTCCCCCGGCCCGGAGGGCTCAGGAGACCGTTTCGCGCTTGCGCCGCTCGGCGCGGGTGAGCGGGGCCTCGGGCTCGGCCACGGCCGCGGCGGCCTCGGCATCCGTCACCGGCGGACGGCGCGGCCACCAGAACCGGTCGCCCGCGATGAAGGCCATGGCCGGGACGATCACCGTCCGCACGAGGAGCGTGTCGATCAGCACGCCGATGCAGACGATGACGCCGATCTGGGTGAGCGTGATCAACGGCAGCACGCCCAGCACGGCGAACACGGCGGCGAGCAGGATGCCGGCGCTGGTGATGACCGCGCCGGTCGCGGCGAGCGCGCGGATCATGCCGTTCGTGGTGCCGAGGGTGCGGCTCTCCTCCTGCGCACGCGTGACGAGGAAGATGCTGTAGTCCACGCCCAGGGCGACGAGGAACAGGAAGCTGAACAACAGCACGTTCGTGTCGATCGCGGGGAAGCCGAACAGCGGCGTCTGGAACAGCCACCACGCGGCACCGACCGCGGAGAAGAAGCTCGCGACGACGGCGATCAGCAGCAGGACCGGGGCGAGCAGGGCGCGCAGGAGGATCACGAGCACGATGAACACGAGCACGAGGATCAGCGGGATGATCAGGTTCTGATCGCGCTGCTGCGCGCCGGCGACGTCCAGCGCCTGCGCGTCGAGACCGCCCACGAGGGTCTGACCGGAGCCGATGGAGTCGAAGTCCGCCCGCATCCGCTCGATCGTGGCGAACGCCTCCGGCGTCTCGGCCGACGCGTTCAGCGTGACGTCGATGCGGGTCCAGTCGCTCGTCTCCTCGACGACGCGGGCCGAGTCGACGCCCTCGATCTTCCCGGCCGCGTCGAGCACCGCCTGGGCGTCGCCCACCGGGGCCATGACCGTCGCGGGCGACGTCGCACCCGCCGAGAACGCCTCGGCGAGCACCTCCTGTCCCTTCACGGCGTCGGGCTTCTGCAGGAACCGGTCGTTCTGCGACAGCCCGGTCTGCACGAAGAACAGTCCGCTCGCGAGGGCGCCGAGCACGACGGCGCCGGTCAGCGCGACGACGACGGGACGCTTCGAGACGCCGCGGCCGAGCTTGCCCCACGGGCTGCGCGAGATCGCGTCGGGCGAGCCGAAGCGCGGGACGTACGGCCAGAACAGCCACCGACCGAACAGCACGAGTGCGGCGGGCAGCACGAGGAGCGCGAATGCCATCGCGACGATGACCCCGACCGCGCACGCGAGCCCGAGCGCGCGGTTGCCGGACAGCTCGCCGAGCAGCAGCGTCGCGAGGGCCAGCGCCACGGTCGACCCGCTCGCGATGATCGCCGGGCCCGCGCCGCGCACCGCCCGCCGCATCGCCTCGCGCCGGTCCTCGGCCAGGCGCAGCTCGTCGCGGTAGCGCGCGATCAGCAACAGGGCGTAGTTCGTTCCCGCGCCGAACACCAACACGGACAGGATGCCGGTGACCGAGGCATCCAATTCCACTCCGGCGAGCGCGGCGACGCGGCGTGCCACGATCCCGGCGGAGGCGTCGGCGGTGCCGATCACCGCGAGCGGCACGAGCCACAGCCACGGGCTGCGGTACGTGATGAGCAGCAGGACGGCGACGACGATGACGGTGGTGAGGAGCAGCGTGAAGTCCGCGCCGTCGAACACCGCGGCGATGTCGACCTCGAACCCCTCGGGGCCGGTGAGGTAGGTGCGGACGCCGCTGAGTCCGTCGGCGGCTTCGGTGCGGATCTCGGCGGCGCGGTCGGCCTGCGCGGCGACGTCGCTCTCGGGCGGGAGCGGGACGACGAGCAGCGCGACGGTGCCGTCCTCCGACACCTGCGCCGGCGGGATGAAGCCGTCGGGCGTGAGCTTCACGAGGTCGCCGAACGCCTTCTTCTGGATCGCGGCGACCGTGTCGACGGGCAAGGCCTTCCCGTCGTCGGATGCGAACACGAGCAGGGCCGAGGTGGTGTCGGCATCCGGGAAGGTGTCGAGGATCTTCTGGACCTGGACGGACTCGGCCGAGTCGGGGAGCCCCGATCCCGGCGCGGTCTGGGAATCGCCGCCCGAACCGAGGGCGAACAGCGCGGCGACCCCCGCGAAGGCCACGACGAGCACGATCCACGAGGTGCGGGCCGAGGTCAGGAAGCGCAGGAAGCCGTTCATCGCCGTCTTTCACTAGATTCTGAAGAATCTCGAATATCGAGATACAAGGAAGATAGCGTAATGCGGACGTAGGATGCCAGTCATGGAAGCGACGGAATCTTCCGCTCCCCCCGCCGCCGCGGGCGTTCCCCCCGTACGACCGGCGACGGCGCTCGTGCGTGCCCTGTTCACGGCGGGCGCGGAGTTCGAGAAGTCGCTGCAGCAGGAACTCTCGGTCAACCCCACCGGCCTCGACGCCATGGGGCACCTCGTGATGTCGGGCCCGCTCTCCCCCGGTGAGCTCTCGCGCCGCCTCGATCTCACCACCGCCGCGACGACCGCGGCCATCGACCGTCTCGTCGCGCTCGGTCACGTCACACGGGCGCCCCACCCCACCGACCGGCGCAGCCTGCTCGTCGTGCCGACCGAGGCGTCGGTCCAGCGCGCGATGAGCCGCCTCGCGCCGATGATCGCGGGCGTGGATGCCGTGCTCGACGACTTCAGCGCCGACGAACAGGCCGTGATCACGCGGTATCTCGAGCGGGTCGTGGCCTCGTACGGCATGCCGGAGGACGACGGCACCGCCCGCCCGCGGTAGCCCGGATCTCGGCGCACGCGCCCGCGCGTCGGGCCGTCCTGCAGAGTCTGCGGCGGACACGCCGGCCCCACGGCGGCGGCAGCGGCGTGTCGAGACCGCAGTCCGCACGACGGCGCGCGCGGCGGCGCGCGCGGTCCGCTCGAGGCGCCTAGTCCTCGAACAGCACCGACGTCGCCCGGCGGATGTGCGCCTCGGTCAGCTCGGCGGCCCGGTCGACGTCGCCCGCGAACACCGCCTCGGCGATCGCCCGGTGCTCGCTCTGCAGCAGCGCGGACTGGTCGCGCCAGTCCGCGTTGCGCTCGATCGCGTGGAGCAGGGGGACGCGCACGGCCTCGCGGATCGCTCCGGTCAGGGCGGCGGAAAGGCTGCTGCCGGAAGCGTCGGCGATGGCGAGATGGAAGCGCGTGTCGGCCTCGTTGAAAGCCCCACGCACGCCGATCGCGGCTTCGCCGGCGGCGAGCGCCGCCTCGATCTCGGCTCGCGCGGCGCCGTCGAGGCCCCGGGCTGCGGAGACGGCGGAAGCCCGCTCGAGCACGATGCGAGCCTCGGTGACGTCCTGGATCGTGAAGTTCGACAGCGCCACGTGCAGCCGCAGGAACCGGGTGAGGGCCTCGCGCGGCAGCGCGGCGACGAACGTCCCGGCGGCCGCTCCGGCGCCGGGCTGCGAGCGCAGCACACCCTGGCTCTCCAGCACGCGCACGGCTTCGCGCACACCCGCGCGACTCACCTCGAGGCTCGCCGCCAGTTCACGCTCAGGGGGCAGCGCATCCCCGACCTTCAGCGCACCGGAAAGGATGCGGTCCTCGATGACCTCGATGACGAGCTCGTGCGCGCGTGCCTTGCGCACCGGAAGCCAGAGATCGCCGGCGGTGTCGTCGACGTCGGGAACGGATGCCATGACCTGCCGCCTTCGGAAGTGAGTGTTGACATCGTAGCGGTCAACCCGTTACCTTCGGCTAGCGGTCAGACCTCTTAGTGGTCGACGCTTCGCGACAACGACGTTCGAAGAAGGGCCCCATGTACACGCCAGAGCTCGCGCCGATCGGTGCCAGCATCGTGCTCTCCGCTCTCGTGGCGAGCCTCCCGTTCCTCACCGTGTTCCTCGCCCTCGGCGTGCTGCGGTGGAAGGCGCACTGGGCCGGACTCGCCGGCCTCGGCGTCGCGCTGGCCGTCGCGGTCTTCGGATTCCGCATGCCGGTCGACCTCGCCGCGCTCTCGGCCACGCAGGGCTTCGTCTTCGGCCTCTTCCCGATCATGTGGATCGTCCTCAACGCCATCTGGCTGTACGAGCTCACCGTGCGCAGCGGCCGGTTCGAGGACCTGCGCCTCGTCATCAACGCCCTCAGCGACGACCCTCGCATCCAGGCGATCATCATCGCCTTCGGATTCGGCGGACTCCTCGAGGCCCTCGCCGGCTTCGGTGCACCGGTCGCCATCACGGGCGTGATGCTCATGGCCGTCGGCTTCACGCCGATGCGCGCCGCCATCATCGTGCTCCTGGCCAACACCGCACCCGTGGCGTTCGGGGCGGTCGGGACGCCGATCGTCACCGCCGGAAGCCTCACCGGCATCGACTATCACGAGATCGGTGCGTACGTCGGGCATCAGACGCCGCTCGTCGCCCTGTTCGTGCCCTTCATCCTCGTGCTGCTGGCCGACGGGTGGCGCGGCATCAAGGAGACCTGGCCCGCGGCCCTCACGTTCGGCGCCGTGTTCGCCGTCGCCCAGTGGGTCAGCGCCACCTGGATCTCGGTCGAGCTGACCGA
This sequence comes from Microbacterium sp. B19, assembly GCF_000333395.1. Classification (GTDB taxonomy): domain Bacteria; phylum Actinomycetota; class Actinomycetes; order Actinomycetales; family Microbacteriaceae; genus Microbacterium. The sequence goes on from NZ_BADA01000110.1 coordinate 9,812, forward strand.
CATCGTGGCATCCCTCGCCGGTATCGCCGCCGCCGTGCTGCTGCTGCGCTTCTGGCAGCCCCGCGGCACCGCGGCGGCCCGCGAGCGCCTGCTCAAGGAGCGCGCGACGAGCCTCGTCGGAGCAAGCGTCCCCGCCACGGGCGGCGGCGCCGGATCCACGGATGCCGAATCCTCGGTCGAGCGCCCCCGCCTCACCCCGCGCGTGGTGTTCCTCGCGCTGTTCCCCTACCTGCTCGTGATCCTCGTGTTCTCGCTCGCGAAGCTCTGGACGCCCGTGAAGTCGTTCCTCGCGAGCACCGACGTGAAGATCCCGTGGCCGGGCCTCGACGGAAACATCCTCACCGCGAGCGGCAAAGCCGCCGGTTCCACCGTCTACACCTTCGCGTGGCTCTCGTCCGCGGGCAGCCTGCTGATCCTGTGCGGCATCGTCGTCGCGCTCGTCTACCGCCTGCCGTTGCGGGAGGCGGGACGAGCCTGGATCCAGACGCTCGTGAAGCTCCGCTTCTCCCTGCTCACCGTCGGCTCCGTGCTCGCCCTCGCCTACGTCATGAACATGTCCGGCATGACGCTCACGATCGGCGCCTGGATCGCGGGCACGGGTGCCCTGTTCGCCTTCCTCTCCCCGATCCTCGGCTGGTTCGGCACGGCGGTGACCGGCTCCGACACGAGCGCCAACGCCCTCTTCGCCACCCTGCAGCAGAGCGCGGCACTCCAGGCCGGCATCGACCCGACGCTCCTGGTCGCCGCGAACACCTCCGGCGGCGTCATCGGCAAGATGATCAGCCCGCAGAACCTCGCGATCGCCGCCACAGCCGTCGGCCTGGTCGGACAGGAGTCCGCGATCCTCCGCAAGGTCATCTGGTGGAGCGTCGGGATGCTCGTCGTGATGTGCCTGCTCGTGGGCCTGCAGTCGTCGGTCCTGTCCTGGATGCTCCCCTGACCCTTCCCTCCCCCTCGAAAGGCACGCCATGTCCGCCGTGACACGCCAGTTCCCCAACCCGGTCGAGCTGCTCGAGCTGATGCAGTTCAAGCGCCCCGATTTCAACGGACGCCGCCGCCGGCTGAACGCCGCGCTGACGATCGCCGACCTCCGCGACATCGCCAAGCGCCGCACGCCGGCCGCCGCGTTCGACTACACCGACGGCGCCGCCGACAGCGAGGAGGGTCTCGCCCGCGCCCGCCAGGCCTTCGCCGACGTCGAGTTCCACCCGTCGATCCTGCGCGACGTGTCGCACGTCGACACGACCTGCCAGATCTTCGGCGGCTCATCGGCCCTCCCGTTCGGCATCGCGCCGACCGGCTTCACGCGGCTGATGCAGACCGAAGGCGAGATCGCCGGAGCCGGGGCCGCGGGGGCAGCCGGCATCCCGTTCACGCTCTCGACGCTGGGCACGAGCTCGATCGAGGCGGTCAAGGAGGCGAACCCGCACGGGCGCAACTGGTTCCAGCTGTACGTGATGAAGCAGCGCGAGATCTCGTACGCGCTCGTCGAACGCGCGGCCGCCGCGGGCTTCGACACGCTGTTCTTCACCGTCGACACCCCGGTGGCCGGTGCCCGCCTGCGCGACAAGCGCAACGGCTTCTCGATCCCGCCGCAGCTGAGCGTCTCGACGATCATCGACGCCCTTCCCCGCCCCTGGTGGTGGTGGGACTTCCTCACCACCCCGAAGCTCGAGTTCGCCTCGCTCAGCGCCACCGGCGGCACCGTCGGTGAGCTGCTGAACTCCGCGATGGACCCGTCGATCTCGTTCGACGACCTCGCCGAGATCCGGGCACTCTGGCCCGGCAAGCTCGTCATCAAGGGCGTGCAGAACGTCGAGGACTCACGTCGCCTCGCCGACCTCGGCGTCGACGGCATCGTCCTCTCCAACCACGGCGGACGCCAGCTCGACCGGGCCCCGGTGCCGTTCCACCTCCTGCCCGAGGTCGTGCGCGAGGTCGGCGCCGACACCGAGATCGCGATCGACACCGGCATCATGAACGGCGCCGACATCGTGGCATCCATCGCCCAGGGGGCCAAGTTCACGCTCATCGGTCGCGCGTACCTGTACGGGCTGATGGCGGGGGGCCGTCAGGGGGTCGACCGGGCGATCCAGATCCTCGCCGACCAGGTCGTCCGCACGATGCAGCTGCTCCAGGTGACCTCGCTCGCCGAGCTGACCCCGGCGCACGTCACGCAACTCGAGCGCCTCGTCCCGCGACAGGTGGCTGCGCGAGTCTGACCCCTCGCCGTCGTGCGGAGTTCGTCGACGACACGCCGTGTCCGGAGGGTTCGGCACGGCGTGTCACGGCGGAACTCCCCGAGACGGCCACCGGGCGGAGCCACCCCCGGATCATCCCCGCGGCGGACCCGGATACACCCGCGGACGGACGACCCGGATGCCAGACCCCGGTGGGATGGAGGCATGTCCGCACCCACCCCTCCCGTCCTCACGGCATCCGGTCTCGTCAAGACCTACGGCGATCTGCGCGCGCTCGACGACGTGTCGCTGACCATTCGCGGCGGCGAGTCGGTCGCCGTCATGGGCGCCTCCGGCTCGGGGAAGACGACGCTGCTGCACTGTCTCGCCGCGATCCTGGCTCCCGACACCGGTTCGGTCGTTCTGAGCGCGCCGGGCGCGGAGCCGATCGAGCTCGTCGGCCTCGACGAGGGCGAGCGCGCCCGCGTCCGCCGCAACGCGCTCGGTTTCGTGTTCCAGGAGCACCTGCTTCTCCCCGAACTCACCGCGGTCGAGAACGCCGCGCTGCCCCTGCTGCTCCAGGGGCAGCGGAGACAGGATGCCGAGCGGCACGCGGCCGCGTGGCTCGCGATGCTCGGCCTCGCCGGCCTCGAGCAGCGCCGGATCGGACAGCTGTCGGGCGGGCAGGCGCAGCGCGTCGCGATCGCGCGCGCCCAGGTGACGGGGGCTCCCGTGGTGTTCGCGGACGAGCCGACCGGGGCGCTGGACTCCGCGACCTCGGCCGACGTGCTCGCGGCGCTCCTCGGCGCGACCGTCGGCCAGGGGCGCACGCTCGTCATGGTCACGCACGACGCCGAGGTGGCGCGCCGGTGCTCGCGGATCGTGCGGTTGCGCGACGGGCGGATCGTCGACGACACCGCCGTAGCCGCCGGGGCCGTCGCCGCGCGCGAGGACGCGCGATGAGCGCCGTCCTCCCCCTCGCGCGGATGCTGGCGCGACCGAGCCGCCAGGGGCGCGCGGCGATCGTGCTGCCCGTCGTCGCGTTCGCAGTGACGACGGCCCTGCTCCTCGTCGTCGCCGGCGGCGCGGCCATGTTCCTCGTCGACCCGCGCGCGGTCGCGGGCGGCGGCCTCTATGGCACGCTCGCGGTGCTCGCCCTCGTTCTGCTCGCGGTCCCGCTCGCCACCCTCGGTGCCGCCGCGGCCCGTCTGTCGAGCCGTCGCCGCAACGACCGGCTCGCCACACTGCGCCTCCTCGGCGCGAGCACGCGCGAGATCTGGGCGCTCACGATCCTGGAGGCGACGCTCACCGCGGCCGCGGGCGCTCTCGCGGGGGTCGTGCTGTACCTCGTGCTGCTCCCGGCGGTCGGTCTGCTGCCGTTCTTCGGCGGTCCGGTCGGGATCGCGGCCGTGGCGGCCGCGCCGCTGCTCGTGGTCGGAGTGACCGCGGCGGTGGTCGCCATCGCGGCGGTCAGCTCGGCCGCGGGACTCCGGCGCGTCACCGTCACGCCGCTGGGCGTCCGCACGCGCAGTGCCGTGCCTCCGAAGCGCTGGTGGATGCTCGTGGTCGGCGGCATCCTGATCCTGCTCGTCGCGGGAGCCGTGTCGAACGTCGGCGCGGTGCGCTCCGCGGCGATCAACGCCGTGCTCATCGGCCTGTTCGCGGCCGGCATGGCCCTGCTGAACCTCATCGGTGCGCCGATCGTCGCCGCCCGCGGACGCGCAATGGCCCGCACCGCCCCGACGGCCGCGCGCCTCATCGCCGGCCGCGAACTCGCCGCCCACCCCGGACCCGCGTGGCGCCGGGTGTCGGGCATGGCGCTCGTGTCGTTCATCGCCGTCGTGGCCGGGAGCGGCCTGGCACTGGTCGACCTCTCCGGCGGCACGAATCCGATGCTCGCCGACATCCGCACCGGCGTGCTGGTGACGCTCGCGATCGCGTTCGTGCTCCTCTCCTGCGCGGTCGCGGTGACGCAGGCGTCCGCCGCCCTCGAGGACCGCGAGCTGATCGTGGGCCTGGACCTCCTCGGCATCCCGGATGCCGAACTCCGCCGCGCCCGCCGACTGACGGTCATGGTGCCGCTGCGGTGGGCGTCGCTCGGCGGCGCGGCCCTGGGGGCGGTCCTGGCGTTCCCGATCGTGAGCGCGAGCGTCGTCGTCGCGCCGGTGTCGATCGCGACGGTCCTGGGCACCTTCGTCGTCGGCTTCGCGCTGGTCGCCGCGGCCCTGGCATCCACTCGTCCGATCGTGAGCGGCATCCGTCGCGGCACGCTGTAGGCCGGAGCGGCGTCCGGGTTGAGTGTCCAAGACACGCGGACCGCGGCGCGCGGCATCCGCGTGTCCTGGACACCGAACCGGCGGGCGGCGGGCGCGACACGGGCGGGAAACGCGTCGGTGCTACCGTGCGGGGATGATCCCGGATGCCACGACCCCGCGCCTCATCCACGTTTCGGCGGCGGTCATCACCGACGCGGACGGGCGTCTGCTGCTCGTCCGCAAGGCCGGCACGACGGCGTTCATGCAGCCCGGCGGCAAGCCCGAGCCGGGCGAGACGCCGGCTGAGACCCTCGCGCGCGAGCTGAGCGAGGAGCTCGGGCTGCGCGTGGACGCCACGACCGCCGAGCCGCTCGGATCCTTCACCGCCTCCGCGGCGAACGAGCCCGGCTTCGCGGTGGTCGCGGACGTGTTCCGCGTCGACATCGGCGACCAGCAGCCGGTCCCGGATGCCGAGATCGCCGAGCTCCGCTGGGTCACCGCCGCAACGGCATCCGGTCTGGAGATCGCCCCACTCGCGCAGGAGTACTTCCTGCCGTCCTGACGGGTCGCGCGGCCCCCGGCACCGCCGAGTGTCCAGAACACGCCGCATCGCGACCGCACCTGACGGCGTGTCCTGGACACTGGGCCGGAATCCCCCGCCGCCCCCGCTTCGGTGTCCAAGACACGCGGATGCCACGGCGCCACGTCCGCGTGTCTTGGACACTCAACCGGCAGGAGCGCGCGGCGGGACCCGGCGTCCGCGTACGCTGACCGGGTGCGTGAGGACTGGATCGAACACCGCCGCGCGGGCGACGGCGAACTGCTCGGCTGGATCGAGCCCGCGGGCGAGGACTTCGTCGCGATCGACCTGCTCGGACACCGCCGCACCGACCCGGTCGACTGGCTGACGGCCGAGGAGACCCTCGACGCGCTCGGCATCTCGTACCTTGCGGACCTCTTCGACCTCCGCCTCGACGACGGGTCGTGGCTGCGGGTGCGGATCGCCGAGGTGTCGGTCGGGGGCATCCGGGTGAAGAAGGACGACTTCGGCGCCGTCGGCGCGCCCCAGCTGTACTACGACGTGGCGTTCCCGGTCGACCCCGAGCGACTCCGCCCCGCGCGCTGAGCCCTCGGCGCGTCCTCTCGCGCTGAGTGTCCAGAACACGCCGCACCGCGCGCACGCCCAACGGCGTGTCTTGGACACTCAACAGGAATCCGGCGCCACGCCGACGTTCAGTGTCCAGAACACGCGGACGCCGCGGCGGCACGTCCGCGTGTCTTGGACACTCAACGAAGAGCCGGCACCGCCCGCCGCCTCACCACGAGCTCTTGCGGTAGTCCTTCAGGAAGATGCCGAAGAGGTCCTCGCCCGCCTCGCCGCGCACGATCGGGTCGTACACGCGGGCGGCGCCGTCGACGAGGTCGAGCGGGGCGTGGAAGCCCTCCTCGGCCAGGCGGACCTTGGTGTAGTGCGGGCGCTCGTCGGTGATCCAGCCGGTGTCGACGGCGGTCATCAGGATGCCGTCGGACTCGAACATCTCGCGGGCGCTCGTGCGCGTGAGCATGTTCAGCGCGGCCTTGGCCATGTTGGTGTGCGGGTGTCCGGGGCCCTTGTATCCGCGGCCGAAGACGCCCTCCATCGCCGAGACGTTGACGATGTACTTCCTCCGCGCCGTCGACGCCGCCATCGCGGGACGAAGCCGACTGACGAGCAGGAACGGAGCCGTCATGTTGGCCAGCTGCACCTCGAGCATCTCGAGGGGCTCGACCTGGTCGACGTGCTGCGTCCAGCTGTTGATGCGGTCCTCGTCGGGGACGAGGCCGCCCGCGTCGATCGCGGTACCCGCGGCCAGCCGCTCGAGCGACGACGACCCGGCGGCCATCGCCTCGGCGGTGAGCTCCTCGGCCGTGCGCGCGGCCGACGCGAGGATCGGATGCGCCGACACCGACTGCGCCAGCGCGAGCGGGTGGGCGTCGTTGGTGTGGCCGAACGTGACCAGCTCGGGCAGCGGTCCGTCGGGGAGCGGCGAGAGTTCGGCATCCACCAGGGGTTTGTACGCACCCGGCGAGCGCCGCACGGTCTGCGCGGCGTTGTTGATGAGGATGTCGAGCGGACCATCGGATGCCACCGACTCGGCGAGTCCGATGACCTGGGCGGGGTCGCGCAGGTCGATGCCGACGATCTTGAGGCGGTGTAGCCAGTCCGCACTGTCGGGGAGCGACGAGAAACGGCGCACGGCGTCGCGCGGGAAGCGGGTCGTGATCGTCGTGTGGGCGCCGTCGCGCAGCAGTCGCAGCGCGATGTACATGCCGATCTTCGCGCGGCCGCCGGTGAGCAGCGCGCGCTTGCCGGTGAGGTCGGTGCGGGCGTCGCGCTTGGCGTGACTCATCGCCGCGCAGGACGGGCACAGCTGGTGGTAGAACGCGTCGACGAGCGTGTACAGCTCTTTGCAGATGTAGCAGTTGCGGGCCTTGAGGAGTTCGCCGGCGTACGGCGTCTCGACGCGCGTCGCGAGGGGGATGCCGCGCGTCTCGTCGTCGATGCGGTCGGGCGCACCGGTCGCGGTCGCGGCGACCACGGCCTTGTCGGCGTCGGCGATGCGCTGGCGCTTCTCCTTGCGCGACTGCCGCTTGACGTCCTTGTAGAGCTTGCCGGTCTGGCGGCGCAGCGCGATGTAGGCCGGATCCTCGGGGTCGAGGGCCGACGCCGCGTCGAGCACGCGCAGCGCGATCTCGAGCTCATGGGGATCGATGGATGCCACGCGGCCGGCCTCGCGATCGGGTCTCGGAAGTGTTTCGGGCACGGGAGAGTGTACCGAGGCCCGGCTGGGAGGCGCCCCGGGCGGCACTCCGCCCCGGGTTTCGGTGTCCAAGACACGCGGACCGTGCCGAGCGGCATCCGCGTGTTCTGGACACTGAACGCGGCGCCGACGTCCGCCGAGACGCCTCTCAGCGCGCCGCCTGTTCCCGGCCCAGCACCGCGTTCAGCGCGCCGCGGCCCCGGCGTCCACCGCCCGGGGAGCGCCGCGCCGATCCGGGTCGAACCGCAGCAGCATGCGTTGCGCGCGGATCTCGACGCCGCGGTGCAGTACCCAGGCGAGGCCGAGCGAGATCGCGAATGCCAATGCGGCGAGCGCGATCGCGCGCGGCCAGTGGAGCTCCGGATGCCCGTCGGGCCACGCCGACGACACCGACGCGATCACGAGCAGGTGCACGAGGTAGAACGCGAACGACAGGCGGCCGAGTTCCTGCCACGTGGGCCCCGCGAGGAAGGTCGAGGAGCGGTGCGCGTCCGCCGACGCGAGCGACGCCACGAGCAGCGCGAAGCCCCCGACCGTCATCGCGACGCCGGGGTGGATGTCCGTGCCGGGCAGCGGCGGCGCCTCGGACATCGCGTAGCCGAGCACCGCGAGCGGCACCGCGAAGCGCAGCGGCGCCGGGCGCCATGCGGTCTGCTTCATGAGCAGCGCCAGCACGACGCCGAGCACGAACTCCGGCAGGCGCAGGAGCGGAGTGGATGCCGCCGACATCGGCACGGGCGAGCCGGCGGCGATCGCGGGGGCCAGGGCCACGAGCACGAGCGCGGCGGCGGCGACGCTCCAGAGCACGCGCGCGGACCGCCCCGCGACGAGCCGGATCACGAGCGGGAACGTGAGGTAGAAGAACGCCTCGCACACGAGCGACCAGCTCGCGGGGTTGCCGGCCTGCCACCAGTCGGGGAACCATCCGCTGATCAGGAGCAGGTTCGCCCCGACCGGCAGGACGCCCGGGGACCGGATCTCGGGCACGAGCGTCGCGGCAGCGGCGAGCGCGAGCATCACGCCGACGACGTGCAGCGGATAGATGCGCGCCGCGCGGTGCAGCCAGAACGACCGGGCGCTCTGCGCGGGCTTGTACCCCCACGCCAGCACGAACCCCGACAGGATGAAGAACAGGGTCACGCCGGTCTTCCCGGCCTCGAAGACGAAGCCCCACAGGTCGCCGGCGCGGCCGCCGAAGTACTCCACGGCCATGAGGTGGTGGCCGAAGATGAGCATCGCCGTCAGCCAGCGGAGGCCGGTGAGCGAGGGCAGGTGCCGGGCCGCGAGGGGGCGATCGGATGCCGAGGAGCGAACGCCGACGTCGGGGGCCGTCGTGGTCGTACTGATGGTCATCGCCTCCCGGAACGCTCGCGTCGGCAGCGCGGAGCCGCTCCGACGCCGGAACGTTACCCGTTCGTGATGAGGAGAAGCCTGAGAAGGCCTGGGCTTGACGCGGGGGCGGGGGCGATGGCATCCAGTCCTCCCTCGGGGTGGCCCATGTCCCCCTTCGTGCAGTCGCAGCACCCGAAACCTGCACAAACTGGGACACCGGATGCCACCCACCCGACGCCACAGCCCACCCCACACCGCATGTCCCACTTTGTGCAGCCACAGCCCCCCAAACCTGCACAAACTGGGACACCGGATGCCCCCCACCCGACGCCGCAGCCCACCCCACGCCGCATGTCCCACTTTGTGCAGCCACAGCCCCAAAAACCTGCACAAACTGGGACACGGGATGCCGCCCGCTGCGGTTCAGCGGTCGGCGGGCGCCTGCAGCAGCATCCCGAACGTCCGCAAGGTGTCGCTCAGGCCGACGGACGCGTCGAGCAGCCACTGGATCTGCAGACCATCGGATGCCGCGATGAGCAGGGCCGCGAGGTGGTCGGGCGGCACGTCGTCGCGGATGCGGCCCTCGGCCTGCTGCACACGGAACGTCTCGCCGAGCTCGGCCCGCAGCCGCTCGAAACGGGTCGTGAAGTAGTCCTTGCCGACGCCGCTGTCGGCCTCGAGCGCGGCGGCGACGAGCGTGGAATAGAGCTGCACGAACCCCGGCACCTCGACGTTGGCGGTCGCGGCGGCGATCATGCCTTCGACGCCGGGTTCGGTGGGGTGCGCGACCTCCTCCTCGTGCTGCTTCGCGGCGGCGTGGTCGTACACCGCGACGAGGAGTTGCTCGCGCGAGTCGAAGTAGTGCAGGAGCGCGGCGTGCGAGACGCCGATGGACTCGGCGATGCGGCGCAGCGACGTGCCGTCCGCCCCGCGGCGGCGGAACACCTCGATGGCGCGGTCGAGGATCTCCTGCCGTCGCTCGACTCCGCGGCGCCGCTGGCCGGGTCGGCCGATCGTGGCATCCTCGCTCATCCGCCCACCTTCTCGCATCCGTCGGGGCTAGCGTAACCTCCACGTGGAGGTTAGAGTGGCCGCACGGCCCCTTCGGCCCTCAACGACGACCTGTAGAAGGACTCCGATGACCACCTCCCTCCCCGAAGCCTCGGTGCAGCTGTACGCGCTGGCATCCGAGTTCTCGGCCGACATGTCGGGCTCGCTCGACAAGCTCGCCGGCCTCGGCCTCCGCAACGTCGAGGCGTTCGCGTTCGTCGACCGTCCCGCGGAGATCCGGGCGGCCCTGGATGCCAGCGGCCTGGCCTCCCCCACCGGCCACGCCCCGCTGCTCAGCGACGAGCTGTGGACGCCGGACGGCTCGATCCCCACGCCCGCGCCCGAGGTGGTGTTCGAGGCGGCCGCGACGATCGGCATCCGGACGGTCATCGACCCGTTCGTCTCGCCCGACCGCTGGCTCACCGAAGAGGGCGTCGCCGACATCGCCGAGCGCCTCAACCGCGCCGCCGACGTCGCCGCGACCTTCGGCCTGAGCGTCGGCTACCACAACCACGCGCAGGAGTTCGTGGCCGACTTCGCCGGCCAGACGGCGTACGAGCGGTTCGTGGAGCTCACCGACGAGCGCGTGCAGCTCGAGCTCGACCTGTTCTGGGCGCTGACCGGCGGCCAGGACGTTCCCGCGCTCGTCGCGAAGCTCGGCGACCGCCTCACCGCGGTGCACGTGAAGGACGGCGTCGTTCCGACGATCAACCCGTGGGGACCGGATGCCGGGGAGATGTCGTCCGCGACCCTCGACCAGCGTCACGCCGGCACGGCGGACGTGCCGCTCGCCGAAGCGCTGCGCGCCGGCACGGGCATCGAGTTCGCCGTCATCGAGTACGACCGCGCGCCCGGCGACGTGTTCGCCGACATCGCCGCGAGCCTGGCGTTCCTGAAGGACGGCGGGTTCGTCGCATGACCCGGCCGCTCGGAGTCGGCGTCATCGGCGCCGGCGTCATCAGCCAGACGTACCTCGAGAACCTCACGTCGTTCCCCGACGTGGACGTCGTCGCGGTCGGCGATCTGCTGCCCGATCGCGCCCGCGCGAAGGCCGACGAACACGGCGTCGCCGCGGCCGGAACGCCCGACGACGTGCTGGCGAACCCCGATGTCGACCTGGTCGTGAACCTCACGATCCCGCAGGTGCACGTCGAGGTGTCGTCGGCGGCGATCGCGGCGGGCAAGCACGTGTGGACCGAGAAGCCCATCGGCCTCGACCGCGACGCGACCCGCGCGCTCCTCGCGCAGGCGGATGCCGCGGGCGTCCGCATCGGCTCGGCCCCCGACACGCTGCTCGGACCCGCATTCCAGACCGCGAAGCGCGCGATCCAGGGCGGCGTGATCGGCGAACCTCTGTTCGTGCAGACGTCGTTCCAGACGCAGGGGCCCGACCTGTGGCATCCGGATCCCGCGTTCCTCTTCGCCCGCGGCGCCGGACCTCTGCTCGACATGGGGCCGTACTACTTCTCGGCGCTCGTGAGCCTGCTCGGTCCGATTGCGGCGGTCACCGCGCGCGGCTCGCGCCCGCGTCTCGAGCGGACGATCCACACCGGCCCGCGCGCCGGCGAGACGTTCCCGGTCGAGGTTCCGTCGACCGTGCAGGTGCTGACGTCGTTCGCGGCCGGGCAGCACGGCACGCACCTGCTGAGCTTCGACTCCGCGCTCGAGCGCCACGGCGTCGTCGAGATCCACGGATCCGAGGGCACGATCCTGCTCGCCGATCCGAACCGCTTCGAGGGCCGCATCGCGTACGTGAAGCCCCTCGGCGTCTTCCGCGACGGTATGAAGACCGAGCAGGAGTGGATCGAGATCCCGAACGAGGGCGTCGTCGTCGGCCGCGGACTCGGCGTGCTCGACATGGCCCGCGCGATCGCCGCCGACCGCCCCCACGTCGCGACCGGCGAGCTCGGCTTCCACGTGCTCGACGTCATGCTGTCGGCCGAGGAGTCGTCCGCCACCGGCCAGACGCTGGAGATCGGCAGCACCGTGGCGCCCGTGCCGCTGCTCGACGAGGGCTTCGACCCCTTCGCGCGGACGCTGTAACCGCTCGCAGCATCGTCCGCGCGGGCGCTGTTATCGCTCGCGGCCGTTCCCGCCCCGGGGTGTCTTGTGGATGCCGCGGGGCGGGGGTGTGTTCAGGGGCGGTTTTGCGCGGGGCGCGGGGGCGCTGGGGCGCTGGGTTGTTGCGGGGGTGATGCCGTGGTTGCGGGGGCGGCGGGCGCGCTGGGGTGGTCGCGGGGGCGATGCCGTGGTTGCGGGGACGGCGGGGCGCGCTGGGGTGGTCGCGTGGGCGGGGCGTTGCGCGCGGATGCCGCGGCGCCCCGGGCGTGCGGAGGAGATCCGGCCAGCAGAGGGCCATCCGCCCGGCATCCACCCTCCGCTCCCCGAATCCCCTCCCGTCGCGTGACGTCAAGAAGGCCGCACGCAGTGCGTACCGAAACCAGTGCTGAGCCGGAACCCGGATGCCACGGCCCACCGCGAGCGGAGGAAATCCGGCCAGCAGAGGGCCATCCGCCCGGCATCCATCCTCCGCTCCCCGAATCCCCTCCCGCTGCGTGCCGAATGGTGAGGGCGGGCGCGGGCACGCAACCCGAACGGCATGCGTGCTTGACTCGATTGGTGGATCTCGAGCGGTGCCGTCCGGAAGATGTCGGGGCGCTGACGGCGTTTCTCGAGTCGGTTGACCTCACGCTCAGCGGCCTGGACGCACCGAGCGTGCGACTGTGGGTGGAGCGCGATGAGACTGGTGCGATCGTCGGCAGCACCGGGTATGAGATCAGCGGCGACGGTCATCACGCGCTGATCCGCAGCGTCGCGGTTCGGCCGACGCATCGCTCCCGCGGGAGCGGCAGTGCCCTCGCGAGCTTCGCACTGACGCGCGCCGCCGAGGAAGGGGCGCGCACGGCCTGGCTCTTCAGCCGCCGCTCCGGGCCGTTCTGGCAGAGCCTGGGGTTCGAACCCGCCGACCGCGACGAACTCGCCGCGGCACTCGCTGATACGCATCAAGTGCGGCTGTTCCAGCGAACCGGGCAACTGGGGCGCGAGGTCGCGTGGTCGCGGCCGCTGGGAGGGCGCACCGGCGCGTGAATAGGCCGGACCGTGAGTCTTCGAGACTTCACCCGCAGCGCTTCCTGCTACGGAAATCGAAGGTCGCTGGCGATTTCCACGGATCCACAGACGCCGCACCCCTTCTACACATCGGGTGACGCGGCGGATCTGTCCCCATTTCGGCTCGTGGGCCGGGTTCGATGTCGGAGGCCGTCGCTAGCATGCACACATGTCTTTCGATCCGGTTCCGACACCGCCCGATAAGGGGGCTTCCGCTCTCTCGGCGGTGTTGGTCGAGGTGCGCGGAACGGATGCCGAACTCGCCTCCGCCGAAGCCCGACGCACGCGGGCGTTGGCCCGCGCAGGCCGCCTCGCCCTGAACGCGTCCGCGGGGGTGCGGGCGTCGGGGAGAGCGGCGGAGTTGGCGTTGCGGGAAGTCGCGTCCGAGATCGCGGCCGCGGAGTGCGTGTCGGATCGGAGTGTGCAGGCGCAGATCGGGCGGGCGATGACCCTTGCCGACGACTTCCCCGTCACCCTGGACGCGTGGGAGGCGGGGGCCCTCACGCGGACGCATGTGCGGGTGATCGTGGATGCCGGGACACCCCTGCCCCCGGAGCGGCGTGGCGAGTTCGACGTGCTCGCCGTCGCCACCGCCGACGGATTGAGCCCCGGACGGTTGAAGGCCCGTCTGGCCGCGTTGGCGGAGTCGCTGCAGCCCACGACCCTGACCGAACGGCACCACCGCGGCCGCGAAACACGGTGCGTGCGCGTCGTGCCGGGGGAGGACGGGATGTCCGACCTGATCGCGACGCTCCCGACGGTGCTGGCGGTGGGGATCTACGACCGGCTCGTGCAACAGAGCGCCGCGATCATCGACATGCGACGAGATGTCGGGCGCGGTGACGCCTCAACGGGAGAACCCGCGGGTAGCCGTGAGAGTGGTGACGAACGCGGTGGCACCAGTGGCGCCGCAACGACTGCCGCGCCCGACACGCAGATCCCTGATATTCGAACGCTCGACACCAGAACGGGCGACACCCGGACCGCCGATCAGGTGCGCGCGGACATCCTCGCGGATCTGCTGCTGACGGCTGCACCGGATGCCGACCCCACCCGTAGCGACGATGGCCCCGGCACCCTCGGTACGATCCGGGCGCGGGTGCAGGTCGTGGTCCCGGCGTTGACGATGCTGCGCCCCGGGACCGAGAACTCCGATCCCGCTGACCTCGTCGGCCACGGACCCATCGACGCCGGCACCGCCCGCGCCTTGGCCGAAGCCACCCCGGTCCCCTGGGACCGGGTCATCACCCACCCCGTCACCGGGGAGGTGCTCCGCACCGACACGTACCAGCGGACCACCGCGATCGATCGGCACCTCCGCGCCCGCGACCGCCACTGCCGATGGCCCGGGTGCGTCGCCCCGGCCGTGCGCTGCGAAGTCGACCACACCCACGACTGGGCCCTCGGCGGACCCACCGACGTCACCAACCTGGCGCACCTGTGTCAAAGACACCACACCCAGAAACAGTTCACCCGCTGGACGGTCCGACAACTCCCCACCGGGGTCCTCGAGTGGACCTCGCCGACGGGACGCGTCTATATCGACGAACCCCTCCCGTACTCCCCAGCAGTCAGATTCCTCCCCGACGACCCCACCCCACCGCCGCCACCCGCGACCGACCCGCCACCCCCAACCGAACCGCCAGACCCTGCCGGCCATGAACGCGAACCAGCGCCGCTCTGAAACCGTGCGTCAGCGCGCCCGGGCGGACAGGCGAGTGCACGCGCCGGCGCGGCCGCCCGAGCCAGGTGCGCTCCGGCAGGGCGGAGCCCCGCGGGTGGCGCGCCCAGCAGAGGGGCCCGGGGGCAGCGCGCCCCTCACGGCGAGCGAGGGCGACGCGCCCGCAAAGGCCCGCTGGGGCCGGCCCCCAGGACCGCGCACAAGACGCGCGTACCTGACGCCAGAGCGGGGCACAGCCCGCGAGCCCACGAGCCCTCGCTGGGCATCTACCCCAGCAGCACCCGCAGCCGCTCGTACTCCTCCGCCATGCCCGGGTTCGCGCGGCGCGGGTCGCGCGACTCTCCCATCTCCCGCACGTCGGCGAGGTACCGTCGGTCGGCCTCCAGCCGCGCGAGCGCATCCGAGCCCACCGAACCGTGCCCCGGGATCACCACCCGCGCCGCGCGCGCGAACGGCTCCAGCACGTCGAGCGCCCGCTCGTACGCCGGAACGTCGTCCGGATCGAACGGCAACGGCAACTCGACATCGCTCAGCATGTCGCCGGCGACGAGCACCCGCGGCCCCGGCAGCCAGACCGCCGTGTGCCCCGGAGCGTGCCCATCGTGCACGACGAGTTCGACGTCGAACGCGGGGGAGCCGGCATCCACCCGGCCCATCAGCTCGACAAGTTCGGCGGGGAACTCCGACCCGAGCGCGGCGACCAGAGCGTCCCGCTCGACGACCGCGAGCTCAGCCGTCCGCGCCGACGCCCACCGCGGCACATCGCCGAAGAAGGGATGCCACAGCAGATGATCGTGATGCGCGTGGGTCGCGAACCCCTCGGCGACCGTCAGCCCCCGCTCCCGCAACGCGGCGGCGAGCGCGTCGAGTTCGTCGGGCAACCATCCGGGATCGATCAGCAACGCCCGACCGGATTCAACGACCACCGTCGTGTTCGTCTGCATCACGCAGCTCGTGGCGGCGAGCACGTCCGGCGCGACCTCACGGAGGGGAACCATCACGATGCCATGTCGATCACGCAGAACCGATTGCCCTCGGGGTCTTGCAGGATCACGTAGTCCGCGTCATCCGGCCGGCCAGCCCAGTGCACCTCCGTCGCGCCGAGCGCCAGGAGTCGACGTACCTCCGCCGCTTGGTCGTCGGCGTAAAGATCGAGGTGAATCCGCGGCGGGAGGACCCGTTCCGAACGCTGCGCGTCGAGCGACAGGTTCGGCCCGGCGCCGTCTGCCGCGTGCAGCAGCGCGAAGTCGTCGTCGATGGGCTCCCGCACGGTATACCCGAGCGCCGCCGACCAGAACCGGATCTGGGCGTGCAGATCATCGACACGGATGACGATCGACCCGACGGTGAGCATGCCGCCAGCGTACGTCGGGCCCTACTCCGTCACCTCCGCGCGGTCCACGCGGAACGTCTCCGCCCGCCCGTCGGGAGCTGTGACCGTGACTTCCGCGATGCCCGAGCCCCCCGGGAACACGCGCAGCGTGAGCCCGTCGAGGTAGTCGTAGTCGGGGCGGTCGTCCCGCGCGCCCCACGGCAGCACCGCACCGGGCCGGACATACAGCGGCAGCGAGTCGAAGCCGTGCGTCTCGCGACGCCAGCCGCCGCCGGTCACGCGCTCACCCGTGAGCAGGTGCGTCCACTCCCCGGCGGGCAGGTAGAACGTCACGTCACCGGATGCCGAGAACACCGGCGCCACGAGCAGGTCCGGGCCGAGCATGTACTGCCGGTCGAGGTGCAGCGTCGTGGGGTCCTCGGGGAACTCCAGCGCCATCGGCCGCATGACCGGCACGCCCGTCGCCGCGGCCGCGCGCGCCGCCGCGTAGAGGTACGGCATGAGCCGCAGCTTCAGGCGTGAGAACTGCCGTGTCACGTCGACGGCTTCGTCGTCGAACGCCCACGGCACCCGGTACGAGTCCGATCCGTGGAAGCGACTGTGCGACGACAGCATCCCGTACGCGACCCAGCGCTTGAACACGGCGGGGTCGGGCGTGCCCTCGAACCCGCCGATGTCGTGGCTCCAGAACGAGAACCCGCTCCACGCGAGCGACAGGCCGCCGCGCAGCGTCTCGGCCATCGACGCGAACGTCGAGGAGTTGTCGCCGCCCCAGTGCACGGGCATCGTCTGCCCGCCCGCCGTGGCCGACCGCGCGAAGAGCACGGCCTCCCCCTCGCCGCGCTCCTCGACGAGCACTTCGTGCACCGCAGCGTTGTAGAGCTGCGCGTACAGGTTGTGCATGCGCTCGGGGTCGGTGCCGTCGAAGTACACGACGTCCGTGGGGATCCGCTCGCCGAAGTCGGTCTTGAAGCAGTCCACGCCCTGCGCGATGAGGCGCCGCAGGTACGACTGGTACCAGCGCACGGCATCCGGGTTGGTGAAATCGACGAGCGCCATGCCGGGCACCCACAGGTCCCACTGCCACGGCGTGCCGTCCGGACGCCGCACGAAGTACCCGTTCGCGACACCCTCGGCGAACAGCGGCGAGCGCTGCGCGATGTACGGATTGATCCACACCGAGACGCGCAGCTCGCGGTCGTGGAGGCGTTGGAGCATGGCATCCGGATCCGGGAACACCCGCTCGTCCCACGTGAAGTCGGTCCAGTTGAACTCGCGCATCCAGAAGCAGTCGAAGTGGAACACCGACAGGGGCAGGTCGCGCTCGGCCATCCCGTCGATGAACGAGTTGACCGTCGCTTCGTCGTAGTCGGTCGTGAACGACGTCGTGAGCCACGTGCCGAACGACCACGCCGGCACGACCGGCGGCCGCCCCGTCAGCGCGGTGTAGCGCTCGAGCACGTCCTTCGGGGTGGGTCCGGCGATGACGAAGTACTCGAGCGCCTCGCCCGAGACGGAGAACTGCACGCGCTCGACGTTCTCCGACCCGATCTCGAACGACACGTGTCCGGGGTCGTTCACCAGCACGCCGTACCCACCCGACGACACGTAGAAGGGCACGCTCTTGTACGCCTGCTCGCTCGACGTTCCGCCGTCGGCGTTCCAGATGTCCACGGTCTGGCCGTTCTTCACGACGGGTCCGAAGCGTTCGCCGAGGCCGTAGATCGTCTCACCGACGCCGAGGTCGAGCTGCTCGTGCACGAAGTGCCGGGAGAACGGCACGCCCGTGTCCGCTCCGGCGTTGGAGATCACGCCGCTCTCGACGTCCGCCCCGTCCGCGAGACTCACACGCCCCAGCGACCGGTGGCCGCTCCCGGTGACCCGCCGCCCGTCGACCTCGAACGCCAGGTCCCACGGCGCTCCCGGCGTCACGCGCGCGGTGAGCCGGCCGGCGGTGAGCGTGCCGCCCGCGACGTCGACGGACCCGCCGCCCACGACCGCCCCCGGCAGCGCGAAGCCCGCGGACCGCCGCGCGCCGTCGTGGTGCACGATCCGCACCCGGACGACGCCGTCGAGCGGCGACGACAGCGTCACGGTGAGCACGCTGCGGTTCAGCACGTCACCGCGCTTGGCGATGACCTTCGTCGGCGCGTGCACGACCAGCCCCGGCCCGTCGGCGGTGTCGGTCCGCTCGATGTCGTACGCCTCGGCGGCGTAGTCGACGGTGACGCCCGGCCGCATGAGCCAGAAACCATCGGTGAACTTCATTACTTGACTGCTCCTGCCGTGATGCCGCGTGTCAGCGTGCGCTGGAAGATGAGGAAGAAGATCAGCGTCGGGATGATCCCCAGAAGCGCCGACGCGCTGATCGTGGTGACATCCATCAGTCGGTCGCCCTGCAGCACGCTGATGGCCACGGGCACGGTCTGGTTGTCATTGGATGCCAGGAACGTCAGGGGGATCAGGAACTCGTTCCACGTCCAGATGAAGAAGAAGATGACGAGCACCGACAGCGTCGGGCGGCTGATGGGGAAGACGACCCGCCACAGGATCTGCCATCGCGTCGCGCCGTCGATCGCGGCGGCCTCGAGGATCTCGCGCGGGAACGTGCCGTAGACCGACGACAGCAGGTACGTGCCGAACGCCGCCTGGATCACCGTGAACACGATGATCACCGACAGCACGTTGTCGTACAGTCCGACGGATTTGAACATGTAGTACAGCGGGTACAGCAGCGCTTCCTGCGGGAGCAGGTTCGCGAGCAGGAACAGCAGCACGATCCCGGTGCGGCCCCGCACGCGTCCGATGCCGATCGCGAAGGCGTTCAGCACCGAGATCAGCACCGCGAGCAGCGCGACGACGCCCGAGATGAGGATCGAGTTGCCCACCTTGCGGGGGAAGTCGACGCGGTTCCAGAAGTCGATGATCCCGGCGAAGTCGAGCTGCTGCGGCAGGGCGAGCGGCCCCGACGTCGCGTAGTCCACCGGCGACTTGAACGAGTTCACGAGCACGAGGTAGAACGGCGCGAGCACGAGCAGCGCCCCGACGACGACGAGTGCGAGCAGCAGCCAGTCGACCGGGCGACGGCGGGTCATGCCGCCCCGGGCGCCGCGACGCTGCGCGCGTCCCGTGGTGATGACGGCGGTGGCGGTCACAGTCCGGCCCTTTCCTTGCGTTCGAGCGAGGTCTGCACGCGGATGAACACGATCGACACGATGACGACGAGGATCGTCAGCACCGTCGCGATCGTCGCGCCGTAGCCGACGTTCCGCTTCGTGAAGAACTCGAGGTAGGCGTAGTACGCCGGGACGATGGTCGAGCCCGCGGGCCCGCCCTGCGTGATGACGTACACCGGGCCGAACACCTTCAGCGCCGCGATCGTGCACGTGAGGGTCACGACGAAGATCTCGGGGCGGATGATGCTGACCGTGATCGCGGTGAACCGCTGGAACCAGTTGGCCCCGTCGAGTTCGGCGGCCTCGTACAGCTCGGGGTCGACCCGCTGCAACGCGGCCATGAAGACCACGACCGGGTACCCGATCTGCACCCACACGAGCACGACCATGAGCACGATGAGCGCCGAGGGCATCTGCCCGAGCCAGTCGTACGACGGGATGCCGAGCCCGCCCAGGATCTGGTTCAGGGCACCGGTGTCGCCGGGCCGGACGATCCAGCCGATGACGATGCCGGCCACGGCGACCGGGAGGATCTGCGGCAGGTAGTAGGTCGCGCGGAGGAAGCTGCCGACCTTGCCGCCGAACTTGCGACCCACGACGTCGAAGAGGAGCGCCGCGAGGGCGAGCCCGACGACCGTGGGCACGACGACCATCGCGAGCACCATCCACACCGAGTTGGTGAAGGAGGTCCAGAAGTCCTCGTCGCCGAGGAGCTTCACCCAGTTGTCGAGGCCGATGAACTCGGGGTCGCCGACGCCGCGCCACTTCGTGAAGGTGAGGAACACGTTCCACACGAGCGGCACGACCACGATCACCAGCAGCAGCACGAAGCCGGGCAGCAGGTACAGCCAGTACCCGGCGGTGCCGCCGCTGCGTTGGGGGATGGCCGGCTGCTCGGGCGGGAGTGCCACCCGAGCAGCCGGACGGGTCAGAAGAGCCATCAGCGGAAGTCCGCCGTGCCTTCGTCGTACTTCTTACCGAGGTTGGTGTCGGTGGTCGCGGCATCCTGGCTGCCGGTCACCAGGCCCTGCAGCTCCTGGACGAGCACGTCGTAGAAGCCGGGCGCGGGCCAGTCGGGGTAGAACGACAGACCGTCGTCCTCGAGGATGCCGTTGAACGTGTCGATGAGCTCCTTGCTCTTGGCATCCGTGATGTCCGCGGTGTTCGCCGCGACCGGAACGCCGCCGTTGTTGCCGATGATCGCCTGGATCTCGGGGCTCATCGTGATGTCGATGAAGTCGTACGCGAGGTCCTTCTGCTTCGAGCGCTCCGGCACGACCCAGAGGTTGCCCGACGATCCGAGCGACAGCTTCGAGCCGGGGAAGGCCGACAGGGTCCAGTCGAATTTCGCGTCCGAGGCGAAGCGGCCGTACCACCATGAGCCCGACACGAAGATCGGCGAGGTGCCGTTGATGAACGAGACACCGGCGTCCTCGGCCTTGACCGACGAGACGTCCTTGGCGATGTAGCCCTTGTCGACGTAGTCCTTCAGCGTCTTCGAGGCGTAAGTCACCTCGGTGCCGTTCCAGTCGACCGGGTTCTTGTACAGCTGGTAGTCGTCGACCCACGAGCGGTCGGCCTTGGTCAGCGCGAGCTGGTACCAAAGCTGTCCGAGCGGGTACTCGGCGCCGGCCTCGGCGAGGGGCGTGATGCCCTTCGCGACGAACGCGTCGAGCACCTTCACGAACTCGTCGTACGTCTTCGGCACCTCGAGGCCGGCGGCCTTGAACGCGTCGACGTTGTAGTAGACGCCGACGAACTCGCCGTAGTTCGGCACGCCGTACCAGGTGTCGCCGCCCATGACGCCGTCGGAGGTGTACTTCGCGGTGGTCTGCAGCGACGGGGCGAGCTTGGCATCCCATCCGTGTTCCTTGACGGCGTCGCTGATGTCGGCGATCAGGCCCGTGCTGGCGAGGAAGCCTGCGGTCGCGTTGCCCTTGTTGAACTCGAGGAGGTCGGGCGCGGCGTCGGTGTCGAGCACCTGGCTGGCGGTCTTCTGGATCTGCTCGAAGGACTTCTCCTCGACCTTCACCTTCGCTCCGGTCTTCTCCTCGAAGATCGGGATGGCGGCGTTCCAGGCCTTGGCCATCGCGCTGTCGGCACCTTCGTAGTGCCAGAGCGTGAGGGTCTTGCCCGCACCGTCGGTGGAGCCGGCGTCTCCGCCTCCGCCGCCGCTGCAGGCGGAGAGGGCGAGGGCGGCGACGGCGACCGAGCCGATCGCCGCGAGGGCTCGGGTCGCGCGTCGTTGTGCGTTCGTGCGTGCCATCGTTGGCACTCCTTTCACTGTGATCCGCTGGTTCATGGGTGTCCGCTAGCGGGGGCGGATGCGTCGATGCCGGTGTCGAAAAGCTGTCGAAGCGCTTCGATAACGGACGAACGACGCAGGCTGTGGAGTTGGGAGGGTCAGGCGGAAGGGGCCGCGGCGACGGAGCCGCGGTCCAGGTAGGTCGGTGGGATGAGATGGAGACCGGATGCCACGGGCCGACCGGCGATCAGCTCGATGGCGAGGTCGACCGCGAGTTCGCACGAGCTCTGCGGTACGAGCGGGATGGAGTCGACCGGCGTTGGCAGCGTGTCGGTGTCGAAACTGCTGCCGACCGACACGATCGAGACGTCGTCCGGGACGCTCTTGCCGAGCGCGGCGAGTTCGACGAGCACGACCTGCAGCACCTCTTCCGGGGCGTGCAGGACGATCCCGGTCACGCCCGCGGCGACGAACTCGCGCACCGAGGCGCGCACGTGCGCGCGATCGGTGACGACCTCCCCGGATGCCACGGCCCGCGCGTTCATCCCGCGCTCGGTGGCGCGATCCGTGACGGCCGACCGCACGCGGGGCGGGAAGTTCGACTTCTCGTACGCGCGCCGCGACCCGCCGATGAGCCCGATCTCGCGATGCCCGGCGTCGGCGAGCCGGTCGACCGCGTCGATGGCCGCGCGCTCGAAGTCGAGGTCGACGCACACCAGGTCGTCGTGGTCGTTCGGGATGCCGACGAACAGCGTCGGCATGCCGCTGGAGCGCGCGATCTCGACACGCGGGTCGTCCGGGGCGACGTCCAGCACGAGGATGGCATCCACGAGTCCGCTCGCCGCGACCCGCTTCATGCCCGCCGACGCGTCTTCGTCGGTGAGGAGGAGCATGTCGTAGTCCTTGCGGCGCGCGGCGACGGTCATCGCGTGCATGAACGCCATGTGGCTCGGCGCGTGGCTGTCGGCGCGCAGCGGCTCGGACAGCGCGAAGATGTTCGTCTGGCTGCCGGCGAGCATGCGGGCACCGGCGTTCGGGCTGTACCCGAGCTCGTGGACCGCGGCCTGGATGCGGCGGCGCGTCTCGGCCGACACCGGACGCTTGCCGCTCAGCGCGTAGGAGACCGTGCTGATCGACACGCCCGCAGCACGGGCGACCTCGTCGATCTTGGCCATCGCGACTCCTTCGTAGCTTTGTCGATGCGCTTCCGGGAAGCGCTTCGACGGCAAAGCTAAACCACGTTCGGCATCGAGCGCAAGAGGTAAGTTGGCGCGGGCAACAAAATCGGGGGTCGCTGCCGGCCCCGGGCGAGCAGAGGAGATTCGGGCAGCGGAGGCGCCTCGGGCTGGCATCCATCCTCCGGTCCCCGGATCTCCTCCCCCACCGGACGCCTCCTGGCAGACTGCGGGGATGACCCGCCACACGATCCTGCTCGGCGTCGAGGGAGTCCTGCTCGTCGAGATCGACTCCCGCGACCGCGCCTACACGGCGTTCAGAGAAGATCGGGACTACGCGCCGCTCCCGGTTCCCGACGACGGCGCGGTGACCCCCGACGGCCGGTTCTTCTTCCGCCTCCCGATCGTCGACGGCATCCGCGAGCTGGCCGCCGCGGGCGCCGACATCGTCTGGCACACCCGCCGCCTGACCGACCCCGAGGCCTTGCGCGTCCTCGCGGAGCACCTCGGTCTCGCCGAGACGGTCCGATTCCCGGATGCCACTGAGCTCCCCGCCGCCCCGACCACCGACCCCGTCGACGTGGGACCGAACGTGCTGTGGGAGCACTGGAAGGTGCAGGCGCTGATCCAGCGCGCCCGCGATCTGCCCGCGGGCCATGAGGTCGTGGTCGTCGACTCGACGCTCGACTTCACCGCCCATCGGATGCCCGACGGAATCGCCCGCCGATCCCGGCGGAAGGATGCCGATGGCATCGGCGGCGTGAAGACGGTCGACGTCGTGGGCCTCGACGAACCACGCCTCAACGTGCTGCGGGCGTGGGTCGCCGGCGGGGCGGTACCGCGGATCTGACGCGGCACACACCCCCAGGGTGGGTCAGCGAGCGACCGCCTGCGCGGCCGTCGCGATCACGTCGGCGACCGTCTCGGCCTGCGAGATGAACAGCGCGTGGCTGCCGGGGACGTTGGTGATCTCGGCCCCGATGCGGCTGGCCATGTGCTGCAGCATCGCCTGGTCGAAGGCCTTGTCCTCGGTGGCGATGACCGCCCAGCTGGGCTTGTCGCGCCACGCGGCGTTCGTCACGGCCTCGCCGAAGACCGACATGGCCACCGGCACCTGGCTGTCCGCCAGGAACGCGGCATCCTCTTCGCTCAGATCGGCGGCGAATCCGGCGTGGAATGCGTCGCGGTTGAGGAAGCCGAAGCCGTCGTCGGCGACGTCGATGACGAACTCGGGGGTCGGCGCGAAGCCCTCGTACTGCTGACCCGACGACTCACCCGCGTCGGGGGCGATCGCCGAGACGTAGACGAGTCCGGCGACGTTGGGGTGGACGCCGGCCTCGGTGATGACGGTGCCGCCCCACGAGTGCCCGACGAGGATCGCGGGCCCGTCCTGCTTGTCGAGGACACGCGTGGTCGCCGTGACGTCGGCCTCGAGCGAGGTGAGCGGGTTCTGCACGATCGACACGCGGAAACCGCGCGCGGTCAGCAGGTCGTAGACGCGCCGCCAGCCGGATCCGTCAGCGAATGCGCCGTGGACGAGGACGACGTTGGTGATGTCCTGCTCGGTCATGGTTCTGCCTTTCAGGTGCGGCTCTCGCGGAGCCGGGGTCGGTGACGACATGGCTTGTAACGTCAGTGATACGCAATATATTGCATATCCAACGGGAGTCAACACCGCGGTCCCTGATTTGCTTCCCACCGCGAAGGCGTCGCAATATATTGCATGCCGATTCCTCAGCAGGTTCCGGGCGTGGACCGCTCGCTCCTCCGCGACGACGTTTTCCGGCGCTTGCGAGACGCGATCGTCGACGGGACGTTCGAGCCCGGCGAGCAGTTACGCGACGCCGAACTCGCGGAGTGGTTGGGCGTCAGCCGGACGCCGGTGCGGGAGGCCCTGCTGCGCCTGGGCGCGTCCGGGCTGGTGGTCGCGAAGCCCGGCCGTTCGACAACCGTCAGCACGATCGACGCGAAGGCGGTGCGCGACGCGCGCGACGTCGTCGCGGCGATGCACCTGCTCGCGGTCCAGGGCGCCGCGGTCGACGAGACCGACATCGAGCGGATGCGCGAGGCCAATCAGCGCTTCGCCGAAGCTCTCGACGCGGGCGACATTCCGGCGGCGATGGATGCCGATGAGGCCTTCCATCGCATCCCAGTGGCGGCCCTCGGCAACACCGCGATCGAGTCCGTGCTCGACCAGTTCGGTCCGGTCGTGCGCCGCGCCGAACGCGTGCGCTTCATCGAGCACGGCCGCGAGTCGCTCGAACGTCACGAGCGGCTGATCGCCCTCCTCGCCGCCGGCGACACGGCCGGCGCATCGAACCTGACGTTCGAGACGTGGCACTCGCTGGTGGTCGACGCCGCGTCCGACTGACCTCGGTGGCAATGCCTCACCGGGGATTCACGGCTGCCGCCGCACCGCCACCCAGCCGTCGCCGTCGCGTGTGAACACAATCCGGTCGTGCAGCCGCGACGGGCGCCCCTGCCAGAACTCGATCTCGTGCGGCTCGATGCGGTATCCGCCCCAGTGCGGCGGCCGCGGCACGGGCTGGTCGTCGCCGAACCGCGCCTCGACGGCGGCCATCCGCTCGTCGAGAGCGGCTCGGGATGCCACGGTCTCCGACTGGTGACTCGCCCAGGCCGACAGCTGCGAACCGCGCGGGCGCGACGCGAAGTACGCGTCATCGCGCTCGGCGGCCAACGGCGTCGCCGTGCCCAGCACGATGACCTGCCGCTGCAGCGCGTACCAGGGGAAAAGCACCGACACCGCCGGGTTCCCGGCGAGCGCGCGCCCCTTCCGCGACTCGCGGTTCGTGAAGAACCACAACGCGCCGTCATCGTCGATTCCGCGCAGCAGCACCGTGCGCGAGGTCGGTGCGCCGGTGGCATCCACCGTCGAAACGACCATCGCGTTCGGTTCGGGCAGGTCGGCGGCGTCGGCCAGCCACCGCTGGAACAGCGCGATCGGCGAGGCGGCGAGCGCGCGGTCGTCGAGTTCGGCGAGCGTGTAGTCGAGCCGGTGGGCGAGGGGGTTCTCGGTCATCGCGCGGTCCTCCGGTGGGGCTCGGGAGGCACCATCGTACGGCCGGCGGGGCAGTGCGAGCGGAGGAGATTCCGCGTGCGGAGGACGAATCGGGCGGCATCCGTCCTCCGCTCACCGTTTCTCCTCCGCTCTTCCCGCCGACGATGAGGAATACCCGCCACACGCAGCGGGTTGGGAACACGCGGCCCTGTTCCCCCACGAAAGGACACCCGCGTGAGCCTGTTCAGCCCCACCACCGTCGGCGCCGTCGACGTCCGCAACCGCGTTTCGCTCGCCCCGATGACCCGCCTGCGCGCGAGCGCCGACGGCGTTCCCGGACACCTCATCGCGACGTACTACGCGCAGCGCGCGAGCATCGGCCTGCTGGTGACCGAGGGTGTGTTCCCGAGCGCCGAGTCGAAGGCGTACCCGGGCCAGCCGGGCATCGTCACCGACGCGCAGGCGGCCGGCTGGGCGAAGGTGGCGGATGCCGTGCACGCCGAGGGCGGGACTGTCTTCATGCAGCTCATGAACGGCGGACGCGTCTCGCACACCGGCATCACCGGCACCGACCGCATCGTCGCCCCCTCGGCGATCGCGATCGAGGGCGAGACCCGCCTCGCCGACGGCTCGAAGGTCGCCTTCCCCGTGCCGCACGCGCTCGAGACCGCAGAGCTCGCGACCGTCCGCGACGAGTTCGTCGCCGCCGCCCGCCGAGCCGTGGATGCCGGAATCGACGGCGTCGAGCTCCACTCGGCGAACGGCTACCTGCTGCACGAGTTCCTCTCCCCCGCGTCGAACCAGCGCACCGACGGCTACGGCGGGTCGCCCGAAGCTCGCGCTCGTTTCGTCATCGAGGTCGCGCAGGCCGTGGCAGCCGAGATCGGCGCCGGCCGTGTCGGCATCCGGATCTCCCCCGCCCACAACATCCAGGACGTCTGGGAGAAGGACGACGCCGAGACCCGCGCGACGTACGAGGCGCTCATCGCCGGACTCGCGCCCCTGGGTCTGGCGTACCTCAGCGTGCTGCACCACGACCCGGCGAGCGAGCTGATCCAGGACCTCCGCCGCGCCTTCGGTGGCACGTTCATCGTNCACTCCGGGCTCTCGCGCGTCACGACCCGCGACGAGGCCGTCCAGGCGATCGACGACGGCATCGCCGACCTGGTCGCCGTCGGACGCCCCGCGATCGCCAACCCAGACCTCGTCACCCGCTGGCAGCGCGCGCCGACGAGAACGAGGTCGACCAGGCGTCGGTCTACGGCCCCGACGAGCGCGGATACACGGACTACCCGTTCCTCCAGGACTGAGCACTGGATGCCAAAGGGCCCCGCGCGATCCGTTCGCGCGGGGCCCTTTCGCCGCTCAGGACGCCGGCGGGGCGAAGTCGAGCCGCTCGATCTTCCCGTCCTCGGAGACGTGGAACTGGTACTCCAGCTCCGCCACGCCGCCGGGGAAGTCGCCCTCGAGGCGGTACGACGCCCCGACCATTCCGTCGACCTCGCGTGCGCCGAGGAAGGTCAGCGTGGTCGTGAAGAGGTGGATGGACCCGTCGATCCAGCCGCGGATCTCGTCGAGACCGCGGAAGGTCTCGCCCTGGTCGGAGACCACGGCGTCGACGGTGAACAGGGCGGCGACCTTGTCGGCATCCCCTCCCTGCCATCCGTCCACGAAGCCCTGGGCGGCGGCGGGGAGTTCGGTTTCTTGCAGCGTGGTGCTCATGGCGTTTGCCTTTCGATGAAACTGTCGTACAGGACACTAAACCCAACTACTGTCCCACGAGACATATTCCCGATGGTGTCCTATGCGACAGCAGGCGCTCGATACGATCGACCCATGGGCACTGATGCAGACCTCGACGCGTCGCGCCCGCGGCGCGCGAGCGACTTCCCGTACCGCTCTGAGCTGCTGGCCAACCTCAGCGCGCTGATCCTGCTGTGGGACTCCCCCCGCTTCCAGGGCGAGATCCTCGCGAAGAGCGGCGAGGTCATCGACCAGCCGGCGCACGCCACGCTCCGCCACCTGCTGGCCTGGGGGCCGATGCGCCCCTCCGCTCTCGCCGACGTCTTGGGAACGGGCGCGTCGTACGTCAGCAAGATCGTCCGCCGACTCGAGGCGGACGGGTGGGTGGAGCGAACCACCGACCCGTCCGACGGGCGCGCGACGCTCATCGCCCTCACCGCGGACGGCGAAGTCGCCGCCCATGGTGTGTACGCGCTCGG
Source organism: Microbacterium sp. B19 (assembly GCF_000333395.1). Lineage (GTDB taxonomy): Bacteria > Actinomycetota > Actinomycetes > Actinomycetales > Microbacteriaceae > Microbacterium. The sequence goes on from NZ_BADA01000110.1 coordinate 37,389, forward strand.
CGACCGGATGATCGCCGAGGTCCTCGACGGATGGTCCGAGCAAGACGTTCAGGCCTACACCGACTTGACGGCGAAATTCGTGAAGGATGCCATCGCCTCGGGCGAGCGCATGCTGGAGCGCGGCCTCCGCCCCCTCGACACGTAAGCACCCTCGGTGGTTCCCGTCTCCAGGGACAGCATCCGTGCTACCGTCCTGGAGGACAGCAACTGACGCAAAGGGGAGCACGCATGCCGAACTCGGATCGCGACCGACTGGACGGCCGCCGCACGCTGGTCAGCGGGGGAACGAAGGGGACGGGACACGCTGTCGCCGAGCGCCTGCGCGAGCTGGGCGCCGACGTGTGGGTGTCGGCCCGCTCGATGCCCCAGGGCTACGCCTACCCCGACCGCTTCATCGCGGCCGACACCTCCACCACGGCCGGCACCGACCACGTCGCCGCCGAGATGCAGAAGGTCGGCGGCGTCGACATCCTGGTGCACGTGGTCGGCGGCTCCTCTACTCCGGCGGGCGGCTTCGCGGCGGTGCCCGAGGAGAAGTGGATCGCCGAGCTCCAGCTGAACTTCCTGGGTGCCGTGCGCCTGGATCGCGCGCTCATCCCCGGCATGATCGCGCGAGGGTCGGGCGTGGTGCTGCACTTCACGTCGATCCAGCGCCAGATGCCCCAGTGGGAGTCGACCCTCCCCTACGCGGCGGCCAAAGCTGCGCTCCGCACGTACAGCAAGGGTCTCGCGACCGAACTCGCCCCGAAGGGCGTGCGCGTGAACGCGGTCAGCCCCGGAGGCATCAGTACCGAAGGCAGTCAGGGCTTCTACGAGCGGATCGCCGAAGCCAACGGGATCACCCGGGATGCCGCGGTCCAGCGCGTCATGGACTCGCTCGGAGGCGTCCCCCTCGGAAGGTTCGCCGAGACGCAAGAGGTGGCCGACCTCGTCGGCTTCCTGGTCTCCGACCGCGCGTCGGGAATCGTCGGCACCGAGATGGTGATCGACGGGGGCACGATCCGCACGGTCTGAGTCGACACCGGATGGACCGGATGCCACGGCGGGCGGTGTCACGAGGGTGATGTCGTCCGCCGGGCGAGGTTCGGTCACTCTCGCAGAGCCAGCGCGACCGGCAGGCGGGCCGCCTTCATCGCGGGAACCGCGGCGCCCGCGATCGCCGTCAGCGCCGCCGCGACGCATCCGACCACACACGCCATCCACGGGAACGGCGGAGCACCCACGACCGATCCCGCGGGCACCAGGGAGGGCGCGACGGCGTAGACGAGAACCACCGCGGCGCCCGTCGCGACGACTGCGACAACGGTCGCCATGGCGAACGACGAACCCATCACGAGAAGGAAGACGTCCCGGCGATTCGCGCCGATCGCGCGCCGGATGACGAGCTCCCGCGATCGTTCGCCGACCGCCGACAGGCCGACGTTCAGCAGGCCGATCGCGGCGACGAGCAGCATGACGACCGCGAAGAGCGTGAAGATCACGCTGAGGGTTTCGATCTGAGCTGCGACCCGCCACGTCGTGTCGGTCCGCACCGCCGGCGACGAGAGAGCCAGGCCGAGGTCCGCTGCGGCATCGGCTACGAGCCCCGCGCTCGCCTGCTCGGCGATGGTGGGGCTCGTGACCCTGACCGTGAGCGGCCCGAGGTCCGACGTACCGAGGAGCGAAGCGTAGGCGCTGAGATTCCCGTAGCCCTTCGGGTCTGTGCCCCCGTCGGCGATCACTGCGGCCACGGTGAACAGCGCTCCTCGCGCGTCCGGGGAGGTCCCCAGGAAGAAGGATGTGTGTTCGGGGAATCCGAATTGGCGCGCAGCCACCTCGTTCACCGCGATCGTGGGAGGGAATGGTTCGTCGGCGAGAGGAAATCGCCCGTCCGTCACGGCGAGGCGTCGTACGGATGTGAGGTCGCCGGCATCCCATTCGATGTCCAGGACGCTCGCCGCTTGATTGTTCTCGAACTCGGCGGGCGTCCGGAGGAAGACTGTCGACTGGCCACTCACGACCGCCTGGCCCGCGTTCCCGAGGCGAGTGTTGAGGACATCCACCAACGCTCGGCCGCCGGGGCCGAGATCCTCCTGGGGAACGTCGACCTGCGCGGTCATCGTCACCGCCCGCCCGCCGGTCTGCTCCTCGTAGGCGACGAGCATGTCGCCGGCGATCGAACTCGCCGCCGAAACCCCGACGAGGGCGAGCACGCCGATGAACATGGTGCCCGCCGACAGCAGATTCCTCAGGCGATGGCGGCGAAGATCCCGGAGCGCGGCGACGAGCGCTCTCACCGCAGACCCCCGGGAAAGGGGGCGGAATGATGCGGGTACAACGCTCCGTCGAGGAGGTGCCACTGGCTCTCCGTGGAGTCAGCGATCGCTGGATCGTGCGTCACGATGACGAGACCACTCCCGGAACCGACCGTGGCATCGCGCAGGACGCTCATCACCTGATGACCCGTATCGACGTCCAGGGCGCCGGTCGGTTCGTCGGCGAGGATGAGCCGCGGGTGACGCACCAATGCCCGCGCGATGGCGACACGTTGTTGTTCCCCACCGGAGAGCTGCGCCGGCTTACGCGCCGCAAATGACGTCATGCCGACGAGATCGAGCGCCCTGTCGACCGATCTCCTCATCTCGCGCGGCCTCGGACTCGGGCCGAATGAGAAGGGCAATTCCACGTTCTCCCGAACGGTGAGGTGCTCGATGAGCGAATAGTTCTGGAAGACGAAACCCACCAGAGAGTTGCGGAGCCGGGCCGCCTCCCTGTCGCGGAGGTTCGACACGTCGGTCCCCGCGATCGTGAGTTCGCCGCCGTCCGGACGATTCATCAATCCCAGGATGGCGAGCAGCGTGCTCTTCCCGGACCCCGACCTGCCCAGGATCGCTGCGGAGGTGCCTTCACGGATGCGAAAGGAGACGTCGCGCAGAATGGACAGTCGCTCCCCACTGGGGAGACGGACCGCGGCAGTGAGATCCTTCGCCACGACGACGTCGGCCAACACCTAGCCGACCCCCGGCGGAAGTCCCGCGACCGTGTCTCCGGCTTCGAGGCCACTGACGATTTCGATGTAGACGCCATCGGTGAGTCCGAGCCCCACGGTGATCGTCTCGCGGGAGCCATCGGGATTCAGCCGCGAAACCCGACCTTGCCCGGACCTTCCCGACACAGCCTGCAGCGGAAGGGTGAGCACGTCGGCTCTGCTTCCGGTGTTCAGGCCCACCTTGGTTTCCAGGCCCGACGCCACGGCGGCATCCAGGGGCAGGAGGCAGAGGACGCCGACGGCCTCTTTCGCGTAGGGGACTGGGGCGGTCGGAACGAGCTGGCAAACGACACCCGAGGGACCGCCCGTGACGTTGACGGTCGCGGTGACCGCCCCCTCGTAGAGCCTGTACTGCTCGGAGACGGGGACATCGACAACCACCCCGAAGCCCCGGTACGCGACGACGGCGATCGGAATGCGCGGAACGACTTTGGTCGCATCCGCCGCACGCATTTCCGCGATGGCGCCGGGCGCGGGCGAGACAACGGACTGCCCGTCGACCCGTGCGATCTCGTCACCCGCATCGACCGAGCTCCCCACCGCGGATCGGTCCGTGTAAGCGACCTGCCCGGCCGCCGGCGCCTCGACCAGGAATTCGGGGTTCGGCACGATCGTGCCGCTCAGAACCACCGTCGAAGTGAGTGACCGCCTCTCCACCTGGGCCATGGCCGGCGGCGCCTCGACTCCTCGGTCAGGATTCGCGGCCTGCTGCGCGGTGCATGCCGTCGTACATCCGCCGACGACGGCAGCTGTGACGAGCGCGGCGGCGAATCGAGCCCGCGTCATGCCGGGCAATTGGCACTGATATCGGCTTGGATCTGCGAGGCGTCGCCGAGTTCAGCCGCTTCCAATGCGGCCTCGAACGGGACCTGCATGCTGGCGGGGTCCCACGACTGCTGGTACGTCTCCGTGTCCTTCACGGAGGCGTAGACCGAGAGAGCGTGCGCGGCTTTCTCGTCGTCCACACCGCGAACGGCGAGCCACTCCCGGCCCCACGCGCAGTTCCAGAAGTACACCGCGCGATTCGCCCCGAATCCCTGCTGGTACATCTCATCCGTGCCGTCGAATGGCACGTCGGGATACTCCCTGCCCTCGGGGAGCGCGAGGGTCGCCGCGGTCTTCGCATACTCCGCCACCGTGGCGTCGTAGTCGAGGATCGTGGTCTCGTGGGATTCATCGTCCACCGCATCCGGGGAAGCACTCGCGCACCCCGCAAGCAACAGAGGCAGGACGACCATCAATGACAGTGCCCCCTGCTTCCGACATGTCGTCATGCGTGTCCTGCCTCTGTCGTCATTGTGCTGAGCAAGCGAAGAAACGCCGGCTCAGTAGTGGAGATCGCCGCCCCAGGTGTTGTCGCACGCGCCGCTCGAGGGCTGCATGTGCGCCCGCATCGTGAATCGCGTGTTGACGACGTAGGCACCGGACGGGATGATCGTGCCCCACGGCGCAGCACCGGTCACCATGGTGGCCTGGTGCGTTCCCCCGGTCGCCGTGATCTTGGTTCCGACGGTGGTCTGCCAGCCACCCCACTGGCTGCCGGCTCCATTCGTGAGGTAGAGCTGGGTCGGTCCCGTGCTCGTCGTCCGGCGTTCGGTCGAGTAGTTGACCCACGACCCGGTGCAGTTGACCTCTCCGCTGACCGTCGTGGTCGCAGCGTTCGCCGGCAGGACGCTTCCCGCCACCAATGCCGCGGCCACAGCGCCGCTGGCCACGGACCGCCAGAGGAACGAACGATTCTTCTCACCTGTGCTGCGCATGATTACCCCCATCTACGTTGTCGGCGACGGCTCATGCCGGCGCTGGATCGTGTCCGCGTTCGAGAACCTGCGCGCCCACCGAACCCGTTGTCTGTGTTGTTTCCTGACGCCGCGAATCGGTTACACGGAGATAGGAAAGTGCCCTCCCTCACGGCCCGATCCCCCATACGGGCAGGGAGGGAACCTCAGCATCCGAGGCGCGAAATGGTGGCGGTCGTGTTCTTGTACGTGCCGGACGCGGTGGATGCCACGACCGTGCTGCCGTTGAATGCGTAGACGGTGCCCGCGGTGCGGGCATTGGCGAAGCTCCGGACCGGGCTTCCCAACGGAGCGACGGAGTTCGTCCCGGCGCAGTTCGTGAAGGCGATGCGTGCTCCCGACTGATACGTGCCGGAGTAGGCGCAGAAGCTCCCCGTGGCGCAGGACCCCACCGATCGCGCCGAGACACTTCCGCCGAACGTCAGAATGATCTCGCCGTTGTTCCAGCTGATCTCACCCGCCCCCGTCTGGGTACCGCCCGGGAATTCGGCCAGAACGTGGTCGACGCGGTCCTGCAGTCGATCGTCCGCGGCATGCGCCGCAGCGGGGGCGATGATGGACAGGGCGGCGATGGCGACCGCGGCGAGGATCGGCCGAATCGATTTCATTGGGGCTTCCTTCGACTACTCCCAGGCGATGTACTCGATGACCGCCGGAGCCTGGATATCCGTGCGCGAGGAGCCGATGTAGGTCACTTCGTAGGAGAGCACGCCCTCGCTCGCGCTGAGCACGAGCGTGTCCCGGTACTCGCCCGGGGAACGCGACTCGGTGCTGAACGCCACACCGGGTCGACCCAGCCGATCGGTCACCTTTCCCTCGACCTCGACATCTGGGAGGGTCGCCAGGAACGCGATGAGCGCGGCTTCTTCTTCGCTCGACAGGCGCCGCTCCGAGAGAAGCAACCGTATGGCGGAGAAGTACTCGCCGCTCGTTCGATGGGGAACGGTGCCACTCATCTCCAGGTACTCTCCGACCCGCGATGCGACCGTCGGCGGAGTACCGAACAGCGTCACGACGTCAGCCGGCGCCTGGACATCGGACCACAGCACGGTTCCGGGTGCCGGCGTGGGTTCTGAGACGGGTGAGCCGCCGGGCGTGTAGGGCGTCCCGGCCATGACCGTCACTCGCACGCTCCCGTCGGGGAGGTGTTCGATCCGGTGTTGCTCCGGGGCGATGAACTGAGGGGAGGAGCCCGTCTCAGGGTCGAAGGCCAACGCCCATGACTGGAATCGGATCGTCTCCCCTCCCCCGCCGCCGGCCGCGCGCAGCGCGTCGCTGATGTTCATCAGGTTTTCTCCCGCGGTCCCGGGGATGGGTTCGGGTGTGAGAAGTCGGGGGGTCGCGGCTACTGCCGACGACGGCTGGAGCAACGTGATCGAGCCCACGGCCCCGAGCACGATCACCAGCAGAACGGACGCGGCGGCGAGCCAGGCAGGTTGGCCGCGCCATGCCCGCCGACGGTGAGGGGCGAGGTCCCGTACGCCGTTCGTCTCCGATTCATCGGAGACGATTCGCTCGAGCACGGTTTGGGACGCGGCATCGAGCGTTTCGCCGCGTCGAGGCGTCCCGGGCCGCGCAGCGCGGAGACGGTCGCTGAGTTCGTCGTGATTCACCGCACGCCCCTCTCGGCATCGGCATCGGCATCGGCAGGAGAAGCAAGCAGCTGTCTCAGCCGCTCACGCGCCCGAAGCAATCGGACTTTCACGGCGGCCACGCTGCACCCGAGGACCTCCGCCATCTCTTCGCGAGAGAGTTCCTCCCAGTAGGCCATCCAGATCAGCTCACGGTCTTCGAGGCGCATCTTCGACACGACCTGACGCAGCATGATGGCGTCATCGTCGACCAGGGCCGGTTGTGGTGCGGACGTCTCTGCGACGAGTCGCTGATATCGCCGCGCCGCCCTGGACCTGCGTCGGTATTCGTTCCCCACGACGTTCCGCAGTGTCGCGTACAACCAGCGAAGCGTGAACACGGCCTCGTGCTCGGCGCGGTGACGCCATGCCGCGGTGAACACCTCGGCCGTCACGTTCTCGGCATCCCCGATGTCGTTCAGTCGGTTGAACGCGGCAGTCACGATCACCGCGTGATACTCGCGAAAGAGAACCTCGAACGAGCGCGCCACGGTCGTCGCATGCACGCGCGATGCGCGCGAGTTCGCGATGTCAGGGCCCACGTGCTCTCTGTTTCCGCCTCGAACCGATTGGTTACGCGGATCTTTTCACGTCGTCCTCCGCGCGGTCACCGCGCCTGGTGGCACGGCTCCGATCTCCGTGGCGAACGAGCCCGGATGCCACGGATTCAGCCGCCCAGCACGATGAACATGAGCACCCCGGCGACGGCGAGCGCCACGGCCGAGAGGACGAATGCCGTGACCCTCGTTGCCGTCGCGAGCCGCGGCATCCGCTGCGCGTCCCAGACGACCGCAAGGATCGCGAGGACGAGCACCACGCAGAGAGTGGTCAGGGTCGTGATGCTCGCGGCATCCACGAGATGTCCCGTGCCCCGCAGCGTCCCCATCGTCGACAAAGCCCCGGAGATCACGGCGATCCAGGCCGCGGCGAGGATCGGCAGCAGGAGCCAGACGCCAACGTTCACCAGCTTCCTCACAGCGCCCCCTCCTCGCGGACTCACACTCTGTCACGGCACAGGGTTCCCCGCCGCGAACACGTTCCGCGGATCCCAGTGCTCCTTCAGGGCGCGCAACCGGTCGAGAGCTGCGGCGAAGCCGGCGGCGCGGTCCATGCCGCCGTCGAGGAAGGTGAGCGCGAGCGCCTCGCCGGCCCACGGCTCGAACGCGTCGACGAAGGCGGCCACGGCTCCGTGCGCGGGCACCGCCGCCTCGGGGACGGGAACCACCGCGATCCCGTGCGCGATGTACTCGCCCGCGACGGCCGACACGGCCCCGCCGCCCGGCAGGGGCCGAGCGATCGCGCCACCGATGTGCCGCAGCTCGGCGACGAACAGCGTCATATCCGTGGATGCCGCGACGAACGCCGCGACCGCTTCGGCGGGCAGCGCGTCGAGGACGCGGTGGCGGGTCGCCGCGGGCGTCGGCTGCGGCGGATCCATGTGCATGTGCACGAGGGCGGCGGACGGGATGCGAGTGAACGTGTCGATCTCGGGGCCGAGGTCGCGCAGCGGCCGCAGCAGTTCGTCAGCACGCTCGTCGGACTCGAGCGCGGCCCCATCCACCACGACGACCGAGCGTCCCGACAGGAACGGCGGCAGCTCGGGCAGCGGCGGGAGGTGCAGCACCCGCAGCGACGAGGTGACGGATTCGGGTACGGATGCCGTCCACTCGGCCCACGTTCGACTGACGGCCGCGGTGTGCGTGGCATCCCACAGCAGCATTCCGGCGAACACGTCGGCGTAGGGCAGCAGCTCGATCTCGAGCGACACGACGATGCCGAAGGCGCCGGAGCCGCCGCGGACCGCCCAGAACAGGTCGGGGTTCTGGTGCGCGCTCGCGCGGACGAGCGAGCCGTCGGCGGTGACGATCTGCACGGATCGCACCGCGTTGACGGCCAGGCCGTGCGTGCGGGAGTAGAACGACACCCCGCCGTTGAGCGAGTAGCCCGCGACCGAGACGTCGCCGGCGCTGCCGTGCAGGGCGGTGAGCCCGTGCGGTGCGGCGGCGGCCAGGACGTCGTTCCAGTGCGAACCGCCGAGGACGATCGCCGCCTCCGCCTCGGGGTGCACGGTGACGCCGCGCAGGGCATCGAGACGCACGAGCACGGCATTCGCGAGGTCGGTGTCGGCGAGCGCCGCAGCGCCGTGCCCGGTGGACTGCGGAGCGACGCGCAGGCCCGCGGCCGTGGCCGCGCGGACGACGGCGACGACCTCTTCGGCGGACTCGGGCGTGACGACGGCGAACGGGCGCTGGTCGATGGCGACATTCCACGGCGTGCGGACGACGTCGTAGTCGGGGTCGCTCGCCAGGACGACGCGGGAACCGAGCGCATCGCGCAGTTTCGCGGCGCGCTCGTCGAGGGTGGATTCAGCGGTGGATGACATGGTGTGGACCGTTCTCTCGGGTGGGTGACGGCACGACTCTGCTCCTCTTCCGCGGTGGCATCCATCCCAGACGAGAGGGGATTTTCGTCCCCCCAGATTCCTGGGATGGTGGCGGCGCGGCGAGCGGAGCACACTGTTCGCATGGTCACCGCCCTGGCCGCCGGACGCGCGCGCAGCGACATCGATGTGCTGTCGCGCGCCGGTCTGCCGCTGGCGGAGTTCATGGCGGAGTCGGCGAGCGCCCTTCTGTCCGTGGTGCCGTACATCGCCGGGTGTTTCTCGAGCACCGATCCGGCGACGTCGATGATCGCGAGCACCCTCAAACTCGGCGATCTCGACGGCAAGAACTTCGCCGACGTCGCCTGGGCGCGCATCGAGTACGGCGGTCAGCCCGACCCGACGCGGTATGACGCGATCGCGTCCGCGGGACAGGTGGCCGTCGGCATCCACGAGGCCACCGACGGCGAGGTCGAGCGTCTGGAACGCATGGCCGACCTGGTGCTCCCGCGGTTCGGATACGTCGACGAGGCGCGCGTGGTGTTCGCGGATCGCGCGGGAGTGTGGGGAACGCTGTCGGTGCTCCGCGGCTCCGACGACGCGGCGTTCACGCCGCAGGAGCTCGCCTTCTTCGCCAGCGTCGCGCCGGCGCTGACGCGGGGGATCCGCACCGGACTCCTCACGCAGCTGGCCCACCGCCCGTCCGCGCCCGCGTCGGGTCCGGCGGTGATCATCATCGACGCGTCGGATCGCGTCGTGCAGTCGAGCCCCGGCGCGCAGGAGCGCCTCGCGCAGTTGGCGGTACCGGGCGCCGATCCCCTCACCTATATCCAGGCTCTCGTCAGCGGCGCACGCCGGTTCGCGTCGGGAGATCTCCCCCGGATGCCACGGATCCGCACGCGCACGAGCGACGGCGTGTGGCTGGTGCTGCACGCCGCGCCGCTCGGTGGTCTCGGCGACCGCGCCGGTGACGTCGTGGTCACGATCGAGGAGGCCCGGCCGCAGGAGGTCATCGACATCGTCGCCGCGGCCTTCGCGCTGACCGTCCGCGAGCACGAAGTCGTCGGAGCCGTCCTGCGCGGCGCCGACACGAAGGAGATCGCCGCGTCGATGCACGTGTCGCCGTACACCGTGCAGGACCACCTCAAGTCGATCTTCGAGAAGGCCGGCGTCACCAGCCGCCGCGAGCTCGTGGCGCGCGTCTACTTCGACCAGTACCTGCCCCGCGCCGGGTCGGACCTGGGAGCGGACGGGTGGTTCGCGGGGGTCTGAGTCGGATCAACGGGGATCCCCCCGCCCTCTACCCGCGCGGAACCGTCACCACGAACAGAACGATGGACGCGATCCCGAGCACCGTGCCGATCGCGCTCAGGATCTGCCCGTAGAGCGGGAGGCGGCGCGGAAGGCCGGCGTTCCGCAGATGCGCCCAGGCGGTGTTCGACAGCGCGAAGCCGAGAAGACCGAACATGGCGCCGAAGAGCGGAACGAACGAGATCACCGCACACACGAAGCCGATGATCCGCCCCGGACCCACCGCCCAGGGTTGGATCACGGGCTTTCCGTCGAGTCCGCGCGGCGCGGGTTCGTTCGTGAACGCGCGGAAGAGGTCTTCGCGGAACGTGAGAGGTCTCGGTTCTTCGCGGGGAACCGCACCCTTCCGCTTCGCGGGGTTCCTCCAGGCTTCCGGGAACGCGAAGATCGTCGCGGTCGCGAGAACGAACGCCGCGGCGATGACGGTGAACATCCGCGTCTCGCCGGAGAAGAACGTCGCGGCGAAGAGGATGACGAATGCGACCACCATCACCGCTGCGGCCCGCAGGTGTCGGACGCCTTCGCGGCGCACGAGCGAGAATAGCGCGCCGAGCGAGTATCGGAACCGCAGTCGGAAGAGCGCCACGGCGATCACCGCCGTGACGGGAAGCGCCAGTCCGAAGACGAAGGCCATCGGCGAGGGTGTGCCGTCGGCCGCAGGCCCGGGCGGTGACACCCGGAGCGCGATCATCATCCAGACCGCACTGACCAGGAGAAGGATGGCGACGCCGCGGCCGAACGCGGCGGAGATGTTCTGCGTGTGCACGGGGTTGGCGGGCTGCTCGCCCGTCAGTTCCGCGAACTGGTTCATTGCCCCGGCGAAGCGGAACCGACGTTCGAGGGCCACGCCGAGGTTCTGCCGGATCTGCGCGTCGTTCGGTTCGAGGGCCAGCGCCTGCCGTAGCGCTCCCTCGGCCTTCCGAGGGCGCCCCAGCAGCAGGTAGGCCGTCCCGAGAGCCTGATGGGCGCCCGCGACGTCCGGTGCGAGGTCGATGGCGGCTTGTCCGGCCGCGATGGCTCGCTTCTCCCCTTGGCGCCCGTTCGCGCGGGCCTCGGTGTAGGCGACGACGGCGTGGTTCTGCCAGTCGTTCGGCTCTTGCCGCAGCGCCTCGTTCGCGGCATCCAATCCCTGGCGGGGACGCCCGGTATCCCCCGCCACGTACGCCAGCAGGCGGAGTGCGGCGGTGAAGTCCGGCTCCTCCGCCACGACGGTGGACGCGTGGTCGAACGCGGCGTCGTGTTCGCCCATCCCGTAGAGAGCGTGCGCGAGAACGAATCGCGACACGTTGTCCTGCGGGTCGGTGCGCAACGCCCGCAGCGCAGCGTCCTGCGCCTCGCGCAACCGTCCGGCCCCGAGCAGGGCGCGCGCCTGCGCGGCATCCCCTCGGCTCACAGCCGCTTCACTTTCTTCAGGTAGGCCTTGAGTTCGTCGTACTGGCCGTCGGCGTTGCCGAAGAGCGCGACGTTGCGCGCGGAGGTGAGCCAGTCGCCGACGGAGGGCCGCACGTCGGCGATCGCCGTGAGGAGATCGTCCATCTGGATGAGCCGCGCCTCGCCCGAGCGGACGCTGTCGAGGAGCGCGGTCTCGGATGCCGTCTCGCAGATGTGCGCGATATCGGCGCCGCTGTATCCGTCGGTGCGCCGGGCGAGTTCAACGACGTCGACCGCCTCGATCGGCCGGTCGCGGAGGTGAGCGTGAAAGATCGCCGCCCGCGCCTCGCGATCGGGCGGCAGAACGAGGACCGTGCGGTCGAGACGTCCGGGTCGGCGGAGGGCGACGTCGACGTCCCACGGCTGGTTGGTCGCGGCGAGCACGTACACGCCCTCGTTGCCCGCCTGGGTCGCGACGCCGTCGAGTTCTTCGAGCAGCTGCGACACCACGCCGCGCATCGGCGACGAGCCGAGTCCGGTCCGGCGCTGACCGATGCCGTCGACCTCGTCGAGGAAGACGACGCACGGCGCGTTCCGGCGCGCGTCATCGAAGATCCGATGCAGGTTCTGCTCGCTCTCACCCAGGTACATGTTGAGCACGTCATTCAGCCGGATCGTCACGAACGATGCCCCCAGCTCGCCCGCCAGTGCCCGCGCGAGGTGCGTCTTTCCGCATCCCGGCGGCCCGTACAGCAGCAGTCCGCCGCGCAGGCGCTTGCCGTACAGCCGCCGCAGTTCGGGATTCTGGAGCGGAGCGAGGAACGACGCGGTCAGCCGCTCCTTGACCTGTTCCATCCCGCCGACGTCGGCGAGCGTGAGCCGCGGATGCTCCGGCTCCACCGCCGGCTCCTCGCTCGCCGTCGGCGTCGCCTCGACGAACGCCGGAGCCACGATGCCGTCCACGTCTTCCTCCGCCGCCGCCCAGTCATACGTCGGCGCGGTCGCCGGGTTGGCCTCGACCGCCGGTGTCGCCTCGACCACCGGCGTGTTCGAGAGAGCGGATGCCATGAGCTCCAGCGCACGAGCGTGGCCCGGATCCGCGGCGAGGAGCGTGCCGAGATGCACGATGGCCTCGGACGTACGTCGGTCGGCGATGAGCAGTTCCGCGACGTGCAGGCGCAGCACCCTGTCGTCGGGCGCCAGCTCGAGGGCACGGAGCAGCGCGGAAACCACGTCGTCGGTCACGCCGTCATCGTAGGGCTCGCGTGTGGCGCCGGTGTGTCGACGGTCGAACGACTCCGCGCTAGGCGGATCCGCCCGCACGCGCATACCCCCCCCCCCGGGCGCCAGAGCGAATGGTCTGTTACTCCGCAACGTGTCCCTGGCGACGAAGCGCCTGGTCTACTAGTTACCCGCGAGCGCTCCGGGCGAGGCGCACCTCCGGGCCGTCCGGGGAGAGCGGGGCTGCGTCACGCGCGCGGCTGGCTCACCGCACCCGGTCTGCACAGTCTCTGTGAAGGGCTGTTGCGCGTCCGCCATGCCCGTTCCGTCGGCTAGCTGGCAGACCCGGATTCTGAGTCTTCCTCAGCAGGTTCCCGCGGGCTGCCGCCCACGTACCCGACGAAGCGTGCGTCGGCGAGATTTTTCCCGATGTAGATCGGTTCTCCTCGGTGGGCTTCGACATCAAAATCGGGATGGATGCCGTTGAAGCCGCTGGCGGCTTCCTTGGCGTCATCCCTTTCGCCCATTCCCGCACCTCCCGGTTCGTACGCATTCGAGCCACATCCGACTGTCAGGGCAGGCTACCCCGCTCGAGGGAGGGCACAGCCCCACTCCCACCGGGCGCTCCCTTCGCCGGACCTGGGCCTCGAAGCGGAGCGCGTGTGGGCGATGACGCGGCACTGTCACCGCCCAGCGGAAGTCACGCCACTCGATCAACTAGAGCTCCAGCTTCACGTCGTCGAGAAGTCCTCGGCCCAGACCCTCGATCATCAGACGCACAACGAACATGTGTCGTCGACTAGGCCCGCCGCGAATGTCGCCGGGTGCCGCGTGACCTGGGAGAGGTCGCCCGCGCGAACCGCTCCGCCACCACCCCAAACGCCTCCGCCAGCTCCGGAGGCCCCACGACCTCCATCTCGGCCTCGAACCGCCCGAACGACGCGGCGAGCGCTCCCCACGACCACGACCCCGCTTCGAGCGTGCAGCTCCCCTCGTCGACCGCGGTGACGGTTCCGTCGCCGGCGAAGGGCCGCACGTCCTGCGCCGGGAGGTGGAGCAGCACCGTTCCGCGGCACGGCCAGGCGTTGGCATCCGCTCCCTTGAATCGGGCCGAGACGAACGCGTCGACGTCGCCACCGGGCACCGTGCGCGGAGTGAAGGGGGCGCCGTGCGGGATGCGCGGATGGATGCGATCGACCCGGTAGATCCGCCAGTCGTCGCGGTCGAGATCCCACGCGACGAGGTACCACCGGCCGTCCGAGACGGCGAGGTGGTGCGGCTCCGCTCGCCGCAGCGCGCCGCCGTAGTCGAACCGCAGCGTCACCCGGTCGCGGATCGCCTGCGCGAGCGTCACGAGGACGTCGAGAGAGATGGAGGTGGATGCCACCTCCCCCGGCCGCGCGACCGTGGTGACCTCGAGGGTGTCGAGGCGGTGCCGCAGACGTGAGGGCATGACCTGGCGCATCGTCGCGAGCGCGCGGATCGCCGCCTCACCGATGCCCGCGCCAAGAGCCGGGGCGGTGCGCAGCGCGACAGCCACGGCGAGCGCCTGGTCGTCGTCGAAGAGCAGCGGGGGCAGCTCGGTGCCGGAGTCGAGACGGTACCCGCCGTCCGGACCCATCGTGGCCTCGATGCGGTACCCCATCTCGCGGAGGCGATCTATATCGCGACGCACCGTGCGGTCGGTGATGCCGAGCCGCGAGGCGAGCAGCGACCCCGGCCAGTCGCGTCGCGTCTGCAGCAGCGACAGCAGGGTGAGCAGCCGCGATGTCGTCGTCATGGCATCCAGGGTATTTCCGGTCTAGGACAGAAACAGCCCTACATGGCTGTGAGGGTCGTGGCACGAGCCGATCCGGCCGAGACCCAAGGAGCAGACATGTCCGTGCAGACCACCCCTCACCTGAACTTCCGCGGCGACGCGCGCGCGGCGCTGGAGTTCTACCGATCCGTCTTCGGCGGGCACTCCGTCATCAACACTTACGCCGATTTCGGGATGCCGGCCGAGATCCCCGGCGCCGACAAGGTCGTGTTCGGCCTCGTCGCCGCCGCGAACGGGTTCCGCCTCATGGGGTACGACATCCCTGGCCAGACCGAGGGCAGCATCGCCGGCAGCGGCTCCACCCGCCGCGAGAACAACACGACGATCACCGACCAGGCGCTGTTCGTCTCGATCAGTTCGCCCACGCTCGACGAGCTGCAGGACTACTGGGATGCCCTGGCGGTGGATGCCACGATCGTCGAGCCCCTCGCGGCGTCGGCGTGGAGCGCCGGGTTCGGGATGCTGACCGACCGGTTCGGCGTGACGTGGAGTGCGTCGGTTGCCGCGGAGTGACCCGGGAGGCAGGGCCTCGCGCGACCAGGTCGCGTGGGGCCCTTCTCTACGAAGTCGGCCGGTACCGCTGCACCGTGACGCCCGAGCGGAACTCCCACCGCTCGATGAGCTCGAGCGTCAGCTCCACGCCGTTGAGCAGCCGCGGCCCGCGACCCGCGATCACCGGATGCACGACGAACGTGTACTCGTCGATGAGCCCCGCCGCAGCGAGCGCCACCGGCAGCCGCACACCACCGAGCGAGATCCCCCGCCCCGGCTGCTCCCTGAGCCGCCGCACCCCGTCGACGACATCGCCGTGGAGGAGTTCGGCGTTCCAGTCCACGGCGTCGAGGGCGGTGGATGCCACGACCTTCCGCATTGGATCCATCACCTCCGCGAAGGCGACCTCGCCGTCATCCATCCAGTCCGGCCACTGCCTGGACGGGGGTCGCCGCCACGCGCCCTCCATCAACTCATACGTGACGCGCCCGTACAGGAGGGTGTCGGAGCGGCGTAGCTCGTCGGTCCAGAACGCCATCGACTCGGAGTCCGGCGGCAAGCCCGCCTCATGATGGACGCAGCCGTCTAGGGAGACGTTGATGCCATAGCGGAGAGGTCGGGGCACTGCGGTCTCCTTGGAGCCGGGTGGCGGTGGGGTCAGGTTAGTGGCGCTGTCACCCGGCGTATAGCGAATCGCTCGTGAGCGCGCCCGGCTGCCCGTAGCGTGGGAGGGCACTCAGATGCCGACTGCGCGGAGACGTTCGATCACCTTAGCCCGGCTCCGCGGGTCCCCTCCGACGGCCAGAGCCCGACGGACTGTCTGAACTCGGTTGCCGCGCCGACTTCGTTGAACTCGAGGATGTTCCCGACCTTCTTTCGGAGCACATCGCGGACTTCCGCCGGCGTAGCGAAGAAGAACTCTTTCCTCGCATTGGCCCTGTTGAGCGCCCGGTTCGCAAAGTGGTGGTGCAACTCCGACTCAAGCGTCACGGCATCTTCCGAGAAGAAAAGTGCGTGAGTGTCGAAACGAAACGGCACGGAAGCCCCGCCGAGTTCGGCTATCCGATCGCGAGGTTCTAGACGGCGGGTCAGTCCAATCTTGACCACGTTCTCGCCGAACGCCCCCTGGTTTGAGATCACGTAGACATAACCGGCTCGGATGTTTGCCGTCCGGAAGTCGTTCTGCGCAATCGCGTCGTCGACTGCCGCCAGCCGGGAACGAAGTGCCTCATCGCTGTGCCCCTGCTCCTCCAGGGCGCGCAACGTGTTGACAAGGTGCTGACGTTCTTTGTCGAGCCGCGCCCGCTCCTCCGCCAGCTCCTTCTCGACTTTTCTCTCCTCTCGCAAACGTGCCCGCTCGTCGCGCTCGGCTTCCCGCTCCTCCTGCTTCTTCATCAGCCAGTCAGCAGTGAGTTCGATTTCCTCAATACGCAATGCATGAAACTCGTCGCTGATTCGCATCTCCATCAGCCTGCCGAGCTTCGCGATCGCGACCCTCGACGCTTCTAGCCGCCGCTTTGCGGTGACAACGTTTCCTACCCTGAGTGCCCGAATCGAGTTGTCGGCCTCTGCGTTGTAAGCGCGGAGCATCAGCTTTGCGAGATCATCTGTCATTCGACGACCCTGTGCCAGCGAGTTATTGAAGGTGAACAGTTCAGACTTGACGATCGCCCGACCTGCCCTGATGTTGTCAGCGATCCGCGACTCTATTGCAGAAAATGCGTCCTTGTACGCGGCGGCAGACTCGAGTGGATGGTGGTACCGATAGATGCCGACATCCTGCAGAACGCGCGCATCATTTAGCTCCACGTAGCCTGCAGTTTGCGCATCGTTGAGTTGCGCTCGGAGCGAGGCGTTCTCGGCCTCCAGGAGTGCCCTGCGATCGGACTCCAGAAGAGGCAAGCGTGCCGCCGGACCCCCGGCTAGATCTAGTGCATCCGTGGTCTCCACCGGGTGGTCACCTGGCAGCCAAAGCTGCCACCCGGCTGGGGGCGCGGGCCATGCGGGGTCGGGCGACCATCCGGCCGGGGGGACCCACCCTGTTGGGGGCTTGGGCCATCCGGGCGGCGGGTTAAATTGCATCGACGAAGCAGTCATCGTGCGCGACGCACACCTCCCGCCACGGCTGGGACCAAGCCGTGTGGGTTCTTGGAGACAGACGCACCGAGGTGTTCGAGCGTCGCGGAGGGCACTACGGCAGACAAGTCGAGTGCCTCAAATTCATCGCGGCGCACGGCAACCGCCACAAGCGGAACGTACGTGGGCTTTCCTGTCGCGGGGCTCACTGTTTCCGTACCCAACTCCAACGAGATGCTTAGCACGAGTCTGCGCCGATCCGCCTCGAAGACCTCATGAATGGATCGCAGCGCAATGTTGTGAACAGCGCGCGCGTAGCGATCCTTCGTCTCCTTCTGTGTTGCCGCAACGGGAGTTATTTCGTCAGTTGTCTTCGTGTACCGGTATGCCTTGACCGTCGGTACAGCATCCGGTCCCGGCATGACAACCCGCAGACTCAGCTCGGCACTCGTGGGCTCGAAGGTCGCCGTGTGTGAAACAGGAAACCATTCGGGGTAAACCGAATTGGCCAGCACAATTCCGACGTACTCCTGGACCGCGTCAACGGTGCCGTACGCCAGTCCCGCGATCAGCTGGTCCAGCGACTCGTTCTGCTCAGTCACCAGCCGTTCGCGCTCGACCGATTCGGTCTGGTAGCGAGCAGTCGCCTGCGCGAGAGCCGCCTGACGTGCATCCTCCGCGGCGGCGTACGCCGCACTTTGCGCCGAACGGCGGGCCGGAAGCTCCTCAGTGGCCGTCTTCCATTCCGAGTAATCATGGGCGTACTGGCGTTCGACGGCGGCTAATGCATCCGCGGCCTTTTGCTTGCGCCCAAACATTCCGGTCACGGCCACCGGTTCGCGCTTGACTGGAAGCGGCGGATCCGGGATTGGAGCTGGGGCTGGGATAGGGACTCGTAGATCCTCACGCGGGAACGGTGGATGGTGTGCGACAGCGCGCAGCGATTCAAGGTCCACGAAATCATCTATCGCGAGTGTTGCGGACAGCAGCTGATCGAGGATCTGAAAGCGCTCCGTTGCCTCAGCGGTCAGTTCGTCGGCCTCCGCCAGCCGAGCTTCCGCATGCGCTTGGGCGGCCTCACGCTCGAGCCGCTTGCGATCTTGCTCCGATGCACGCGCAGCGGCCAGCGCCGCGCGCTCCGCAGCCCGCCGGGCCGCGTCGACCTGCTTGGAGTGTTGCCGCGCCGCTGCCTGCGCTCGTTGATCGGCCAGCTTCGCTTGATGCTGCAACTCCGCAAAGAATCCACGACGACGTGCCATTTCAGCCCCCAGGTAGACGAACATCGCCAGCATACGGTTGACGCGGGGCTCAATCGTCTGTTTCGTGATGCAGCCTCCGACAATGGGGGTCGGTGCGGCGCCCTTCTCAGGCCTCCGCAGTAGGTGGGTGAGTTCGTTCGCGCATGCCAGTATCGCGCCCCGGATCTCGTGTCGGTCGGACCAACTCCTCGCGCGGTCCGCCTTCGCTGTGCGGGAAGGGCCGCACCGACCGGAACCACTCTGCCGCTCAGCTGAGCAAATTGGTCGGCTACTCGGCTGGGAGGAGTGGCCTTTGGCCACCTCGGGCTTTGTCGGACATTCCGGTCGCCGGGTCCCCCTTCGACCAGCAGGTCGAGCCGAGTTCGGTCGACGGTGGGTTACGGTCGCTCCGTGACGAGTGAGCGTGTGCGAGAAGCATTGGCGGAGTTCGTGCGCGAGCGCGACTGGGCGCAGTTCCATACACCTGAGAATCTGGCGAAGAGCATCTCGATCGAGGCTGCTGAGCTTCTGGAGTGCTTCCAATGGAACGATGACGCGGATGAAGCGCGTGTTCGGGAGGAGTTGGCGGACATCGTCACCTACTGCATCCTTCTCTCAGAGAAGCTCAGCCTCAATCTCGACGAGATCGTTCTCGAGAAGCTCGCCCTAACGCGTGCCAAGTACCCGGTTGAGACCGCGAGAGGGCGGAGCACGAAGTATGACGCCCTTTGAGATCGAACGGCTCGACTTCACGGGTTCAGCGATCTCGACGTGGGCATCCGGTGACGAGCGCCGAACAAACTGGCCGGTCGTCTACGTTCTCGACAGCGCCGGTTCCGCCTCGCCCCCTTCCGTGTACGTCGGAGAGACGGTCAGCGCTGCATCCCGTATGCGTCAGCATCTCCAAAGCCCGTCGAAGGCAGGGTTCCGCCGCGTGCGCGTTGTCATCGACGAGACCTTTAACAAATCGGCGTGTCTCGACCTTGAATCCCACCTAATTCGTTGGCTCGCCGGTGATGGCCAGTTCACCGTCCTCAACGGCAACGAAGGGATTATCGACGCCCAGTACTACGCGCGCGATCAATACCGCGAGAGCTTCCGGAGCATATTCGAGCAGTTGAGGTCCGAGGGGGTTTTCCAGCGCAGCATCCCGGAGATCGAGAACACTGACCTCTTCAAGCTCTCGCCGTTCAAAGTTCTCACGAGAGAGCAGGCGATCGCCGTCGAGCAGATCGTCGAATCTCTGTTGGACGACCTCGCCAGCGGGGCGCGATCGAGCAGTGTGGTCGACGGCAATCCCGGAACAGGGAAAACCATCGTCGCGATCTACTTGGTCAAGCTACTGGCGGACATCCGGGACTATGAGGACAGCGATGAGATCGAGCCCGATTCACTCTTCTCCGAGTTCTTCGTCCCCGAGAATCGGGAGCTCTTGAAGTCGGTTCGCATTGGTCTCGTTGTCCCTCAGCAGTCGCTTCGCGAATCGATCAAGAAAGTCTTCAAGAAGACGCCCAGAGTCAGCGAGGATCAAGTTCTGAGTCCCTTCGATGTGGGCAAGTCACAAGAACCCTTCGACCTGCTCATCGTCGATGAGACGCATCGACTCAATCGGCGAGCGAACCAGTCTTCCGGGGTGCGGAACCGAGACTTCGCCGAGATCAACCGCCGGCTCTTCGGAGCTGATGACGTGAGCAAGACTCAGCTTGATTGGATCCGAGCCCGGAGTAGTCATCAGATCCTTCTCATTGACGAGCGGCAGGCCGTGCGGCCCGCCGACCTGTCACGAGAGTTGCTCTCGGCCGAGATCGCAGAAGCGCGGCGGAACCATCGACACTTCCCCCTCGCGAGACAGATGCGGGTTCGTGCGGACGCCGACTACATCGGGTTCATCCGCCAGATGCTCGGAGGCGAGGCCCGAGCAGGAGCCCGCCCGGACTTCGGTGAGTACGACCTGCGGTTTTTCACGAGCGTCGTTGAGATGCAGGACGCTATCCGGCAGCGCGAGCGCGAGGCAGGTTTGTCGCGATTGGTGGCGGGGTACGCCTGGGATTGGAAGACGCGTGGCAACAAGCCGGGGTATGACTTCGAGATCGAGGGCGCCCAGTTCACGTGGAACCGCACAGACAAGGATTGGATCCACTCCCCGGGCTCGACGAGCGAAATAGGGTCGATCCATACCCTTCAGGGCTACGACCTCAACTACGCGGGCGTCATAATCGGGGACGACCTGGGATATGACGCCAGCACCCGCCGTGTGACGGTGAACCGCGAGGCGTATCGCGACAGGAAGGGAAAAGAGAATCTCCGGAAGCTCAAGAGGAACACCACCGACGAGGATCTCCTGGAGCTAATTCAGAACATCTACGGAGTGCTCCTCACGCGCGGAGTCTTGGGGACATACATCTACGTCTGCGATCCAGCCCTTCGCGAGTACATTGAGTCGGCGCTGAGCCCGTCTTACCCGTAGCACGCCCCCCCCCCCCCCCCCCCCGTGATGTTGGTAGGGCTCTGCTGACGTCGGCGTGAGGATGGCTGTTGGGTAAGCGCTCGGCCAGCCTGCGTCACCAGCGACGTGGGCTCCGGAGGCTGGCATCGTCCTGGCGCTCGGAAGCGATTCGAGCGGAAGCACGATCTGCAACCTCGTTGTAGAACCGGCGTACCGCTGAAGTCGGGTCAAACTGAAGCGCAAGGCGCTCTGCGCCGATTCTGAGTGCGACATCCTCAGGATCGTCCGCGCCGATGGCCCGCGAGTGGCTTCCGTACTCGGCTGAGCCGTGGAGACCCCGGATCACATCGCGCTCGAGCGATTCTGGCATCGACGATGCGGCCTCAATCGCTCGCGCAACGAATTGCGGGGCCCGCAGAACGAAGTCACGAGGCGCGCCATACAAGACAGCTCGTACCAAACCGACTTGATCTGGTTGCTGGGTCTGGATCAGAGAGAGCAGCACGGCCAGAACGTCCTCCTCGTATCCAATGAACATTCGCTGAAGGACGTCGAGGCCGTCGTGCCCTTGACGATGCGGCGCATCTTGCAGGAGCCAGTCGATGTGGTTCCGGATCAATCCCGGCAGGGCAGGGCTCACTCGGAAACTGAACGGCATTGACTCGAGGTACGGCAACGCGTCGTAATCGTCGGGTCCATCGTTCTGGCGATCGATCCGGCGTTGCAAAAAGCCAAGCGCTGCATACGAATCGATCGCGATCTGCCGTGTGATCAACTCACCGAAGCCATAAGCGTCGAGGGTGGGCGTCTGGACGAATCGATCCATGAAGAGCGCGCGCTCATCTGCAGACAGGGATGCCCATGGAACTGTCGCGCTTTCGGTTAGGACGCTCGCAGCGGCCTCGGCAACCGCCGAGTTCGTTTCAATTGGAGCTGCGTGCAGAATCGCGAGCACGAGTGCGGGGTCAAGTTCTTCACGCCAGCGAGCCGTCGTGAGCAGCGATGAGTAGACGGCGGGGTGTTTCGTTGTCAGCAGTGCGTCCACGACACGGGTCTGGCCAAGGGTGAGCGGGCCTCTAGCTCCCCCCACAGCTGAGGCGACCATCGCAGCGGGATGCTCGCCTTGCGCGATCTTGTCTGTCGCGATTTCCTGGAGGTCCGAGTAGTCCGAGACGAAGCAAACGCGGAGGGCCTCTTCGACGATGCAATCGTCCGCAGGACTGGCTGGAGTGCGCGGCGCGAGCGCGGCGCGAGCGAGGTCGGAACTCGACAGGAATAGAAGCTGGAGCAACCGCCGCGGCGGGGTGAATCGCTCTCTTTCATTCAGCGCATCGTCTATAGCATCGCGAATGCGGGTGAGGATCTGCTCCGGCGAAAGGGCTGAGTTCCATCGAAGGGACAGATCTTGCATTGCCTCCTCGAGCTGTGCGGCGGACCGATGATAACGAGCTACGGCAGGCGACTCGTTCCCCTCGCCGCCCCCTTCAACGGCTTGGACCTCATCCACATAATCCTCGTCCGCGTGAAAGCCACCGCGCGTCACGCGTGCGAGCAGGAGGTCGTCGTCCGCAGCCAGTTTCAGGCGTGCAGCGCGTGCGGCAGACCGCCGGGGGCCTGCGCCGTAGGCGGCATGCCAGCCAAGTGCGCGATAGGCCGCAAGCCGAATCCCGGCGGGACGCGACGCGTCCGACAGCACCGAGCCCAATCCGGCAACGACGGTCGTGAACTCCTCCGTCACATCATCAGAGCGGTGGTTCGACATCAAGGCCTTTTCAAGCACCTTGGTCGCGGCGTACGCCGACCTGTCGTTGCGCTCGAGTGTGTCGATCGCGATGGTGATTGCGGCCGATCGCACATCGGAAACGACTTCAAGGTCAATGTCATGCCGGGCGATGGACAAATCCCATCCGCGAGATTCCGTGACGACCACGTCGTGCGCCATGATCTCACCCAGGAGTGACACGAGCTGGCTGGCACACGAATCGAGCTCCGGTTCGGCGAGCAGTCTGGCCACAGTCTCGACATAGATGCGGTTGAAGCGCAATGTGCGGCGGGGGTGGAACTGACCCAACTCGCGAAGCAACCTCATCGCGTGTTCCGGATTCTGGTTCTCGCTGCGCGTATCGGGGAGACCGATTTGGACGAGCATTCTCATCGACCGAGGGAGGTGATCGACGTCACTTCCCGCATTCGCGATCAGGGATCCCAGCGCGCGCGCGACCTCGACGGTGTTGATTGCACGCGGAGGTCCCCATATCTCACTAAAGGGATCCTCTTCGTCAGGGGCGGGATCCGCGAGAAGCAACTCTGCCAGATCGAGGGCGCGTCCGGGGTAAATGGCGGCCACCGAAGCAACCCTCTTCGAAAGGGAAATGCGCGCAGAGTTAGGGAGCGTGAGGGCGTGTTCAGTCAGCGCCGACCAGAGTGTGTCTGCCAGCTCGGACGGTCCCTGCGCGCGTCTTTGCCAATCGATCACGCTTACGTTTCGAAGTGCGTGCGAGAGGGCGATACCTCGTGCCTCGTCGGCTATTCGAATCGCGAAGCGCTTGTCTAGGCCCGACTTCGATACAAGCGCCCGCTCCAAGATCGCGTCGCCCAGGAGGTCGGGGACGACCCGAACAGTCTGACCTCGTCGCAGAACCAGACCGAGATCATCGAGTTCATCTACGACGTCCACGACCCTCGCCTCATCGATGTTGCTCAGGCCGGCGAGGACTTCGAGAAACTCCGGGTTCTTGAGGTCCGCCGGTTGAACGGCTGCAATGGCCTGCAGTACAGCGCTGCGTGCATCAGCGTTCGATCCACGGATCACGATGTCGGTGAACCGCGTGAGGATTTGCCGGCGCAGTTCGTTCTGCGTCACAAGGTCTTTGTCAGTCAGAACCCCCTCCCGGATCAGGTGGGCGCCGAGGACGATCATGAATGGGCAGTCGTAGCCAACGCGTGCTAGGCCTTCCACTCGAGCATCGGAAGCGAGTTCGCCGAGCGCCTCCCGAGCGAGAGACTCGGCCGCATCGATCGAAAGGTCATCGAGTGTGATCGAGACTTTCGCGGCCTCAGGTTCCGAGACCTCAAGTGCGGCATGAAGCTGAGGAGCTGCGCGAGGTCGCGTCGACATCACCAAGGTGGCGTCCGGCCGCATGCGCCGTATCCCGAGTTCCAGAGCGCGCACGTCGAACTCAAGATCCATAGCGTCGTCGACCACGATGACTGGTGCGCCCTCCGGCAGAGCCTCGTATCCTTCAGGCGCGATAGAACCGCGCGATGCGAAGACCACGGCCCGTCCAATGTCGCTGTGCGCGAAGGCACGCAGGAGACGCGACTTACCTATCCCCCCGCGACCGATCAAGATGATCCGTTCCTCCAGCGCCGCGCTGAGATCGATTAGCCGGTGGAGTTCGTTCTCTCGGCCGACCAGTTCGAAGTTGCGATCAACACCAAGGCGCCCGGCGAGCGCAGAGTCGTACTCGTCGGGTGTCAGCCACGGACTGGGCTCGTGCACGCCGAGGAACGGCTCCCGCATTCCGCGAAAATATGTATCGACGAGGGCAAGAGCGTCGGCACGCGGCAGCTTACGGACGAGCGCGGACAGGTCCTCGCCGTCCCATAGTCTCCAACCGGCGTGATCCTGCATCTCTAATCGCGCCGCTGGTGTCGCGGTCTTGCGACTCAACGCAATGACGCCGGATGTGATCTTCGCTTCCGCCGTGACTTCGGCAACCGCCGCACGGATATCCTCCGGGCCGAACGTCTTGTGACGCTTGCACTGGACACCGATTCGCTCGCCCTCGCCGTCGATGAACACATCCACGCCGAACTGCTTGTGCCCAGTGGATCCGTTACGCGTCGCGCTCCGGCCGGGATATTTGCGAGCGCTCAAGTCCCGGATGAACGCCTCGAACGCCTCATCGGACAGATTTTCAAAGGGAAGGGTGAGAACTAGGTTGTGGGTCGCCTTGGCAGGATCCACTTCGTAGCTGCCTGCCTCGGTCACTTCGCCGATCGAGAGGCCAAGAACCGAACAGAGAGCAGGGAGCTGAGATTGTCGAGGTCGAGAGCGACCCCGCTCCCACGCACTCACCGTCTGCTGCCCAACCCCCATAGCGCGAGCGAGTCCGGCCTGGTCGTGACCCGCGGCAGTGCGGGAAACCCGGATGAGGGTGCCGAGAAGTGAGGTCACTCCCCCAATCTATACGGGTTAAAGACGTACGGTTGAGAGCGCACATTTCTAACGCGTCATCTGGACGCCGCCTGAGACCGCAGGCTAGGGCGATACTCGCTCGCAGACCCCCGGCGCGACCCGCCTATGGATGTCGCGGCCGCCGAAATGGGGCGCGCGGCCCACACAGTCGTCAGCAGTTCGACGGTCGACCCCGGGGGCACAGAAAAGCCATCGACTCGATATTCGGCAGCGGACCAGCCCCGTGACTTTCGCAACACGGCCAGAGTGGCGTAGATCGTGCAGCTCCGCGGTGGGGCCCGGCATCCACGCACCCGAAATCGCGCCCTCACCACAGCAGCGCCAGCGCATCCGCCGCCGCGCTCCCCACCTCCGCCGTATGCGTCAGCAGCCGCTGGCCGTTGCTGTCGGGTAGGTGCAGCACCTCGTAATGCAGGTCGAGGTCGCCCACCTGCGGGTGGTGCAGCCGCTTCGTCCCGCTCGAGATAACCGCACGTCGTGCTTCGCCCACAGGCGCGCGAACTCCCGACTGTTCATCGACAACTCGCCCACGAGCTCGGCGAGCGCGCGATCGTCCGGATACTGCCCCGCCACGAACCGCAGCGACGCGACCGCCGACGCCGCCTCCTCCGCCCAATCGCGATGCAGCTCACGCGTGTGCGAGTCGAGGAACAGCAGCCGCATCTGGTTCGGACGCGTCGCCGGATCATCCGGATCCGTGAACGCCAAATGCCCCGCCACCAGCGCATGCCCGAGCGGATTCCACGCCAGCACATCATTCCGCCGCCCCAGAAGCAACGCCCCCACCGACGGCATCGACGCCAGCAGCGCTAATGCCCCGGGCACCGCCACCTCGGCGCGCGTCACGCGCTTCCGCCTCGCCGGAACCGGACGCGCCAGCTCATACAGATGCACCCGCTCGTCATCGTCGAGGTCGAGCGCCCGCGCGAGCGCCTCGATGATCGCGTCACTCGCGTTCGACGACTGCCCCTGCTCGAGCCGCGTGTAGTAGTTCACCGAGATCCCGGCGATCTGCGCCAACTCCTCGCGCCGCAGGCCCGGAACCGACGCCAGCGGCCGAGAACTCACGCCCGGCCAAGTCGCTGGTGACGACGTCGTCGTCGCATTCGAACTCAATACCGGCTCCGACTTCCTCCCTCTGACCGTCGCCCGCGTCTCGCTGGGACCGCAGGTTCCCCGCTGAAGAAGCCGCCAACCTCCCGCCGACCTCCTCAACGCTCGACGTGGCCGACACTTGATCTGCGTCGCGCGCCGCACAATCGTCCGCATCGCTTCGCGGAGGTGACTCGTGCGTGATGCCGCGCGGAGGGCGGTGACTGCGCGGCCCTCGTGATACGCGAGTTGGCTGGGCCAAGGATTATCGCGAACTGTTGGGGGCGATACGGTGGAGTTCGCTATTCTGAGCGGAAAAGTCGGGGGAATGCGGTTGGCACGGAAACGTCGCGCTCGGAACTCGAATCCGAAGAACAAGAACCGCGGCCGCGTGGTCGCCTCCGGAAAAACGCGCAACGCCGCTCACGTCCCCAGTCGCGAGTCTCCGGGTTCAAAGAACCCTGGTGACTACCGGGTGAACCTCAGCCTGCTCTTAGATGGTTGGTGGAGGAGTGGTCGCTCGACTTACGTCGGTCTGGCGCTGATCGCGGCGTCAGTCACTGCAACCATTGCCGTCACGGCTCAGGACGCAGTGTTTGTAGTCCATCGCGTTGGGTGGCCCGCGATCTTCTTGCTCACCGTCCTGGTTGTCGTCGTGGTCGCGCGGCGACGCCTATTTCCGCACCCGTCAACCATCACCCAAGTGCTGGTCGTCGTCGCTGTCATGGTCGGCTCTGCCTCCTGGGCCATATCGTTTTGGGTAGCGCAATCGCGTGAGATCGCCGCCGAAGCGACGACTGAAGTGATTGCGCGCGCCTCGGGCCTACAGGCGAGCGGACTCACGATCGAGAATCAGCGATTCGACAGTGAGTCGTTAGTCGGGAGCAAGCTGCAGGACGCCCACCTGATAGACGTCGGTTTTGTTGGTGTTGATCTCTCAGAAAGCGACCTGCGCGGCGCTCGTCTGGAGCGCGTTGACCTCTCTGGCGCAAACCTCTGCGCTGTCGATGCGCGGGGCGCCGATCTCAGCGGCACCAAGAATTTCGAGTCCGTGTCGAGCCTCCAGTACTTCGTATACGACGTGAATACGAAGTTTCCCGAAGGCGCGGACATTGATCAGGTTGATGGACCGATCCTCTACGGCCCCCACTCTAGGCGTGCGTTTCCATTCCGATGCGGCGACGACGTCACCAGAGTCCTAACGCTTGGCGAGGTCCCCAAGTGAGGAAGAGGGGGTCTCTCCAGCGATGGTCATCTCTCCATTGGAAGGGCATCGTTGTCATGTTGGTCGTGGTAGCTCTCAGCACAACAACCATCGCGAATGGGCTCAGTCCGCGAACCAGGCCCATGAACCATAATGTCGCGGCGGGGTCCGTCGTCAACACTGGCTTGGCGATCCACCTGAGCGAGGTTCAGATCTGCGCATGCTTCGAAGGGCCGGATGGCCAGTCTCAGAAGAAGGTGAAGTTTCGGATCGAGAACCAGAGCGAGCAAACATGGGTGGACCTATACGGCGGCCCAGACGGAAGCGTCTTCCTCTACGTGGCTTACCGCGACGCGTTCGTCCCAACGATGCAGATGCCTGACTCAGGGCCAGCACCGGCCACCAACGCTCGAGTTGGCATTGGAGGTTCGCCTAGCGGTAGGTATGTGTTCAGTACGGCGGAGACTAGGGAGGTTCTGCCTGACCAGGTCGCGCCGGAGGTCTCAAGGGAGCTGGAAGTGCCCGAGGGCTGGACGATGTGGGCCCTTCCAGCCAATCCCAATATAGTTGTGGCTCCTATAGACGGGTTGATGACTTTTCCCACCTACGTCGAGCAACAATGGCTGGGGCCGGGTGACGCGTACTACGGCGAGGGTAACGGGATCGGGGCATGGGTCTTCTACGTTCCGCTACCTGAGGAAATTGCATGGACCTCCCTCGGTTACGTGTCACCCGAAACGCTGTCCAGCGCCAACATCGACCAGTTTTATCGGGTCATCGGAGTCGGCATACGAGATCGTGAGGGGCGGACTGTCGGCTTTTCGCCGCTCCCCCCGGAGTCCGGCTGGTCCCACGCGGGCGATTTCTGACCCGGCATTGCGATAGCCGATACCTTCCGCACGCAGACCAGTGCCGCTACGGTCGGATCATGCAGCGACTCACGCCGGGCCTCACGGCCATCATGTACGACAACCAGCAGATCGCCGTCCTTGAAGGAGCGGTCTCGTTGCCAATTGGCGCGAGGATCCAGATTGGCAAGAGCGACTACATAGTCAATAACGTGCGCGTCGGGATTCGTCACGAGGATTTTGATTTGTACTACGACACTCACCTCGCCGAAGTCACGGGCGCCTCGCCCAGCCCCCTCGATTAGAAGCCGCACGCGTTCCACTCTGCGGTGATGAACGCGGCGCTCGCCCGAGCGCTACGTTCGATGCCCGGCCAACCCACCAGCGCCTGACTGCCCACGGGAGAGCAGCACCCCGCGCCCGGAGAGGACCCAAACCCTTCGCGCCGCCGTCAATCTATATGGCGCCCCCCCACCCCCGCCGCTTCGGGAGTCACGGCATCCTGACTGCGCAGGAAGTCGCCCAACTCGCTCGACACCCGTCCCCGTTCCGACATCTCCCCAGTCTGACCCTGACGCTGTACCGGCAGAACGTCCGGGGATTCAGCCCGCTTCAGACGCGACTCGTCTTCGCCATGGTCGCCGCCGGGACCGTGGTCGGCGGGTTAGTCGCACCCCGCGTGATCGCCCGGATCGGCGCGACCCGCGCGATCGTCGTGGGGCTCGTCGTGCAGGCCGCGGCCACTCTCCCCCTGGCGTTCCTCGACCAGCTGTCGGGCTCGCTCGTCGACGTGCTCATCGGAACGTTCATCGGCTGAGTCGCCAACCTCGTCGGCTTCATGGTCACCGCGAGCACTGGCATCCTGGATCAAGAACAAGGCCTCGCGACCGGTCTCGCGACGATGAGTCAGCAGATCGTCATCACCGTCGGAACGCCGGTCATGTCGGCGATCGTCGCGGCGAGCGCGGCGGTGGCCGCGGGCGTGAGCGCGGCGCTCGTGGTGAATGCGGCGATCTGCGTGGGGGCGGCGGTCATCGTGGGGGTCGCGCTGCGAATGCGTCAGTCCGCGCGCGCCTGAAGGTGCCGGACAAAGAACCGCCCGGCATCCTTCCCCGCGAACGCGGGAACGCCCGTGTGCCCGCCCATGTTGGCGACGAGCGTCTTCTCGCGCGAGGCGAACGTCGAACAGGTCGAGGGCTGCCTGACGGTCGTTGCCCTCGTCATCCCACTGCAGAAGGACATGGACCGGGATGCCGATCCCCCGCGCCTCCTCCAGCGTCGAGCGAGGAACGTAGCTTCCGGCGAAGAGCCCGGCGGCCGCGATGCGCGGATCGGTCGCGGCGAGGCGGACGCCGACGGCGATGACTCCGCCCGAGAAGCGACCCTCGTGGTGATCTCGGGGAGCGCGAGGACCGCGTCGAGCGTGGCCTGCCAGTCCGGGACAGCCTGGTCGACGAGCAGCAGAATGAGCCGGTCGATAAGGTCGGCACTCGGCTTCTCGCCCGCGGCGAGCGCGGCGCGCAGATCGGCGCGAGACTCTTCGGCGCCGGGCAGTGGCGGGCGGTCGCCGGTGCCGGGGAGCTCGATCGTCACGGACGCGAAGCCCTCCGCCGCGGCGGCTCTCGCGCGGGCGACGAGCCGCGGGTACATCCGGCGCGTGCCGAAGCCGCCGGGCTGGTTCAGGAGCAGCAGCGGCACCGGGGATGACGGGGTGGCGGTGGGTGGCATCCACAAGATGCCGGTGAAGTCGGCGAGCGTGAATTCGCGCTCGAGGCCGCCGTCGTCGAGCAGGGTCTGTGAAGTGAAGCGCATGGTCTTGCCTTTCGGGAGCTTGGGGGTGCTCCCCGGGCGACCTAGCACCCGACCGTGACTCCGCGGAGGAGCACCCACGTCGATTCGTTCACGGGGACCACCTCCTCAGGCTTCAGCACGGACCACCGAACAGTATCCCGACCTGCCCCTCACCGGAACAGATCGGCGTGGTCGACGACCCACGCGCGGAAAGTGCGCGATGGGCGACCCGTGATGCGCGTGTACTCGTCGGAGATCGGCGGAGTCGCGCCGACCGCCTCGCGCCAATCCTTGATGATTTGCCGCACTCACACCTCGGGGACGAACCGCGACAGCATCGCCGACGACTCCGCCTCGGTCTGTTCGATCACCGCTACCGGGCGTCCGATGACCTCACCGATCAGCGCGACCTGCTCGCGGAGGGTGAGACGCTCGGGTCCGGTCAGCACCGGCGCGGCACCGACGAGCGCGTCGGTGGTGAGGGCGACCACGGCGACATCGGCGATGTCCTGCTCATGGATGGGCGCCTGCACCGCATCGGGGTACGGCAGCGGGACGGCGCTCTCGCCCCGCACTCCCCAGCTCCAGCGCGCCGCATTGCTCGCGAATCCGCCCGGGCGCAGCAATGTGTACGCGAGGCCCGACCGCACGACGGCCTCCTCCACCCGGAGGACGGCCTCGGCACGATCGCGCTCGGCTCGATCCCGGTCCTCCCCGGTGCTCTCCGCCTCGCCGAACACGAGTTGGCGCTCATGGAGGCGGGCGGCGTTCCCGCCGACCGCGCCGCGCTCGCGGTCGACCTCATCGCGCAGTTCGCCGCATCGACCGCCGTCGAGCGGACCGTCCGGCTCAGCCGCGGGGACGTCGGCGACGATCGTGAACACGTCCTGACCGCTTACGAACGCGCCGACGCCGAGCGATTCCCGCACGTTGCTCGCTCAGCGTCGTTGCTCACCGGCCCCGACGACTCGGCACGGCGTGACTTCGCGATCGACGTTCTCCTGACCGGAATCGAGCGCGCAGGCGTCCGGCGCGCCTGAGACTCATCGTGCGCCGCGACAGGTCTGGTCCGTGTCGGTGGCTCGGAGTACGGTCGGCGCCATGACCCCAGCCACCCTCTTCCTCCACGCCGATGCCGCTCTGCGCGAGGTCATCGACCAGCTCGATCCCGCTGACTTCTCTATGTCCGTCCCGAAGGAGTGGAGCCAGCTCGAGTCGCCCACGCTGCTCGGCATCCTCGGGCGCCACGCTTACGACGAAGCCTGGATTCCCGACGTGCTCGCGGGCCGCGCGGCCTCGGACAGCGATCCGTATGCCAACGTCGATCTGCTCGGCGACGACCCCATCTCGTCCTACGACGCGCTCAACGACAAGGCGATGACGGCCGTACGGTCGGGCGACATCGCCGAGACCTTCCGATTCACCTACGGGAACTACCCGGCGGCGGAGGGCTTCGCGCACCTGGCGACCTATCGCGCATTCCAGGCGTACTCGATCGCGAAGCACTTCGGCATCCCGTTCCACCTCTCCCCCGAGCTGGTCGCCGGGTTCAACGAGCACGTGGTCCCGCACGCTGACGAGTGGCGGCAGTGGGGCGTCTTCCCGCCGGCCATCGAAGCGCCCGTCGACGCCGATGACGAGACGCGGCTGCTCTGCACCCTCGGGTTCTGGCAGCCCTGAGCCCCGTCCGGTCGGGGCACGCCCCAGGAGCTGGGGCCGACCCCGCACACGACTCACCGCCCGTAGTGACAAGAGATCGCTGCCGCCGTTGCGCGGTGGTTGACGCCGCGCCCAACGGACCGCGACCTCATTCCCCAGATCTACAACATCACCGTTCGAGGTCCGCGAGGTGGATGCGCCCACCCTGCTTTCCGTAGATCGCGATGATCTCCGCGGGCAGCGTCGGGTGCGCATTGCCGATCCAGTGCGGCGTCGTGGTGTCGAACTCCGCCGCCTCCCCCACCCTCAGATCCGTGACCTGCTCCGACAGCACCAGTCGAATCGCCCCCGACAACACGTACAGCCACTCCCGCCCAGGGTGCGCGTGAAATCGCGCCGGAGGCAGATCGGACACCGCGGGGTAGATCACCTTGAACGCCTGAAGCTCGCCGCGATTCACCCCTAGCGGCACATATGTGAGCCCTTTGCGCCGCACCGGCCGGAGGTGCACGCGAGGGTCCCCGTGCGCGGGGGCGGCGACCAGTTCATCGAGGGGCACCCCGTAGACCCGCGCGAGGGGCAGAAGCTGCTCGAGAGACGGCCGGATCTGCGCCCTCTCCAACCGCGAGAGCGTGCTCGGCGTCAGGCCCGTCTGGGCGGCCAGTTGCGACAGCGTCAGCCCAGCCGTCTGCCGGAACGCTCGCAGCCGAGGACCGACCCTCGCGATGATCTCCGCCTCGTCCGCCACGATCCCCTCCCGATTTGCAGATGTGACAGGAGCTTTGCGCATCGGCGTCGAGCGTCGCAACGATGAGGGAGCCCCGAAGACAGGAGACCGGATGCCACACCCCCACGTCGATTCCGGATTCACGACCCGCGAAGACCTCGACACCCGCATCGAGCAGTACCGTCACCTCATCTTGGGCAGTCTCGACGACCTGTCCGACGACCAGGCCCGTGCCGTCATCGCCCCCGGGAAACCGTCGCTGCTCGGCGTCGTCCGCCACACGGCCTACGTCGAGGGCGTGTGGTTCGGAGAGGCCATCACGGGGCATCCCCGCTCGGAGCTGGGCCTACCCGTCGCCACCGCGAACTCGTGGAAGACGCGCAAGACCGACACCGTGGCATCCGTCACCGAACACTGCCACCGGATACACCGGCACTCACACGAGAACCTGGCCGATCTTGACCTCAGCGACGTCGTCTCGGGGCGCGGGGAGCGCACGGTCCTCAGCCTGTACACGCACGTGCTCAGCGAACTCGCGTGGAATACGGGTCAGCTCGACATCCTGCGGGCGTTGCACGGGCGGTGAGGTCACCCCTGGCTTCAGATCGCACGGGACGGCTCACCTCCGCGGTCCGGCCGGGAAGCGGCGTGCTGGTCGGCGAACTGCCACACGTCGTGAACCAGTCGCTCAGGGGTCTCGAGTTGAGGGAGATGGCCGGCGGTGTCGATGATGTCGAGTTCGGCATCCGGAATGGCGGTGCTGTACGCGCGGCCGTGGCTGAGGGGCACGATGCCGTCGGCCGCTCCCCAGATGACGAGAACGGGGACGGCGATCTGCGGCAAGCGCGCCAGCAGGGTGGGGTCGCCCATCGCCCGGCCGGCGACGGCGAGCATCGTGGCCCGGTTGCCGGCCATGTTCTGGGTGGCCGCGGCGGGGAGAGTGTCGAGGTCGATGCGGAAGTGGTCGGGTTCGTAGTAGCTGTAGTTCTCGACCTCGTGCCAGGCGAGGCTGAAGAAGTCCCGCATGGGGCCGACCTCGTTGGTGAGGCCGACGGCGTCGACGAGGACCACGCTGCTCACCCGAGGGCTGGCCGCCAAGGCCATCTCTGCGGCCGTCCACCCGCCGATGGAGTTCCCGACGATGGTGACGTCGTGCAGATCCAGGACGTCCAGCAGGGCGAGATGCGTGGCCGCGAGGTCCGTGATCGTGGCGAGCTCGGTCGGTCGAGGCGTGCCGTCGAAGCCGGGGTTGGTCGGGCTGATGACCCGGGCGTGCCGCGTCGTGGCCAGCAGCTCCGCGAACGCCCGGACGGACTGCGACCCGGCACCACCGTGCAGGAGGAGGAAGGGGTGCCCTTCGCCCTGGTCGGTGTAGGTGACGGGCACATCGCCGAAGGCGGTGTGCACGGTCGTCGTGGTGGTGATCATCGGTCTCCTCCTCGTGCGCAACTCAGTAAGCCCAGCGACCCGTTCACGGCGGAGAACGGCAGATAGGACACGAGCGTCGCCGCGCTGGCGAAACCCACCGTCCGCCCCGGTCCGCGGCGCGAGGCGGCGGTGTCGGTCACAGGTGCAGAGGAGACGACGGGGAACATGTCAGGGAGTGTAATACAAATACATTTATATAACTAGATTTATCCCGACTCTCCCGTTCTCGGGGTCGGCACGCTCCTCTCGTCGACCGCGCGCGTTGAGCCGGGCGTTACTTTGGGGAGATGGAGGTTGCACGGCACGGCACGGCAGAGCATCTGGCGCGGGAGATCAAACGGTTGCAGTGGCGGCACCACCGCGAGCTCGACAGTCGAATGCGCGCAATCGGATCGACGATCGTGCAGTGGGACGTGTTGCGGGCACTTGCCGCCGACCCGGATGCATCCGGGCATGACCTCGCCCTCGCAACTTTCCAGAGCGACCAGTCCCTCGGGCAGATGATCCGGCGCATGGAAGCGCGCGGTCTCATCACGCGGAGCAACCCACAGGGGCGCCGGTGGGTGCACCAGATCACCCCGCGTGGTGCGGAGATCCTCGCCGCGGGACACGCCTTCGCCGCGGAGATCTTCGAGCAGACCTTCGGCAAGCTCTCAGACGGACAACGCCGGCAACTCGCCGAGCTGTTGACAACCCTCAACGCGACGGAAGACTGACACCCCCTCGCATCCCGCGCTGTCGATGGATGGGAGATGCGAGACCGCCCGCTCAGCGACCCGCGCTCTCGCGACGCTCGACGAGCGGTAGGAAGCAGTCGTCGACGATCGCGCGGATCCGCTCCGGGCTCGGCGGAGTGAGGTTCATGAGCAACTCGAGCCGCACGAGAGCAAAAGGCATCTCGAGCACGACCTCGGGTACCCGATCGAGATCGATCTCCCCCCGGGCCGCCGCGCGCTGGTAGAGCGGCCGATCGCGGCCGGTGTCGTGAACTCCCATGAGGCGGTCGCGCACCTGGGCTGGTGTCGTCGCTCCGTCAACGCAGAGCCCCGCGTACGCGGCGGCCATCGTGATCGCGTAGAACTCGGCGCGCGCGGCAGCCGACGCCGTCAGCTCCGCCACGAGATCACCGCGCAGCGAGCCGGTGTCGGCGAGCGGAATGGGACTCGCGGCACGCCGGTGCTCGATCGCCGCGACGACGAGAGCATCCTTGTTGGCCCACCGCCGATAGAGCACGGGTTCGCTTGTGCGCGCCCGCCGCGCAATGGTGTCCATCGTCAACCGCCCGTACCCGACGTCCACGAGCTCATGCCACGCCGCATCGAGGATCGCATCCTCGAGTTCTTTGCCTCGACGGCGCTGGGTGGAGACGGAGGCGGTCATGTCGCGAGTTTAGAAAGCTTTGACTTCCTTCTCAAGGCGGCGTATCTTGCCGCGAAAGGATTCCCTTTCTTAGAGGAGATGTCATGACAGACCTCACCACCACGGTGCTCATCGTCGGGGCCGGGCCCACGGGACTCACGCTCGCCTGCCAGCTCGCACGTCGAGGCGTGCCGTTCGAGATCATCGAGGCTGCGGAGGGGGCGCGGCCCGGCTCACGGGGCAAGGGCCTTCAGCCTCGGTCTCTCGAGGTTCTCGAAGACCTCGGGATCGTCGACGAGATCCTCGCGAATGCGCAGACCATTCCGATGACCGCCGTCGCCCCCGACGGTTCCTCGATACGGGTCGGCGAGGTACCGGCCTCGCTTCTTGACCGGTCGGACATCCCCTACCCCGCGAGCGTGATCACCCCGGAGTGGCGTGTGGAGAGCGCACTCCGCACGCTCCTCGAAAAGCTCGGCGGCGCGGTGCGGTTCGGCGCGAGGCTCGATTCGTTCCTCGCCACCCCCGGCGACATCGTCGCAACCGTCATCAGCGAAGAGACCTCCCACACGATCCGGGCACGTTGGCTCGTCGGTTGCGATGGCGGACACAGCGTGGTTCGCAAGGCATCCGGCATCCCGTTTGACGGAGAGACCCGTGACGACGTTCGCATGCTGGTCGCCGATGTCGCCGTCGAAGGGCTCGACCGCGAGTCCTGGCATATGTGGCGCTCCGCCGACAACATGGCCTCACTGTGTCCGCTGCCGTCGACCGACCTCTTCCAGTTTCAGGCCGGCATCGAGCCCGGCGAAGAACCAGACCTCAGCGTCGCCCATCTACAAGCCACGCTCGATGAGGTCTCGGGCGGCACCACGGCCCGGATCATCGATGCGCCATGGACCTCGGTCTGGCGGGCGAACATCCGGCTCGCGGAACGCTACCGCGTGGGCAACGTCTTCCTCGCCGGCGATGCCGCTCACATCCACTCGCCCGCGGGAGGTCAGGGGATGAACACCGGCATCCAGGATGCGACGAACCTCGGCTGGAAGCTCGCGGCGGTCGCGAACGGTACCGACGAGAGCCTTCTCGCAACCTACGAAGACGAGCGCCGCCCGGTAGCAGAGCACGTGCTGGAGATGTCGAACGAACGGATGGCGGCGATGATCCGCGATCGCGTCATGCCGGCCACGCGCGACCTCCGCACGATTCAACTCGACATCGGCTACCGCGACTCCCGACTCGCCCGCGACGACCGTGGTGAGCGCGCGGCGCTCCGCGCGGGTGATCGCGCACCGGATGCCACCGGGCTCATGACGCACCACGGAACCCGGCAGCGGCTCTTCGAGATCATGGCGGGCGGGACGTGGACACTGCTGAACTTCGGCGACGCACCCGCGCCAGTCATCGACGGGGTGCGCGTCATCGACGCGCGCGACACGGACGGATCCCTCGCCGCCGCCTACGCGCCGTCAGAGCGCACGCTGGTGCTCATCCGTCCGGACGCGTACGTGGCGGTCATCTCCGACGCGGGGGATGCCCACGCAATCAGGGCGTACCTGCGCGACTTCCAGGCGGGCACGCTCGAGGGGAGCAAGAGCGCCGGAGCCACCCAGCCCGTCAAGGAATGACGAGCCCGAAATCTTCCCCTCAGGGCGATCCCGCGGGTCGCAGGGAGCCTCCCGGACCGAACGCCACGCCGACGAATCGGCGCGCGATGAGCTCGTGCGTCGCGGTATCGGGGTGCAACCCATCCGGGAGTGGGAACCCCTCGGCGTCCTCGGGGCCGTAGAGATCCAACCCGCTGATGAAGTGGAGGTGGGGGTCGCCCGGGCGATCGCGGACGACCTGGGCAAGGAGATCGCGGATGACTTCGAGGGTGAGCGCGCCCTCTCGCGTGCGGGTAGGGTCGCCGGTCGCCACGAAGCGGACGCGGCCCGCACGGAGCTCATCGACGTCGAACGAGCCCGGGCCGGGAGTCTCTTCATGAATACCGCAGAAGATCGGCGAGACGAGCGCGAGGGGAGTGCGCGGATGACCCTCGCGGATCGTGTCGAGGAACCCGTGGACCGCCGGGACGAAGCTGCGCGCGCGCATCGCGTCGAGGTTGACGACGTTGATTCCGAGCTTGACGCTGATGGCATCCGCGGGCGCGTCTCGGATGACCCTGGCCATGAACGGATCGACCACTGCGCTGCCTCCGAATCCGAGGTTGCGGAGGTTCATACCCGCCCCTCGTGCGGCCACCGCGGGCCAGATCTGGAGCGGAGTCGCCGCGTTCGACCCGTGGCTGATGGAGCTGCCGTGATGGACCCACACCGGCCGCTCATCGCGGAGCGGGTGGACGGGTGCGTCGGCGCGCAACGCGACGACGTCGACCTGCTCGTTATGTGGCAGCCAGATCTCGACGTGTTTGTCTCCCGGTGCGAGCTGCTCCACCGACACCCGATCGATCTCGCCGGCGAGCGACGCAGTGCCGCCCGTCTGCATGTCGATCTCGAGGACATTGCCGTAGCGGAGGGGGTGGCTGCCGTGGATGTCACCGTTGATGGTGACATCCACCGCGCCGCGTTCGCGGGCGAGGCCCTTGTAGGCGACGCGCGTTGCCCGCAACTCCAGCTCGAGCGTCGTCGCCCGGGTGCCGAAGGCAAGCCGCACGCCCGAGGGCTGAGATTCCATGAGTCGCAGCTGGCTGTCCGCCTCGCGGCTGCGGTATGGCAAAGGCAAGCGATGAAGGCGCACACCCCCATCCACGGTTTCGAGCTCGGCTCCCCCGTGAAAAAGGGATGCCGAGAGGGGAACGTCGATCATGGTCTCCTCTCCTGCGCCGTCTCCGCCGCTTCACTGCCCCAATTCTCCAAGAGGAGATGTACGCGCCCCAGCGCCGCGTCCCAC
Source organism: Microbacterium sp. B19 (assembly GCF_000333395.1). GTDB lineage: Bacteria > Actinomycetota > Actinomycetes > Actinomycetales > Microbacteriaceae > Microbacterium. The sequence goes on from NZ_BADA01000110.1 coordinate 75,402, forward strand.
GAAGCCGTCACGTCGGGCTCACTGTGCGAGAAGGCCCCGACCTGCTCCAGGTTCACGAACCCGTTGAGGAAAGCCCCGATCAGACGCGTCGCGTGAACCCGATCGGACTCCCGGATGGCGTAGCCACGAAGCACGGCGGCCATGGTGCGCCCCGACCGCGCGGCGGCATCGCTTCGAACGACGTCCTCACCGGTACGTCGCTGCAACGCCTCCCAGCGTCCGGGATGCGAGAACGCGTAGCTCCGGTACGCGTCGCAAATCGCCCGAAGAGCGTCCTCTCGGCCTCTCCCCGCAATGGCGTCTCCGCTGCGGGCGTCCAGTTCTTTCAAAGCCAGGATGCTCACGCCATCCCTCATGGCGGCTAGATCTTTGACGTGCCCGTACAGGCTGGGCGTCTGGACCGCGAGAGACCGCGCGACCGCCGACAGAGAGACGGATGCCAAGCCGCCTTCGTCAGCGAGTTCCGCGGCGCGCTCGATCACCGCCTCGTAGGTGAGAGGTACTCGTGGCATCGGGTGGCCTACATTCCATAGTATTTCTCCTACAGACTATAGTTCAGATCTGCGCTCATCAGCCAGGTAGCACCCCCGGCGGTTCGCACCCGCCTATCCGCGCGCTCTACTCACGATCGGCCCCACCCGCGGTTTCACTCCTCGGGACAATCGGACGAGACTTCAGGACACGATCTACCGGACAGGATTCTCGATCAGATTCAACTGCGTGCCGTCGATGTCGATCAGGTTCCCAATCCGCAATCCTGACGGCTGCGTCGTCACAGGATGAACGCGCGGGAACCCGACCGTCTTCTCGACGACCCCCGCCGAGGTGATGCGCCCGTACAGCTCATCGACGTCGTCGACGCGGATGCTGCACATGAACGAGCTGCTCGCGGGATCGAGGTCGGCGAAGGGAAAGAACTCCAGCGTGAGCTCGCCGCGCCGGAGGATGAGCCAGCCCTCGTCCCGGTAGCCCCGCTCGAACCCGAACCCTCGGTAAAACGCGATGGTGGCGTCGAAGTCGCGAGACGGCAGGTTCGGGACGGCGCGATCGGTCATGCGGGCGACCCTATATCGCCGGCCGGCGACCCGCCCAGACTGTTACTGCGCGCGCGTTGTCAGGTGTCTCGATCGGAACCGACGACGCTCTCGCTCGAGTGCGAGGCTTCGAGCTTCCCCAGGAGGGTCTCCAGAACCGTGAGCTCGTCCGTGCCGAGAGCCTGAAAGAAGTGGCCGCGTTCACGACGAAGAACAGGCTGGAGTTCATCCCACCACTCCCTGCCCTCGGGCGTGAGGCTCAGCAGACGAGATCTGGCGTCGTCGGGATTCGGTCGGGCCTGAACCCACCGCGCCTCGATGAGTGTCTTTACAGTGGCAGCCATGTTGCGCGGGTCGACGGCCGTGACTGCGGCGACATGAGACTGCGTTCGCTCCCCCTCAGCCAGGGCCGCCAGGGCCGTGAACTGCGCAGTGGTCACGCCTTGCTCCGCGAGGAACTCGTTCCACGCCCTCTCAGCACGACGTCCGAGAGTCGCCAGGAGAAAACTGGCCCCCCGTCGATACTTGACGCCATCCTCTTTGCTCATATTTTATGTCTATATGCCTTCCCTCACGATGCCCATCCATGCCGGGCACAACACCATCAACCCTTTCGCCATCGTCCCAGACGCGGCGAGCTTCATCCGTTTCGTCGAGGCGGTCTTCGGCGGTCGGGAGTCCACAGACGTTCGCACGCCCGATCGCGACGGATCGATCATCCACGCAGAGATCGTGGTCGGCGACGCGACCATCATGCTGTGCGATAGGAAGCCCGGCTGGCCGTTCACCCCCGCCTTCTTGCAGATCTACATTCCGGATGCCGAAAGCTGCCTCGATGCGGCCATCGAACACGATGCGCGGGTCGTGACCCCGATCTCCGACTTCTACGGCGGCTACCGACTCGCGCGCATGTTCGACCCCTGGCACAACCTCTGGTGGCTCTACGAGCCGATCACCCAGACCGCCCCCCAGCCGGAGCGAACCAGCAACACCGACTGGCACGACGCCAAGCCCAGCCTCGTGTACAGCTCGCTCATGGAGATGATGAGCACCCTGGCTCCGCCAGAGGTGACATGAGGCACAGCCGCGCCGTTGCGACCCGTCGCCTTCGAGCGTCGGGTGGTCGCGAGGGACGCTTTCTTCGGCATGGTGACAGGGCGGTCACATCCCGCGGCCAAGAGACCTGCGATCCGCCCCGCGAGACCTGCCCCTGATGTCGCAGGTACCGAAACCACCCCTCCCCGCGGATCGGCCGCCCTTTCGGCTTAGCCCTCCCCGTCGCAATCGCGGTGACCAGCCGAAGTTCACAGCTCGAGCTACATCCCCGGCGCCATGTCGGCGAACCGCGAATAGTGCCCCTGGAACGCCACGGTGATCGTGTCGGTCGGACCGTTACGGTGCTTCGCCACGATCAGATCCGCCTCGCCGGCGCGCGGGCTGTCCTTCTCGTACGCGGCCTCGCGGTGGAGGAGCACCACCATGTCGGCATCCTGCTCGATCGATCCCGACTCACGCAGGTCGGACAGGGCCGGCTTCTTGTCGGCGCGCTGCTCGGCACCACGGTTCAGCTGCGACAGCGCGATGACGGGAACCTGAAGCTCTTTCGCCATCAGCTTCAGCGCACGCGAGAACTCACTGACCTCCTGCTGACGCGACTCGACGCGCTTACCGCTCGTGAGCAGCTGCAGGTAGTCGATGACGACCATCTTCAGGCCCTCGCGCTGCTTCAGGCGACGGCACTTCGCCCGGATCTCGACGAGCGTCATGTTCGGGCTGTCGTCGATGTACAGCGGAGCATCGTTGATGCGACCACGCGTCGCGGCGACCGTCGTCCAGTCGCGCGAGTCCAGCGTGCCCTTGCGCATGCTCTGCAGCGGGATCGCGCCCTCGGCGCTGAGCAGACGCATCGCGATCTCGCTGCGCCCCATCTCGAGCGAGAAGAAGATCGTCGGGGCATTGCTGCGGATCGCCGCGGCGCGGGCGAAGTCGAGCGCGAGCGTCGACTTACCCATGGCGGGACGCGCGGCGAGCACGATCATCTGGCCAGGGTGCAGACCGTTCGTGAGCTGATCGAGGCCGGCGAAGCCGGTCGGGATGCCGGTCATCGACCCGTCACGGCCGCGAGCGGCCTCGATCTCGTCGACCGCGGCATCCACCGCCACCGTCAGGGGGATGTAGTCCTCGGCGCTGTCGTCGCCCGAGACGTTGTAGATCTCGGCCTGCGCGCTGTTGACGAGCTCGGTCGGGTCGCCCTCGCCCGCGTAGCCCATCTGCACGATGCGCGTGCCCGCCTCGACCAGGCGACGCAGCAGCGCACGCTCGGCGACGATCGATGCGTAGTACCCGGCGTTGGCCGCGGTCGGCACGATCGAGGTGAGCGTGTGCAGATAGTCGGCACCACCGGCGCGCTGCAGCTCACCGGTCTTGATGAGCTCGTCGGTGACGGCGACGACGTCGGTCGGCTCGCCGTGCGAGTAGAGCGTGAGGATCGCCTCGAAGATCAGCTCATGCTTCGGGACGTAGAAGTCGGGCCCGCGCAGCGTCTCGATGACGTCGGCCACCGCGTCCTTCGAGAGCAGCATGCCGCCCAGGGCGCTCTGCTCGGCGAGCATGTCGTGCGGCGGGGTGCGCTCCTGCCGGGGCTTTGCTCCCCCGAGACGCTCGTCGGCGATGTCGGCAATCGACACAGGCACTCCTTCTCGATATCGGACGCACTCCCCATCAGGACGATTCACGCACGCGAAGCGCAGTGAACCTTCGGGATGTCGACCTCGGGCAGCATCGAATCACGGACCCCCG
>NZ_BADA01000109.1 GCF_000333395.1 Microbacterium sp. B19
GCACCGNTCAGCACGCGCGAGTCGTCGGCTCGACCGACCAGGAGGGGCCAGAAGTACTCGCCCCACGCGGTGATGTAGGTCAGCAGCGCCAGCGTGAAGACCGGCGTCGACGACATCGGGAGCACGATCCGGAAGAAGATCCGCAGGTGCCCCGCCCCGTCGATCTTCGCCGACTCCTCGACCTCGCGACTGATCCCGAGGAAGAACTGCCGCATGAAGAAGATCGCGAAAGGTGTCATGAAGAAGAACGGCAAGATGATGCCGGCCAGCGTGTTCAGGAGCCCCAGGTCGCGGATGAGGATGAAGTTCGGCAGCTGCACGAAGATCGGCGGAATCATGAGCGCCGTGAGGAAGAGGAAGAAGACCGCGTCCCGTCCCTTCCACTCCAGACGGGCGAAGGCGTAGGCCGCCATGGACGAGAACAGCACCTGTCCGATCGTGATGACGGTGGCCACGATCACGGTGTTGCGCAAGTACAGCCAGAAGTTGATCGACCCCGTCGTGCCGCCTTCGGCCGCTGCCTGCTCGGGCGAGGACAGGCCGAGCACGCGGGCGAAACCACCCCAGCTGAAGTCGACGGGGAGCAGGCTCCCCGCGTTGGTGTAAAGGGCGGTGTTCGTGGAGAGGGCCGTGCGCAACATCCAGTAGAAGGGGAACAGCGTGACGATCAGGATGACGACGAGGCACGCCCATGCGACGATGCGGCCGATGCCGATCCGGCGACGGGGTGCCGACGCGGTGGCGGCCTCGCTCGCGGCGGCCTCGGTGGCCTGGGGCGGTGTGATGACAGCGGTCATGAGGGGCTCCTAAGCCAGGTCCGAGGAGTTCGAGCGCATGATCTTGAGCTGGAAGTAGGCGACCACGGCCAGAACGACCAGCAGGAACACCGACATGGCCGACGCGTAGCCCAGATTGAACTTCTCGAAGGCCTGTTGGTAGATGTAGTAGTAGATGACCCGCGTCGAGTTGATCGGGCCTCCCTCGGTGGTGACGGCCACGGTGTCGAAGATCTGAAACGACCCGACGACGGTGATCACGAGGACGAGGGCGAGCACCGGACGCAGCAGGGGCAGCGTGATCGAGCGGAACATCCGCACCTCTGAGGCGCCGTCCAGGGCCGCCGCCTCGTAGAGCTGGGTCGGGATGGTCTGCAGCCCGGCGAACACCAGGAGGGCCGTGTACCCGACGTATCGCCACACGTTGATCAGCGCGATGGTCGGGATGGCCAGCGTCTCGTTTCCGAAGAACGCCATCCGGTCGCCGCCGATCGCGTCGAGGAAGACGTTGATGATGCCGGTCGAGTAGTCCATCATCCAGAACCACACGAGCGCGACGACGACGTTCGCGACCAGGTAGGGCAGCAGGATGATGCCCCGGATGACCGCGGACCGGGTGAGGCGGTGCATGAGCACGGCGATCCCGACGGCGAGGACGGTCTGCACGCCGATGTTGATCACGACGTACTCGACGGTGACCCCTAGGGAGTTCCAGAACAGCGGATCGCCGAACATCCGCGTGTAGTTGGCAACCCCGACGAACTTGCCCGCCCCGATCAGATTCTGGTCGGTGAAGCTGAACCAGATCCCTCGGAGCGAAGGGATCAGGTAGAACGCGAGGAAGCCGAGCGCGGCCGGAGCGACGAAGAACAGGGCGACCTTCGCGTCGCCTCGGCGTCGGCGCCTGCCCGTGGGGGCGACGATCGCCCGTGTGTTCAGGGGACTCGTTCGGGTGCTCATCGCAATGCCTCCACATTCAGGACGACACAGGTATCGGGATCCAGAGCGGGGATGTGGATGCCGACCTCTCCTAGGGCGGCGCCGCTCAGCACCGTGCCCTCGCGGGACCACGACGGATGGACCCGCGGGTCGAAGGGCCGCGAGTCCGCGGGCCCGCCGACCGTCACCCGGTACTCGCTTCGCGGGTCGAGTCCGGGTAGGCGCACCCGATCGGCCGGCCAGGTCACGGGGCGCTCACGCAGCGTCACCTCGTAGAGCGCACGGGTCCGGTCTTCGGCGACGGCGCCGTGGAGCCAGAGATCCCCGCCTTCGAGCGTCCGCCGGACGACGGTCCCCGAGTGGATGAGGCCGCGGACGTCCTTGTAGTACGCCACCCACTCGGCCAGCCGCGCGATCTCGCCCTCCGACGCGGAGGTGAGATCCCACTCGATACCGAAGTGGCCGAAGAGGGCGGTCGCGGCGCGGAAGTCGAGGTCGAGGCGGCGCTGAGTGGTGTGCGCGCGATCCGCACCGATGTGGCTGCCGACGAGCTCGGGCGGGAGGAGCTGAGCGGTCCATCGCTGGATCTGTTGGCGTTCCCGCGCGTCGATGCAGTCCGACGCCCACACCCGGTCGGTGTGGTCGAGGATCTCCAGGTCGACCCGCGCCCCTCCGGAGGAGCACGACTCTATCTCCAACCCGGGGCAGTCGGCGCGCACGGCGTCGAGGAGCCGGTACGTCGCGTACGTCTGCTCGTGGACGCCCGCGCGGCCGGTCCGCGTGGAACCCGCCTCGATGAGGTCGCGGTTGTGGTCCCACTTGATGTAGTCGATGCCGTACTCGCGGACAAGCGAGACGATCTGCCGGTGCACGTGCTCGAAGGCCCCCGGGTGCGAGAGATCCAGCACCTGCTGGTGACGGAAGTCGACCGGCAGGCGCCCCGGCACCTGAAGCAGCCACTCCGGGTGCGCCTGTGCCAGCTCGGAGCGCACGTTGACCATCTCGGGCTCGAACCAGAGTCCGAACTCCATGCCGCGCTGCTTCACGCCGTCGACAAGGGCGCGGAAGCGTCCGCCGCCCCAGACGTCCTCGGCGATCATCCAGTCGCCCAGCCCGGAGGTGTCGTCACGCCGGGAGCCGAACCAGCCATCATCCAGGACGAATCGCTCCACCCCCACGCGCTGCGCGGCGTCCGCGAGCTCCAGGATGCGCGCGAGGTCGTGGTCGAAGTAGACGGCCTCCCACACGTTCATCACGACCGGTCGAACCGACCGCGGGTGGGTGGCCCGGGCGCGGAGGTAGCGGTGGAACCGGCCGGCGACGGCATCCAGTCCCCGCCCGTAGGCGGCGAAGACCGAGGGCGTGCGATACGTCTCGCCGCGGCCGAGACGGATCTCTCCCGGAAGCAGCAGCTCCCCGCCCATGAGGACCCGCTCCCCCGAGAACGCGCGTTCCGCGAGAAGGCGGTGATTCCCGCTGAACGCCACGTGCAGGCCCCAGGCCTCTCCGCGGTCGAAGTCGAGGTCCGCCGATCCCGCGACGAGGAGGGTCGCGGCGTCCGCGCCGGTACGCCCGTGGCGTCCCTCGCGCAGGTGCGTGCCGACGGTGAAGTCGCGCCACTGCGGCACCTTCTCTTTGGCCCACCGTCCGGCGAGGTCGAACAGGACCTCGGCACGATGCGGCACGGGGAGAGCCAGCTGCAGGTCGTTGACGGTGTAGTCGCCGTCCGCTTCGTTGGTCACCTCGGCGTCGAATCGCGCCAGGCCGCTGGGAAGCATCTCGATGACCAGCAGGAGCCGGAGTCGGGCGTCGAGGTCGCGGGCCTCCACCTCGACGCGGCCTCCGCGGTCTTCGTCGATGAGGACGCGCACCGCGTCCGGGACGAACTTCGTCGTCCACGAGCCACCGGAGCGATGGCCGGACAGACCCGGCGTCCCGGTCCATCCGGTGGAGTTCTCGGGGAGGACGGAGACGACCACCGCGCTGTCCACCCCGTTCGTCGCCAGGGGCGCCTGCGCGTGCAGCTCAAGCTCGCGGGCGGTGTCCGTGCCCGCGTCGGGGAGGTCGGCGCCCCAGTGCACGACGTGGGGAAGCGCGCTCTGGGGGACGGCCAGAATGAGCGCCGCTCCGGCCGCACGCAGCGTCACGACCGAGGGCCAGGGTTCCGGTAGGTCGCCCTGCACTTCGGGGATCGCTTGCGTCGTCACAGCCTCTTCGCCTTCCTTGATCCATCCTCGGATCATCCTGCAAACGTTGGTCAAAGTAGCATGGCCTCCGCCGCTCTGCAAACGTTGGTCAAGAATTCCGCAGTCGGCGGATGGAAAGTCCACGCGCCCCTGGACCAACGTTGGTCATAGGCTGTTCGAATGCCGATCGAACGCGACGTCCCGGGGATCGTCGACGTCGCCGCCAAAGCCGACGTGAGCGTCTCCACGGTCTCGCGCGTCCTCTCGGGCCGCACCCGTGTGAGCGACCGCCTCCGGTCCAAGGTCGAAGCCGCCGTACAGGAGCTGGGGTACCGACCCAATGCGGCCGCCCAGTCCCTGGTCCGCGGTCGCAGCTCCACCATCGCCGTCTTCGCCCGCAACACCATCCGCTATGGGTACGCGGCGACGCTGCAGGGAATCGAGGAGGCGGCGCGCGCCGCGGGATACGTCATCATGATCGCGGTCGTCGAGTCGGGCGATCCTGCGGAGCTCGCCCGCGCCGTCGACGGCACCCTTTCGCAGACACTCGCCGGCGCGATCGTCATCGAGTTCGACGAGGTCGGTGTCAAGACCCTGGCCGCGATGCCGACGAGCCTGCCCGTGGTCGCTGCCGCGGGAGCGCGTCGGCCGCGCGGCACGACGCCGCACGCGTTCCTCGACGACTATGCCGGCGGCTACGAAGCGACGCGCTACCTCCTCTCGCTCGGCCACGAGACCGTCCATCACCTGGCCATCCCCGCGACACGGCCCCGCAGCGGCCGGGCCTGGGGGTGGCGGAAGGCGCTCCAAGACGCCGGGGCGGCGGTGCCCGCGCTCGTGCAGGCCGACTACTCCCCCACCTCGGGCTACGACACCGCGCGCGGGTTGCTCGAGGCGCCGGGACTCACCGCTCTCCTCTGCGGAAACGACGAGCTCGCCATCGGCGCGGCGCGGGCGTTCCAGGAAGGCGGACGGCGGATCCCCGACGACATCAGCATCGTCGGCTTCGACGACCAGCCCTTCGCGCGGATGTGGAATCCGTCGCTGACGACCGTCCAGCAGGACTTCGTCGACCTGGGGCGCCGCACCTTCGGACTCCTCGAACAGTGGCTCGCCTCGGGCGAGCGCGCGCAGGATTCCGCCGTCACACCATCCCTCGTGGTCCGAGAGAGCAGCGCGAGTCCGCTGCGCACGGTGTCAGCGAACCGCTGACACCTCTGCCGGGCACCCGTCGAACTGCGCAGCGACGCCCCGCCGACCGACCGCTCGCCCCGGCATCCGCTCGCTCAGTACGTCGGGGCGGCGGGAAGGCCGAAGAACTCCTCGAGCGTCGTGTAGCCGCCGTCGTGGTAGGCCTTGGCCAGCTCCGGCCCGATGTAGCGCAGGTGCCACGGCTCGGGCTCGTAGCCGGTGACGTCGATACGGCCGTCGACGTAGCGGGTGATGAAGCCGTACTCCCACGCGTGGTCGCGGACCCACGCGCCCTGGGTCGACCCGCCGACGTCGTCGAGCGTGCCGCACGACCGACTGCACGGAACGATGTCGACCGCGAGCCCGGACTGATGCTCGCTGAACCCGGCGCGCGCGCTCTCCTTGTCGGCCTCCGCGACGCCGCCGACCGAGACCCGCGCCGCGTACGTCTTCTGCTGCGTCTCGTACGAACGGAACGCGCTGAGATACCCGATCTCCCCGGCCCCGGCATCCTCGGCCGCCTGCACCAGCTTCGACAGGGCGTCGGCGGCCCGTTGCCGCAGCGCCGAATCCTCGAGCGCCCGCACACCGTTCGGCATCACGAGGTCGTTCGGGCGATAGTTCGCCGGGTCGTACGGGCGTTGCTTGTTGACGACGACCCATTGGCGGGTGGCATCCGCCAACGAGACGCACGGAGCGATCCCGGATGCCACGGCCGAACGGAACGCCTCCCCACCGCCGATCGCGGCGATCGTCGCTCCGTCGTCACCCGACGCCAGGGCGGAGGTGAACGCCGGATCGTCGCAGGGGCTCTTCGGGGCCGGCGCCTCGGCGATGACCGGGACAGGAAGCCCCTCGGCGGGTACCGCCGGCGGGCCGGCGATCGCCGCCGCGGCCTGCGGCTCCGCCGTCGGCGTCTGCCCGGACGCGACCGCTGCTCCGATCGCCACAGCGCCGGACGCGACGACGACCAGCGCGAGAGCTGCGACCGCGATGCGACGCCGGACGAGGAGCGGGATCGCGGCGAGACGCGGGATGCCAGGCGCCGAGGTGCGGGAGCGGAGGTCGCGCCGCGACGGTGCCTCGTCGGCATCCATTCGGGTCTCGGGGAGGGTGATCGCCGCCGTCGCCCGTCGCTCGGCCTCCGCGCGCGCGGCGCGGCGGGGCGAGGTCTCGGGATCGTGGAACGTCACTCGCCCCATTGTCGCCCGGGTATCCGCCGAGGTCGAGCGGGGCGCGGCAGTGTCGGGCGGATCCACGGCTGGGCGCGCGGGCGCCTGTGAGTTACTTTATTCTACCTATGACCCTCGCGCCTTGCCGATCTTTAGAACGTATGTTCTCATGGAGGGATGAGGTGGCAGGGACAGAAGCTCGGCGTCGACGACACGGCGGCGCTCCCCGGAATGGAGCGTATGGACGGTCTCGTTCGCTCGGTCACCACCCCGGAGTTCGCCGGAATGACGTTCCACGAGGTGCTCGCCAAGACCGCGCTCAACCGCGTGCCCGGCGCCTCCGCGATGCCCTTCGACTGGACGGTGAACCCGTACCGGGGATGCAGCCATTCGTGTGCCTACTGCCTCTCGCCGGACACACTCATCCTGGCTGCGGACGGACGGCACGTCCCCCTCGCGAACGTGAAGGTGGGTGACGAGATCATCGGCACGGAGAGGCACGGCGCCTACCGGCGGTTCGTGCGCACCGAGGTCCTGGCGAAGTGGCCCACGCGCAAGCGAGCCTTCCGCGTGACCCTGGCCGACGGTACCGAGATCGTCGCGAGCGCGGATCATCGCTTCCTCACGGACCGTGGATGGAAGTTCGTCCGCGGCGCGATGCAGGGGCCGAATCAACGCCCGTATCTGACGACGTCGAATCGTCTGCAGGGCTTCGGCCTGGGCGCGCCGATGGCTCGCCCCGCCGAGAGCGAGGATCGCAAGCGAGGGTATGTCACCGGCATGATCCGCGGCGACGGAATGATCTTCCATCGCACGTACGATGACGGGCGCCGGGTTCGCGACATCCATCGATTCCGGCTCTTGCTCGCGGACCTCGAGCCGCTCGTGCTGACGCGCACGTACCTCGAAGAGCTCGACATTCGAACCCGGCAGCGCCCCTTTGCCGTACCGGCGGGCTACCGGCCGATGACGGCGCTCCATACTGCCCGATCCGCGGACATTGCACGCCTCGAGGAGCGCATCGCCATCCCGTCGCGCCGCTCCTCCGAGTGGTATGCGGGGTTTCTGGGCGGCATCTTCGACGCAGAAGGATCGTGTTCACGGGGCATCCTCCGGATCTCGAATGCCGACACGGAGTTGCTCGACCTCACCGAGGAAGGCTTCGCCCACTTCGGGTTCGACGCTATACGGGAGACCAAATCGGGCACCGACGTATGCTCCGTACGTCTTCGTGGCGGACTGGCTGCGCGTCAGCGCTTCTTCCGCATTGCGCGCCCCGCCATGACTCGCAAGCTCGATGTCGTCGGGGCCGCCGTCAAGACCAGCTCCGACCTCCGCGTCGTCTCCGTCGAAGACCTGGGCTACGAGATCGACATGATCGACATCACCACCGGCACGGGCGATTTCATCGCCAACGGCGTCGTCAGCCACAACTGCTTCGCTCGCAAGACGCACGAGTACCTCGACCTCGACTCCGGCGCCGACTTCGACTCGCAGATCGTGGTCAAGGTGAACGTCGCCGACGTTCTGCGCGGCGAGCTACGGCGCGGATCGTGGGCGCGCGAGCCCGTGATGCTCGGGACGAACACCGACCCGTACCAGCGCGCCGAGGGGCGCTACCGGCTGATGCCCGACATCATCGGCGCGCTCACCGAGAACCGCACGCCGTTCTCGATCCTCACCAAGGGCACGCTGCTGCGGCGCGACCTCCCGCTGCTCACCGACGCGGCGAAAGAGGTCCGCGTGACGCTCGCGATGTCGATCGCCGTGTTCGACGACACGCTGCAGCGGTCGCTCGAACCCGGGACGCCCACCGCGGAAGCACGCCTCGACACCGTCCGCGCCGCCACCGACGCGGGGTTCCGGGTGACCGTCTTCCTCATGCCGATCCTCCCGCACCTGACCGACTCGGTCGCGGCGCTCGACCATGCCCTCGGGCGCATCCGTGACGCGGGCGCCGCGCGGGTCGTCTATGGCGCGCTGCACCTGCGCCCCGGAGCCAAGGAGTGGTTCCTGCAATGGCTCGAGCGCGAGCACCCGGAGCTCGTGTCGTCGTACCGCGGCCTGTACCCCGGGGTATCCGTGCAGGCGCCCCAGGCGTACCGGCGGTGGCTCGGCAAACGCGTCCAGCCCCTCCTGCGGATGCACCGCCTCGACGGGTGGGACGAGGACGACCACCCGCGCGGCAGGCCGCAACCCGGACTCGCCAGCCGCACCGCGACCGCGCCGCGGCTCGGCCCCGTGCGCACCACCGGGTCGACGGCATCCGCTCGCCCCTCCGTCGCGCCGGCGAGTGAACCCACCCTGTTCTGAGAACGCGAAAGCCCCGCCCGCACACGGCGGACGGGGCTTTCGACGGAGGCTCAGGACGTGACGTCGGAGAGCTGGCGACCCGCGAGCTCCTCGATGACGTCGTCACCGAGCTGCGTCTCCTCGAACGGCGCCTCGATCTCGGCGCGGTCCAGCAGCTCCGTCATACGACGGCGGCGCTGACGCGTGATGAGCGTCACCACCGTGCCCCGGCGACCCGCGCGACCGGTACGGCCGGAGCGGTGCAGGTACGTCTTGTACTCGTCGGGAGCGTCGGCCTGAATGACCAGATCGATGTCGTCGACGTGGATGCCACGAGCGGCGACGTCCGTCGCGACCAGCACGTTCACGCGGCCCGAGGTGAGCTTCTCGAGGTTGCGGGTGCGCTTCTGCTGGTTCAGGTCACCGTGCAGGGCGACCGCGGCGATGCCGGCCTCATCGAACTGTTCGGCGAGCATCTCGGCGTAGGCGCGCGTGCGGGCGAACACGAGCGTCTTGCCCTCGCGGTCGACGAGCGAACCGAGGATCTCGGCCTTGTCGCGGTGGTCGATGACGAGCACACGGTGGTCGATGGTGCCCGAGTCCTGGTCCTCGCCGGCGACCTCGTACACGGCCGGCTCGACGAGGAACTCATCGACGAGCGCGGCGACCTCGCGGTCGAGAGTGGCCGAGAACAGCAGCTTCTGGCTACCGTCCGCGGTCGCGCGGAGGATGCGCTGCACCGGCTCGAGGAAGCCGAGCTCGCACATGTGGTCGGCCTCGTCGAGCACCGCGATGCTCACCTCGGACAGGTCGAGCTTGCCCTGGTTGAGGAGGTCCTCGATGCGGCCGGGCGTCCCGATGACGATGTCGACGCCCTTCTTGAGCGCACCGACCTGGCGCGCCTGCGGCACACCGCCGTAGACCTGCGTGGTGAAAAGGCCGACGCTGCGCGCGATGACCTGGACGGTGCGGTCGATCTGCAGCGCGAGCTCACGGGTCGGCGCCAGGATGAGCGCCTTCGGGGCACGCCCGAACTCGCGGCGCTTGCCCGCCTGGGCGCGCAAAATGCTCTCGACGAGCGGGGCACCGAACGCGATGGTCTTGCCCGAGCCGGTGCGACCGCGCGCGAGCACGTCGCGGCCCTCGAGGATCGGGGTCACGGTCGCGGCCTGGATCGGGAAGGGGCTCGCAGCGCCGAGACCGGCGAGCGCGCGGACGATGTTGTCGCCCAGCCCGAGGTCGGCGAAGCTCGCCTCGGCGACGGTCGCGGCATCCACTGCCTCCGCCTGAAGACGCTCGTGGACGACGTCGACGCGCTCCTCGTGCTCGGCCGAGCGCTTCGGCGAAGCGTTCCAGTCGGAGCGGTTGGGGCCGTCGTTGCGGCGGGGACGGTCGTCCCGACGCTCGAAGGAGCGGGCGGGGCGGTCCTCGCGAGCGGGACGCTCATCGCGACGCTCGAACGACCGGGCCGGACGGTCCTCGCGGGCGGGACGCTCATCGCGACGCTCGAACGACCGGGCCGGAC
>NZ_BADA01000108.1 GCF_000333395.1 Microbacterium sp. B19
GCGGGTGGGGGCGCTGGATCGCCGCGATCGTCGGGGCGCTGGCGTGGCGGCGAACATCGGTTCGACGGTGCCCCCGTTCCTCGCGGGGCTCTCCTCCCTGCTGCCGACGTCTCCGGCGTACTCCGCGATGCTCGGCGCGCTCGCCTCGTCGGGCGGCGTCGGCGCCGGGATCGTGGCGCTGGCGGTGTGGGCGCTGATCGCGCTGGTCGTGACGACGCTCGTCGTGGTGCGGCGCCGCACGGCGTCGCTGCGGGCCGCGGCTCAGCCCGCGTAGCTCGCGCGCCGGCGCATTCCCTGTTGAGTGTCCAAGACACGCCGCATGACCGGCATCCGGTACGGCGTGTCTTGGACACTCGCGGGTAGCTGACCCCGGCGACCCCTCCTCCACAGCATCGGGGATGTGGACAACTTCCGGGGCTCTCACCGCGGTGGGGCTGTGATGGAGCGATGCACCCCCGACCCCTGCCGGAACCCCTCGATGCTTCATTCCATGTGCAGGATGCCGACCGGCTCGGCGTTCCCCGGAGGCGCCTGGTCGCGACGGACGTGTGGGCACCGTTCCACGCTGTCCGAGCGCGCGTCGGCACGCCTTCCGTCGACACGCTCGACCGCTGTCGCCTGTACGCGCCCCGCCTCCGCGATGGCCAGGTCTTCAGCCACGAGACGGCCGCGGAACTGTGGGGCATGCCCCTCCCTCGGCGCCCCGCGTCAACGACACTGCACGTGAGCGCGGCGCCGCCGCTGCGAGAGCCGCGAACCACCGGCGTCACCGCTCATCGCATCGGACGGGATGCCGAGGACCTCACGACCTTCGAAGGACTCCCGGTCACCACACCGGTCGCGACGTGGGTCCATCTCTCCGGCTCCTTGTCCGAGCCGGCCCTCGTCGCGATGGGAGATTGGCTGCTCGCTCATGGCATCCCGAAGGCGGCGCTCGAAGCCGCGGTGGCGAGGTCTACCGGCAGGGGCGTGGTGGCCCTCCGCCGTGCATTCGACCGACTGCGCCTCGGAGTGGAGTCACCCCGCGAGACGGCGGTTCGGCTGGTCCTCGTGGACGCCGGCCTCCCGGAGCCGACGGTGAATTGGACTCTTCGCACGAAAGGACGATTCGTCGCCCGCCTCGACATGTCGTATCGCGACTATCGCGTGGCGGTCGAGTACGACGGTCGCCAGCACGCACTCGAGGAGCAGTTCCGTCGCGACGCCGACCGATGGCGCGCGATCACCGACGCGGGCTGGATTCTGGTGCGGGTCCTGTCCCACCACCTCGACTCCCCCGCGCGCGACATCGTCGCCCCGGTGCGCCGCGCGCTCGAGTCCCGCGGCTGGTCAGCCTGATCAGCCCGGTCGAGTGTCCAGGACATGCCGTGTGACGACGCTCGCATGCGGCGTGTCTTGGACACTCGACCGAACGAGCGGCCGCGCCCGGGTCAGTTCGTCAGGCCCGAGTAGGCGTGCAGGCCCTTGAAGAAGACGTTGACGATCGTGAAGTTGAAGAGCACGGCGGCGAAGCCGATGATCGACAGCCATGCCGACCGGGTGCCGCGCCAGCCGCGCGTCGCGCGGGCGTGGATGTACCCGGCGTAGAGCACCCAGATGACGAAGGTCCAGACTTCCTTCGTGTCGAAGCCCCAGAAGCGGCCCCACGCGTCGTTGGCCCAGATCGAGCCGGCGATGAGCGTGAAGGTCCAGAAGATGAAGCCGACGATCGCGAAGCGGTAGGCCAGCGACTCGAGCGCGTCGGCGTTCGGCAGCGTCTGAAGGAAGCTGCG
The DNA here is from genome assembly GCF_000333395.1 of Microbacterium sp. B19. Lineage (GTDB taxonomy): Bacteria > Actinomycetota > Actinomycetes > Actinomycetales > Microbacteriaceae > Microbacterium. Next base: position 1,773 of record NZ_BADA01000108.1, read on the forward strand.
GCGGGGGGCTGCGGCATCCGAGGAGGCGGCGATCGCGAGCTTGCGCTCCCGGCGCGCCTGCAGCAGCTGCATCACCGACAGGCCGAACGCGAGCGCGAACAGGGCCGTCGCGAGCGACGCGACGAACACGTGGATGACGAGCCACACCGACTTCAGCGGGTCGGCGAGCGGCACGACCTCGACGTGGAAGGCGAGCGTCGCGCCCCCGAGCAGCACGACCGCGAGGCCCGTGATGAGGGAGCCGAGGAAGCGCAGGTCGAAGCGCGTCAGCACGACGAGGTACACCGCGACGACCAGCAGCGTGCCGGTGAGCGCGAACTCGTACATGTTCGACCACGGCACGCGCCCGGCGGCCACGCCGCGCAGCACGTCACCGGCGAGGTGGAAGAGGAACCCGAGCGCGACGAGCGCGGTGCCCATGCGGGCCCACAGGTAGCGCGGCTTCGCGGCGGAGGTCCCGGATGCCGAGGACGTCGGCGGCGCGACGAGGACGCCCCCGCCTCCCGCGGTGACGAGCTCGCGCGCGACGACCTCGTCCTTGGCCTTGATCGCGAGGTCGGAGCGGCGCGCCAGGTCGATCGCGTAGGCGATGAAGGCGAGCACGTAGATCGCGACGGCCGTCCACACGAGGAGGAGGGAGATCTCGTCGAGCAGGAGGGGGTCGGTTCCGGGCATGGTGTCAGTCTACTTTTCCGGTGTCGGGGCGGCTCTGGTCATCCGCGGGGGACGGCGTGCGGCTCGGCAGGGAGGCGCGGTGCCGCTCCACCATCTGGTCCACGGCCGAGGCGAGCGTCGGGTCTTCTCCGCGCGCGAGGCCGGCGTACTCCACGCGCACGGTGTCGCCGTGCGGCGTGGCCTTCACCCACATGCGGCGGCGGGGCACGAACAGGGCCGCGAGCAGTCCGAGAGTCGCGAGCGCGGCGAAGCCGAGCACCCAGGGCCCCGCGAGGTCGCGGTGGATCGACAGCGAAGCGAAGCGCTTGACGGACCCGGTGTACCCGGTCGACCCCGCCGGGGCCTCGTTCTCGAACGTGATCGTGCCGAGGCCGTTGGGGAGGTCCTGCGTCTCCCCCGGCATGAGGCGGAGCGCGGGAGTGCCGCTGTCGCCGCCGGCGATCTGCGTCATCCCGGTCGGGTCGAGGGTGTACACCGAGCGCGGGGTTCCGTTGTCGATGCCGAGGTCACCGGCGTACACGCGGAGGGTGAGCACGGGGTACTCGAGGTCGCCGTAGGTCGAGGTCAGGGCCCCGGAGGTGAGCGTGTCCATCGTCGGGTAGAAGAACCCGATGAGGCCCAGCTGCTGCGGCATGCCGTCGGCGACCTTGATGACGCCGAGCGAGGTCATGTTGGCATCCTGGGGAAGGAAGGCCACGGAGTCGTGGAACACCTCCACGCCCTGGGCGTTGCGGATCGTCACGGTCGGCGCATAGCCGTTGCCGAGGAGGTAGACGCGGTCGCCCTGCACGTCGAGCGGGTGGTTGACGCGCACCTGCCCCTCCTGCCGCTGGCCGTCGGGCGTGAGGGTGGTGACGTTGGCCGCGAAGTTGCCCGCCTGTCCGGATCCCGGCTGCCCCGGCGGAACGTATGTGACGTCGAAGCGGTCGAGCGTCATCGAGTACGGCGCGAGGGCGTTGGTGTTCACGAACCGGCCGGGGTTGAACGAGGAGTAGTCGAGCAGGCTGTTCGTGAAGGCCTGCCCCTCGACCAGGACGCGCTGCCCGGTGTAGGTGAAGCCACCGCCGACGCCCACCGCGATCAGCACGCCGACCAGCGCCGCGTGGAACACGAGGTTGCCGGTCTCGCGCAGATACCCGCGCTCGGCGGAGACCGAGAACGTCCCGCGTCCGTCGTACCGGGCGATGCGGTAGCCGCTCTTGCGCAGTTGCGCCGCGGCGGTGTCGACGGCCGCGGCCGCGAGGGAGGTGGCATCCTGCCCCTCGGGAACCGACACCGTCACGGAGCGGTGGTCGTCCAGACGCGACAGCCGCGCGGGCGTGCGCGGGGGCTGCGAGCGCAGGGCCTTCCAGTGGTGCTTGGTGCGCGGGAGGACGCAGCCGATGAGCGAGATGAACAGCAGGATGTAGATCGCCGAGAACCACGGCGACGAGTACACGTCGAAGAGGCTGAGCTTGTCGAGCACCGGCGCGAGGTCGGGGTTGTCGGTGAAGTACTGCGTGACGCCGTTCGGGTCGGCACCGCGCTGCGGCACGATCGACCCGGGCACCGCCGCGATCGCGAGCAGCAGCAGCAGCACGAGAGCGGTGCGCATGCTCGTGAGCTGTCGCCAGCCCCACCGGAGCCACCCGACGACGCCCAGGCGGGGCGACGTGATGTCGTCCGACGGCGGGGCGGAATCGGCGTGATCGGAGGGGCGCAGCGGATCGGTCACGGTGGCTCCCCGATCGGGACGAGAACGGTCGGACGAACGGTCGGACGAAGAGTCAGAGCGGGAGTTGGACACCCTGCATCACCCCCTGCAGGGTCGACATCCACGAGCCCCACAGCCCGGTCACCATGAGGAGACCCAGCACGATGAGCAGCGCACCGCCGATGAGGTTGACCACGCGGATGTGCCGGCGGACGAACGCGACCGAACGCGTCGCCCAGCCGAAGCCGATGGCGAGGAGCAGGAACGGGATGCCGAGCCCCAGCGAGTACGCGAGTCCCAGCAGCGCCGCCCGCCCGGGGTCGCCCAGGTTGTACGACACCGAGAGGATCGCGGCGAGCGTCGGGCCGATGCACGGCGTCCAGCCGACGCCGAGCGCGATGCCCAGCAGCGGCGCCCCCACCAGACCGAGGTTGCCGCGGGCCTGGAACCGCACCGTTCGCTGCGCGAGGCCGAAGAGCCCGATGAAGACGAGACCGAGCAGGATGATGACGACGCCCATGATCCGGGTGATGACGTCGGCGTAGCGGAGGAAGAACGCCCCCGCGGTCCCGCCGAGCACGTTCACCGCCATGAAGACGACGGTGAATCCGGCGATGAACAGCAGTGTTCCGAGCACGAGGCGCGAGCGCCCGGGAGTGGATGCCGATCCCCCGCGCGGCGCGACGGCTCCGCCGATGAAGCCGAGGTACCCCGGCACGAGCGGCAGCACGCAGGGCGAGAGGAACGAGATCAGGCCCGCCGCGAGGGCGACGGGCAGCGCGAGCCAGAGCGCCCCGTCGAAGACGAGAGCTCCCGGGTTCACGCGCTCTCCGCGACCACGGTCTGCACCATCGCTTCGAGGATGGATGCCTCGGGCAGCTCGCCGATCACCCGTGCGGCGACGCGACCCTGGCGGTCGAGCACGAGGGTCGTGGGGGTGGCGTTGATGGGCGTCTTGTCGGCGAACGCGAGCTTGAGCTCGGCGTCGCTGACGGCCATGAGGCTCGAGTACGACACGTCGTTGTCGCGCGCGAACGACAGCGCCGTCGCGGGCTGGTCGTACGTGTTGACGCCGAGGAAGGCGACGTCCTGACCCTGGAACGACTGGTAGGCCTGCTCGAGGCGCGGGGCTTCGACGATGCACGGACCGCACGTGGCGTACCAGAAGTTCACGACGAGCACCTTGCCGGCGTAGTCGGCGCTCGTGGCCGTCGACCCGTTGTCGAGGGTGCCCGAGAACACGACCGGTTCCCCGCGCTGGTCGGGGGCGATCTCCTGCGTCTGGAAGCCGTTCGCGGCGATGTAGCCCTTGTTGTCGCCGGCGCGGTACTGGTCGGCGAGCGGGTCGGCGCTGCACGCGGCGAGACCCCCGACGAGCGCAAGGGCGGCCGTCGCAGCGGCGGCGGCGGAGAGGATTCGGCGCATCAGACGGCTCCTACGTCGACGGCTCCGGCCGTGGCGGCCGGCTCGGCGTACGCCACCTCGACCCAGCGCGAGGCGCCGTCGGCGCCGTCTCGCCGCTCGAAGCTCGTCACGCTCGACAGCGCGCAGCGGCGCTTGCGGGGGTCATGGCGGGTGGGCTGGCGGGAGAGCGCGAGGTGCGTCACCCAGATGGGGAGCTGGTGCGAGACGACGACCACATCGCCCGACGGCACGCGCTCCCACGCGTCCGTCATCGCCTCGGTCATGCGCGCGACGATGCGCTCGTAGGGCTCGCCCCAGCTGGGCACCGCGGGGCGGGAGAGGTGCCGCCAGTTCAGCGGGTTGGCCAGGGCCTTCTTCATCCGGCGCCCCTCGAACACGTTCGTCGGCTCGATCACCCGATCGTCGATGAACGGCTCGATGCCGAACAGCTCGACGAACGGCTGCGCGGACTCGCGCGTGCGCTGCAGCGGCGAGACGACGAGCGCGCCGATCGGGCGCTCGAGGCCGTGCACGTACTCCGCGGCCTGCCGGGCCATGCGGCGTCCGTCGACGCTCAGTCCGAATCCGGGGAGCCGACCGTAGAGCACGCGGCGGGGGTTGTGGACTTCCCCGTGGCGCACGAGATGAAGGCGGTCGGCGGGCACCCGTCAAGTCTACGCGGCGGGTCTTGTGGGCCGGCTGAGCGAGGGACGCCGTTGGTTCGACGGTGTTCTACCGCGGGATAGCCCCGGGATGCCCGGTGTCAGGCGTCGCGCCGCGAGGCCAGCAGCGACCGCACCCGCGCGTACAGGAACCAGGCGATCCCCACCGCGACGCTCCCGATGACGACGTACTGCAGGATGTCCGCGTACTGCTCGATGACGTGCCAGTTCTCGCCGAGCAGGTAGCCGGCGAGCACGAAGATCGTGTTCCAGATCAGGCTCCCGGCCGCGGTCAGGAGACCGAAGCGCCACAGCGGCATCTTCGCGACGCCGGCGGGGATGGAGATGAGGCTGCGGAAGATCGGCACCATGCGTCCGAAGAACACCGCCTTGCCGCCGTGCCGTTCGAACCACGCGACGGTGCGGTCGACGTCCTCGGGGTGCAGCAGCGGGACCTTCGCCGCGATCGCCCGCAGGCGCGCGGCACCGAGCCATCGACCGAGCGCGTAGAGCGCGAACGCGCCCACGACGGAGCCGAGCGTGGTCCACAGCAGCGCCTCGAACAGCGTGAACGACCCGCGGCTGGCGGTGAGCCCGGCCATCGGCAGCACGACCTCGCTCGGCAGCGGCGGGAAGAGGTTCTCGAGGGCGATCGCGATGCCGGCCCCGATCGGGCCGATGATCTCCATGAGCGAGACGGCCCATTCCGACAGCGACGTGAGCCAGGACTGCTCGCCGGACGCGGAGCCGGACGCGGGCGCGGCCCGCAGAGTGAGGGTGCTGTCGGTCATCGGGTGCCTTCGCGCTCGGTGATCGGCCGCCCGTCCGGACGCCCGCCTGCAGCCTAGGGCCGCCGCCTCCGCGGGACCTGTGAGCGGATCAGGATGCCGAGATCCCGGCGCTCACGATGGCCGCGGCGACGAACCACGTCGCCGCCATGACCACGATGCCGGCCAGCGGCACCCAGAACGTGATGCGGTGGCGGACGAGCCGGACGATCGCGATCACGACCGCGACCAGCAGCACGACCCACGGGGCGACCACCGCGGACCAGAACCCCACGTTCATGAGGCCGTAGTCGCAGTTCATCGACCCGCACGCGTCCGCCGCGAACGCGAGGAAGAACCCGGCGTACGAACATGCGAGCGCGGCGAGCGGCAGCAGCACGAGGAAGACGATCGTGAGAGCCAGGTCCCATCCCCGTCGGGCCGGTCGCGCCGCCGGTTCGGGCCGCAGCGTCCGGTACGAATCCGGGGAGAGGGAATAGGTCACGCGCGCCATCCTAGAGATGCGGCGTCATCGATTCGCGCTGCACCGACCTCGCGCCGTACGTTCGAGCCGTGCCGTCCTCCTCGTCCGCCCTCCCCGCCGGGCTCGACGGTGGATTCCCGATCACCCGCGGCCTCCTCGGCGCCCGGTCGGTCGAACCCGCCGTCCTGACCTACGGCGGGGCGCTGCCCGCCCTCCCGTCCCTGCTCCGCGCCGCCCTGCGCGAGACCTGGGGCATCGACGTCTCCCCCGGTGCCGACGGCCCCGACCCGCTCGCGTCGCGGGCGTTCGGCATCCTGTACGCGCACGTCCGCGCTGAGCAGGTGGTGCTCGCCGTCTCGGCCCGAACGAACCTCACGCTCGCCGGCAGCACCGTGCGGATCGTCGGCGACGGCCCGCTCGCGACGGCGCTCACGACGGTGCTGCGACGACTGGGCGCGGCCGTCGTGCGCGCGACGGACGACCCCGTCGAGCGGCTCGCCGCGCGGCTCGACGGCGTCCGCGTCGAGGCCGTCGCCGACACCGGCACCGCGCACCTCACGCTCCTCACGGGCGTCGGCCACGACGGCGTCGCACCGACGGCGGCCGCCGGCCTCGTCGCGGACGCCTCCCCCCGACCGGTGGATGCCACCGACCTCCCGTCTCCGCGCCCGCACGTGCGCACGACCCCGAACGGAGCGCTCGTAGAGATGCCGTCCCCGCTCCCCGTCGAGGGCGAGCACCCCACGGCGACGCAGCTCCACCTCGCCGACGCTCTCGTTGCGACCCTGATCGCCGACGCCGAAGCCGACCTCGCCACGGCGGTGACCCCGTGAGCGGCCGGATCGCCGACCCGTCGCTGTGGCGCGCGGGGCACGACCGCATCGAATGGGCGCGCGCCCACATGCCCGTGACGACCGCGCTCGCGGACCGCCTGACCCGCGACGGCACCGTCGCGGGCGTCCGCATCGGCGTGTCGGACGTGCTCGAGCCGAAGACGGCGACGATCGCGCTCGCGCTCGCGGAGGCGGGCGCCGACGTGACCGTCACCTCCGCCGGCCGCAACACCGACGACGCCGTCGCCGCCGCCCTCGCCCACGCCGGACTCCCGGTCTACGCCCGCGCCGACGCCGACCGCGCCGAGGACCGCGCGAACGCCCTCGCCCTCCTCGACCACCGGCCGCACGTGATCGTCGACGACGGCGCCTCCACCATCCGTCTCGCGCACCTCGAGCGCCCCGACGTCGTCGACGGCATGCGCGGCGCGACCGAGCAGACGACCTCGGGCGTTCGGCCGCTGCGTCGCATGGAGGCCGAGGGCGCGCTGCGCATCCCGGTGGTCGCGGCGAACGACGCGCGCTCGAAGTCTCTCTTCGACAACATGCACGGCACCGGCCAGTCGGTCGTGTTCGCGGTGGCCGACGTCGCCGACCGCTCGTTCCGCGGGGCGACCGTGGCGGTCGTCGGGTTCGGACGCGTCGGCACCGGCATCGCGCAGCACGCGGCCGCCCTGGGAGCCCGCGTGGTCGTGACCGAGACCGATCCCGTCGCCGCTCTCCAGGCCGCGTTCGCCGGCTTCGAGGTGCAGACGCTCGCCGAGGCCGTGCGGCACGCCGACATCGTCATCTCGGCCACCGGCATCCGTCACACGATCGACGTCGCCCACCTCGACGCGCTCCGCAGCGGAGCCGTGGTCGCCGTGGGCGGCGGTGTCGGGCAGGAGATCGCCCTGGATGCCGCCCGCGCGGCGGGGGCCGTCGAGATCTCGCGCACGGGCGCCGTCTCGGTGCTCCGGATGCCGAGCGGCGCGGAGGTGCGCGTCCTCGACGACGGCAACTGCCTCAACGTCAGCGCGGCCGAGGGCAACCCCGTGGAGATCATGGACCTCTCCTTCGGCGTGCAGCTCGCCTCGGTCGCTCACGTCCTCTCGACGCCCGACCTCGCCCCGGGCGTGCACGAGCTGCCCCGCGAAGCCGACGACGAAGTGGCGGCGATCGCGCTCGCGTCCTTCGGCGGGACCCTCGACGCCCCCTCCGCGGCGCAGCAGGCGTTCCTCGCGGCGTGGAACCCCGACGGGGACGAAGAGTGACGGTCGTCGTCCACCGCGCCCCCGTCGTCCTCTCCCCCGGCTCGGCCGCGCGGGCGGACGGGCTCGCACTGGCCGACGGGGCCGTCGCGATGGCGGGCGACCGCATCGTCGCCGTCGGACCGTCCGCCGACGTGATCGCCGCCGCAGGCCCCAACGCAATACTCCACGAGTGGGACGGCGCGCTCACGCCCGGCCTCGTCAACGCCCACACGCACCTGCAGTACAGCGACATGGCGGCCGTCGGGCTCGCCGCGCACGACGGCTTCGAGTCGTGGATGAGCGCCTTCATGGAGCTGTACCCCCTCCCGCGGGACTGGGGGACGTCGGCGGCCGCGGGAGCTGCCCTCGCCCTGCGCTCCGGCACGACGGCGGTCGCCGAGATCGTGACGGACGCCGCCGCCGGATCCGCGGTGCACGACGCGGGCCTGCACGGCATCGCGTTCTGGGAGGTCCTCGGCTGGACCGAACGGGCGTGGAACGTCGACGGCGAGCGCACGGTCCGCGCGCAGCTCGCCGCCCTCCCGACGCCGCCCGCCACCGGCCTCTCGCCGCACGCGATCTATTCGCTGGACACCGCCGTCATCCGCGAACTCTCCCGGCTCGCCCGGACGCTCGGCGTGCGCCAGCACATCCACGCGGCCGAATCGGCGTGGGAGGAAGCGTACGTCCGCTCCGGCACCGGTGACCTCGCTGAGCGCTGGCGGGCCAACGGCCGTGGCGAGTTCGCGCTGCTCCGCGACGGCGGCGTCGGCACGGGCGTCATCCGGTATCTCGACGACCTCGGCGCCCTGACCCCGTCGACTCACCTCGCGCACGGGATCTACGTGGATGCCGATGACCGGGCGCTCCTGCGCGAGCGCGGGGTCAGCGTGGCCCTGTGCCCCCGGTCGAACGCCGTGATCGGCCTCGACCCGGCGCCGGTCACGGCCTACCTGCGCGAGGGCAACGCGATCGCGGTCGGCACCGACTCGCTGTCCTCCTCCCCCAGCCTGTCGCCGTGGCACGACGTGTCCGCGCTGCACGACCTCGCCCGCGCCCAGGGCTACCGCGACGACGACCTCCACGCCCGCCTGTTCGCCGCCGCGACGACCGGCGGTGCGCACGCCCTCGGGATGGATGCCGACACCGGAGCGCTCCGTGTCGGAGCCCGGGCCGATCTCGCCGTCTTCCCCGTTGCCTCGGACGCACCCCGCGACGCGCTCGCCGAGCTCGTCGAAGCCGGGCCCGCCGAGGCATCCCTCACCGTCGTCGGCGGACGCGTCCGCTGGGCGACGACGATCGACCACGAACGGACCACCGCCCATGTCTGACCCCCGTCCTCTGCTGTTCGGCCTGTACGAGCAGGCCTGCGTCGGCAACGGCTCCTCGGCCGCGAGCCTGTGGACGCACCCCGCCGACGAGCGGCTCTCCGCGACCTCCCTGCGGTATTGGCTCGACCAGGCGCGGCGCGTCGAAGAGGCGGGGATGGACCTGTTCTTCTTCGGCGACGTGCTGGGGCTCTACGACACGTACCGCGGAGGAGCGGAGACGGCGCTCCGGCACGGCGTGGAGATCCCGGCGCTCGATCCGATGCTGCACATCCCGGCGCTCGCCGCCGTCACCGACCACCTCGCATTCGGCACGACGGTGTCGACGACGTACGAGCACCCGTTCGCGCACGCGCGCCGCTTCTCGACGCTCGACCACCTGACCGCGGGTCGCATCGGATGGAACGTCGTGACGTCCTACCTGCCGGGTGCCGCGGCGAACTTCGGCCTCGACGTCCTCGCGCACGACAGCCGCTACGACCGCGCCGACGAGTTCCTCGAGGTCGCCTATGCGCTGTGGGAGCGCAGCTGGGACGACGACGCGTTCGTCGGCGACAAGGCATCCGGGGTCTTCGCCGATCCCGCGAAGGTGCACCGCATCGATCACGTCGGCGAGCACTTCCGCGTCGCCGGTCCGCACCTGATCACGCCGTCGCCGCAGCGGACGCCGGTCATCATCCAGGCGGGGTGGTCGCCGCGCGGCCGCGAATTCGCCGCGCGCCACGCCGAGCTGATCTTCGTGGGCGACTCCGACCCGGTCGCGGTGCGCGAGGGGCTGGCCGGCATCCGTCGACGCGCCGAGGAGCTGGGCCGGGATGCCTCTCAGATCCGCGCCGTGGTCGGCATGAACCTCGTGGTAGCCCCGACCGCGATCGCCGTGCAGGAGAAGATCGACTCGCTCCAGGCCCACTACGCCTCGGAGGCGCAGCTCGCCGCGTACGCCGGCTGGGGCGGCATCGACTTCTCGCTGTACGCCGACGACGAGCCGCTCGTGAAGCGCGCGACGAACGCGACGCAGACGAAGGAGACCCGCAGCGACGCCCCCGTGCTCACCGCCGGCGACGTGCGCCGCCAGTTCTCGCGGGTCACGGCGTTCGCGGACGACCGCTTCCTCGGCACGCCGGACGCCGTCGCCGACGCGATCGGGGCGTTCGTCGAGGAATCCGGCGTCGACGGCTTCCTGCTGCACCCTTTCCTGTCGCCGGGCTCCGTCGAGGACTTCTCCGAGCTCCTGGTCCCCGCGCTCCGCGAGCGGGGGCTGTACGGCGGGTTCCCGCAGGACGGCACGTTCCGCTCGCGCCTGCGCAGCGACCGCCGCGACCGTCTCGGCGACGACCACCCGGCCCGCTCCGCCGCCCGGTGAGGGCGCGGCGCCGCGGTCAGTCCTGCGGCGCGGGCCCCGTCGAGAGCGCCTGGACGAACCGGCGCCGGAACTCGGTGCCGTCGAACGCCGTGACCGCGCGGATCGTGGGCCCCTCCGGGGTGCCCCACACGAGCGGTAGACCGTCGTGCGTGAGGGCGATGCGGGTGGCGAGCGAGTCCGCGTACGGCGTGAAGTCGACCGGTCCGTCGATCCAGCCCGTCACGATCTCCGGTCGGTGGAGCACGACGGTCGCGAGACCGTCGTGGGCCGACGAGATCCGGCGGCCCCACTTGTACTGGTAGAAGTCGTTGTACGCGTCGAGCACCTCGCCGGCGAACGTCGCCCACGGCGTCCCGACGCCGCGCAGCACCGCGAGGACGTGCTCGTCGAGGATCGCGGTGGCCGTGACGTTCACGCCGACCATGATGACGTTGCCCGCATTGCGCGCCCCGAACACGATCTCGGCGGCGCGACGGTCGTTCGCGGTGTTGGCATCCGTCAGCGTCGCCCCGCCCGGCGCCGGGTACGGTCCCGCGCCGCCCATGATGACGACCGAGCGGAACTTCAGGAACAGCTCGGGGTCGCGCTCGAGGGCGCGCGCGACGTTGGTCAGCGGTCCGAGCGGGTGGAGGTCGACCTCCCCGGGGTTCTCCGCGGCGATGCGCACGATGGCATCCACCGCGCTCTCCTCCTCGACGCGCAGCTCCGCGCGCTCGAAGCGGTCGCCGAGGCCGTCGGTGCCGTGCACGAAGTCGGCGATCGACGCCTCACCCTCGATCGGCGCGGCCTCGCCCAAGTGCACCGGGATGTCCTCGCGCCCCGCGAGTCGCAGCACGGTCCGGACGTTGCGCGCCGAGTCGACGACCGGCGTGTTGCCGTAGATCGTCGTGATGGCCTCGATCCGCACGTCGGGCTGGGCCAGCAGGTACATCAGGGAGTGCGCGTCGTCGAGACCCGTGTCGGTGTCCACGAGGACCCGGCGGACGGAGGGGACGGGAGAAGGGGATGCCATGCTCTCACCCTGCCGGTTCGTCCCGTGCGACACGGCCGGGTGTTACACCGCGTGACACGTTCGTTCCCTGTTCGTCACGACGAGACCTCAGAGTGAAGGATGACGCGGGCGGCCCCACCCGCGTCCACACAGCACATGTCGACCGACGCCTCCGGCGTCGTCGGGAACGGACACGATCATGGCATCCACGGCTCAGCGACTGCGTCGCGTCGCCCTGCCCGCGGCAGGTCTCACCGCGGCCCTCGCCCTCACCGCCTGCTCCGGCGGCCAGGCTGCTCCCGCGGCCACCGACGGCTTCGACGGCGTGAAGCTCACGGTGTGGAACAGCATCGACTTCGAGCCCTACCAGGGCCTGCAGAAGCAGTACTTCGAGTCGTGCGCCGCCGACCTCGGCATCACCGTCGACGTCGAGACGCAGTCCGGCGACTACACCACCAAGCTCCTCCAGGCCGCCGGCGCCAAGTCGCTCCCCGACGTGGCGCTCCTCTCCACCGACACGCAGCTCCCCCAGCTCGCCTCGCAGGGCGTGCTCGCCGACCTCGGCCAGTACCAGATCACGACCGACGGCCTGGCCGACAGCGTCGCCGGCCTGGGCACCTACCAGGACACCCTCTACGGCCTCCCGGTGCAGGTCGAGGACTACGCGATCTTCTACAACAAGGCCGCGTTCGCCGCCGCCGGGGTGTCCGAGACCGCCCCGAAGACCTTCGACGACCTCGTCAAGCTCGCCGGCTCCCTCACCACGGCGGATCAGAAGGGCATCGTCCTCCCCGGCATCGCCGGCGACGGTTCGACCCCGGTCTACTTCCTGCCGTTCCTCCTCTCGGCCGGCGGCGACCCCGCCGACCCGACCGGCGCCGGATCCGTCGCGGCGGTCGACCTCTACAAGAACCTCGTGGCGAACGGCTCGCTGTCGTCCGAGTTCGTCAACTGGGGCTGGGACTCGATCGACCAGTGGACCTCGCAGAAGGCCGCGCTGACCGTCTCGGGTCCGTGGAACCTCGTCGACACCTCGATCCCGTTCGAGTGGGGCACGTTCCCCTTCCCCACCGCCAAGGCCGGTGAGTCCTCGAAGGTGAACCTGCTCGGCTACGTCTACGGTGCCGCCGCGAACTCGGATGCCAAGAAGGAGGCGGCCGCGGCCGCGCTCATCAAGTGCCGCGCCTCGGAGGAGAACCAGATCGACACCGCCGTGCAGGGCGGCTACATCCCCGCGCTGAAGACGGCGCAGGACGCCTTCGTCGAGAAGGTCCCCTCGGCCGCTCCGTTCGTGGACGCCGTCGACGGCGCCTACAACTCCGCGCAGCTGGGCACCGAGTGGAACACCCTGCAGCAGCAGTACGTCGACGCCATCCAGGCCGCGACGGTCGGCGGTCAGACGGCACAGGCCGCGCTGGAGCAGGCCAGCGGCAAGTGACGGCGGACACGCTGACGACGACCGGCCGGCCGGGGGCTCGCACCCCCGGCCGGTTCCGGCGTTCTCTGGCGGCGCGTCAGCGCAGTGAGCTGTGGGGCTTCCTCGCCCCGGCCATCGTGTTCTTCGTCGTCTCTCCTCTTCCCCCTCGGGTACGGCGTGTACATGAGCACGACGAACTTCACGACGGGGACCTTCATCACCGGCCGCGCCCCCTTCGTCGGAACCGCGAACTTCGAGGCCGTGCTGGCCGAGCCGGTGACCTTCCGCGCCCTCGCGAACACCCTCACGATCACGATCGTCTCGGTCGTCGTGGAGCTCGTGCTCGGTCTCCTCCTCGCGCTGCTGTTCGCGCGGCGCTTCCCCGGCAGCCGGTGGCTGCCGACCCTCATCCTCCTGCCGTGGCTGCTTCCCGCCGTCGTCGTCGCGACGGTCTGGAAGTCGCTGCTCGCGGGGGACGGCCCCATCAACGACGTCCTCGGGTCGATCGGCATCCCGGTCGAGGCGTGGCTCGCCAATCCCGCGACGGCCCTGCCCGCGGTCATCGTCGTCGCGGTCTGGGCGAGCCTGCCGTACTGGGCGACGATCCTCGGCGCCGCGCTCAAGCAGGTGCCCGCCGAACAGCTCGAGGCGGCACAGCTCGACGGGGCCGGCGCCTGGCGCCGGCTCGTCTCGATCGTGATCCCCACGATCTGGCCGGTGATCTCCGTGCTCGTCGTGATGAGCGTCGTCTACACGCTGCTCATCGTCGACCTCGTGCTCGTCCTCACCGCCGGCGGTCCCGCAAACAGCACCGTCACCCTCGGACTGCTGTCGTACCGGCAGGCCTTCCAGCAGTTCCAGTTCGGACTCGGCGGCGCGTACGGAATGCTGCTGCTCGGCATCAGCATCCTGTTCGCGATCGTGTACACCGTGATGTCGATGCGCCGGGAGCGTGACGAATGACCGCCACCCTGCCCGCCGCCCCCGCCGTGGTCTCCGCCGAGCCCGCGGCCGCCGTCACCGCCCGCCGCCGCCGTCGCGGGTGGACGTGGACGGTCGTCACGGTCGTCGTGCTCGCGGTGTACCTCTTCCCCGTCTACTGGATGATCTCGGCCTCGCTGCAGCCGTCCGCGAACTCCACCGACACCGCGTGGTTCCCGACCTCGCCGGGCCTCGGCGGATACGAGAAAGCGCTGGACGACGCCGGGATCGGGGGCCTGCGCGTCTCGGTGCTCGTGTCGCTCGGATCGGTGCTCGTGACGCTGCTCGTCGCGATCCCCGCCGCGTACGCCCTGAGCCGCCTCCGTTCCCGCGCCGTGAGCATCGCGCTGATCCTGCTGCTGCTCGCGCAGATGATCCCGAGCGTGGTCCTGGCGACGTCGTTCTACGCGATGTTCAACTCCTGGGGCCTGCTGAACACGTTCATCGGACTGATCCTGGCCAACTCCACCGCGGGGCGTCCCTTCGCCGTGATCGTCATGCGGGCCTTCATGCTGCGCCTGGATGCCGAGGTCATCGAGGCCGCGACCGTCGACGGGCTGGGACCCCTGGGCGTGCTGTGGCGCATCGTCGTTTCGCTCTCGCGCAACGCGATCGTCACCGCGGGCGTGTTCGCGTTCCTGTTCAGCTGGGGCGACCTGCTGTTTGGGCTGACGCTCGTCAACCGCAACGAGATGTACCCGAGGTCGGTGCTGATTCTCGCGCTGTCGAACTCGAACCTCAACACGTGGGGCCGCGACGATGGCGGCATCCCTCATCGCGAGCGTCCCCGCGCTCGTCGTCATCCTCGCCGCGCAGCGGCACGTCAAGGAGGGTCTGACGGCCGGCTCCGGCCGTTGAGGCGCGGGCGCCCGTCGCCCCGCACGTAGACTGGCTTCTCGTGAGCGAACGCGTCCTCGTCCAGCAGTTGAAGTCCCTTCCCGCCGGCCCCGTCTCGGTGTCGGGGTGGGTCGAGACCGTCCGCGACCAGAAGAAGGTGCAGTTCGTCGTCCTCCGCGACGAGACCGGTGCCGTCCAGCTGGTCAACCCGGCGACGCGCCCCTCCGAAGAGGCGGGCGACCAGGATGCCACGGCCCTGGCCCTCACCGAGACGATCGGCGGCCTGGCCAACGGCACCTTCCTCACCGTCCACGGTGAGCTCAAGCACGACGACCGCGTCAAGCTGGGCGGCGTGGAGATCAAGATCGGCGTGCTCGAGATCGCCGCCGCGGCCAACCCCGAGACGCCGATCGCCGCCGACAGCGGTCTGGACAAGCGCATGGACTGGCGCTTCATCGACCTCCGTCAGCGCCGCAACAACCTCATCTTCCGCATCCAGACGACCCTCGAGCACGCGATGCGCACGTACTGGGTCGAGCGGGATTACATCGAGATCCACTCGCCCAAGCTCATGTCGACGCCCGCCGAGGGCAACGCCGAACTCTTCGCTCTCGAGTACTTCGGCGACCAGACCGCCTACCTCGCGCAGAGCCCTCAGCACTTCAAGCAGATGGCGCAGGCTGCGGGCTTCGGCAAAGTCTTCGAGATCGGCGACGTCTTCCGCGCCGACCCGAGCTTCACGAGCCGCCACGCGACGGAGTTCACCTCGATCGACGCCGAGATCTCCTGGATCGACTCCTACGAGGACGTCGCCGCCATGCAGGAAGAGCTGCTCGCGGCCGCCTTCCGCGCGGTGAAGGAGAAGCACGGCGACGAGATCGCGGCGCTCTTCGACGTCGAGGTCGTCGTGCCGTCCCTTCCCTTCCCCCGCATCCCGCTCGCGGAGGCGCGCGAGATCGTGAAGGCCCGCGGCTACGACATCCCGCGCACCGACGGCGACCTCGACCCCGAGGGCGAACGGCAGATCTCGGCGCATGTTCGCGAGGCGTTCGGGCACCAGTTCGTCTTCATCACCGACTATCACCCGGAGATCCGGCCGTTCTACCACATGCGGGACGACGAGACGGGGCTCACGAAGAGCTATGACCTGCTCTTCAACGGGACGGAGATCACCACGGGCGCACAGCGCGAGCACCGCATCGACGTCCTGGAGGCACAGGCGCTCGAGAAGGGCTTGTCGCTCGAGGGTCTCGCCCACTACCTCGACTTCTTCCGTTTCGGCGTGCCGCCGCACGGCGGCTTCGGCATGGGCCTGGCGCGCGTGCTGATGCTGATGCTCGGCGAATCGTCGATCCGCGAGGTCACGTACCTCTTCCGCGGCCCGACGCGTCTCGCCCCCTGAGTTCTCCCACACGACGCCCCGGGTTCACTCCCCGGGCCGGGTGAGGTCACTCCCCTCGCCTACCGTTTCCGCATGGTCGTCGACAGCGCCGCGCTGGCCGTCCCTCCGGACGGTTCCTCGGGCGCGGACTGGAGCATCCGACTCGACGGCGTGACGCGCTCACGCGCCGGCGAGCGGGTGCTCGACGGGCTCGATCTCACGGTCGCGGCCGGTGAGATCGTCGCCATCGTCGGACGATCCGGTTGCGGCGCGACGACGGCGCTGCGCGTGATCGCGGGGCTCGAACGCGCGGACACGGGAACGGTGCGCATCGCCGACGGGGAGCGGGTGGTGACCGTCTTCACCCACACGACGGTGCCGAGGTTCGGCGGTGTGCGAGACGCCGTCGCGACGATCCGCCGTCGCGCCGGCGACCCTGACGCCGACCTGCACGCGGAAGAGCTCTGCGCCGTCGTCGGCTTGACCGATCCGGATGCCGCGACCCATCGTCTGGCGCGGGGCGATCGCCGCCGGGTGCTCCTCGCCCGGGCCCTGGCTTCGGGCGCGCGCATCCTCCTCCTGGACGACCCGCTCGACGGACTGCAGACCTACGAGCGCGCGGTGCTGCGCGATCGCCTCACGGAGCATCTGCGGGCGCGCGGGATGACCGCCGTCGGGGTCACCCGCGAGACCGCGGAGNCCGCGGCCGTCGCCGATCGCATCGCCGTCATGTCGGGGGGGCGGATCGCCGCCTCGGGACGACCCGAGGACCTGNTCCGGCACATGGGCGATCCCGAGGTCGCCGCCGTCCTCGGCCCCGTCAGCACGGTTCCGGGAATCGTCGAAGACGTCACGGTCGACGTCTGGGGTCAGGACGTGCCCCTCGCGGAGGCCGGCCCCGACGGACACTGCGAGGTGATCGTGCGCCCCGATCAGGTCGTCCTGGTCGGCCCGACGGAGCCCGGCGTCGACGCCGTCGTGGAGGAGACCATCTTCCTCGGCAACATGCGGCTCACCCAGGTGCGCACGGAGGACGGCAGCGTGGTGCAGATCGAGCACTCGGTGGAGGAGCGTGTCGCCCCGCGGGCACCGGTGCGCATCGCGCTGGCCACCTCCGCGGTGACGGTCCGACCGCTCAGCTGAGCGGCCGGACCGCCCCGAGGCGCGGGGTCCCGACCCGAGGGCCGGAACCCCGCACGCTCAGCGGGTCGACCGTCGCCGTCGGGCGAACACCACCGCGCCGATACCGACGACACCCGCCCCCAGCCCCGCGAGCACGAGGGTCAGGGTCGCCGAGCCGTCGATCCCGGTGGGCGGCAACGCCCCACTCGCGGTGGGTGCGGGAGGCCCGTCGTCCTTGCCGATCGGACCGGGGACGAGGCTCTCGCTGCCGGAACCGGCCGGCGGGGTCGGCTCCGACGACGGCACCGGTCGCGGGGACGTGCCCGGACCAGGCTCCGGCTCGACGGCGGGCGCATCGGCCGTGACGACACCGACGCGCACGTGGGCGCCGAGCCCCGTCCGGTCCTGGGCATCCACCGCGACGACCGTGCGGTTCTGCCCCTCGGTGGTCTGCGCGTTGAGGATCACCACCAGGGAGCGTCCGGGAACGCTCACCCGCGTGTTCGGCGCGATCACGCCCGCCGGGATCTCCTGTCCCGCGACCGTGCCGCCGCTCGTGGTGAGCGTGGTGCTGTCCGGACCGACCTCCAGGTCGAGGCCCCCCAACGACACCTCGACCCGGGTGCCCGGGTACAGCGCGAGCGCGTCGATCGAGACGGCGGACGCGTCCGCCGAGCTCCGCGTCGTCGCACCCCGCACGTCGATCTGGCCGGCGCCCCCGTCTGACACGTCAGCCGGTGCCGGCGCGGCGGCGGGCGCCGCGGCGTCGCGGTCGGCCACGACCGCCGGCGCGATGACCGACGGCCCCTCCGCCTCGACGGCGAAGGCGTATCGCGGCGGAAGCGGGGGCTGCGGCGACGGCGATCCGGTGGGGGCGGGCGTCGGCGTCCCGCCGGCGGCAGTCCAGCGGACCGTTCCCAGGCTCACCGAGGGGTAGGCGCCGGTGAGGTCCTCGTACCGCAGCGCGGTGATGAGGATGCTCCCGTCGGCCTGCGGCACACGCTCGTTGAGGTGCACGCGCACGCGCGGCACTCCGTCGGCATCCACACCCGTGTAGAGATCGGTTCCGGTGTTGATCCAGATGCCGTTGACGAAGACCGCCGACCCCGTGTCGGCGAAGGCGATCCGGGAGGAGCCATCGGCATTCACCGTCAGGCTCAGCCCGTAGACGCGCAACGCCGACCATCGGTACTCGCCGACCGCGGAGGTGTCGGGGATCTGCGTGAAGGAACCGACCGAGAACGTGCTGGAAGCATCGGCGGCGTGGCCGATGCGCACATCCGTGGCCACCGACGGCGACCCGGCGCTGCGGACGTCCTGCGCGCTCGCCGACCCGTCCTCGCTCAGCCGCGGACCGCCGGTCAGCAGCGCGGCCCCGCTGGGCGCCGTGACGGTGATGCCCGAGACGACGGCCGGTCGGGCCGGCGCGGAGGTGTCGGGAGCGCATGCTGCCACGCCCAGGCGCACGCGCCAGATCTCCGACCACCCCGCCTCCGCCTCGATCCGCAGACCCGTCACCTGGACGCGCCCGCGGTCCACGGTGCGCTCGCCGACGATGAGCTTCGTCGAACCCCACGTCGGAGAGGTCGGCAGGGTGAGCGTGTAGCCGCTGGACAGGCGCGCCCGGTCGAGGACGTCCTTGCCGTCCACGGTCAGGGAGTCCAGGCTCAGTGACGTGGATCCGTCGGTCGCGCACTCGACGCGGAGTCCCGTGAAGGTCACCGGGACCCGGTCGCGGAGTTGGAAGGTTCCGGAAGCGACGGAGGCCTGCGCACCATCGGAGGCAGCCCTGCTGTCGAGCCCGGTCGTGCGGGTGGTGTTCAGCGAGAAGACGTCGCCGGTGTCCGCCAACGACCCGCTGACGGTGTCGCCCGAGGTCCACTCGCTGAGCGGGGCGGGGGTGCGGAGCGTTCCGCCGTCGGCATCGAGCATCTGGATGCCGTACGCCGAGGTCGAGGGCGGTGCGGCGGCCTGAGCGCCGGAGAAGGGCCCTGCGCCGATCCCGGCGCCGACGAGCGCGATGCTGAGAACAGCGGCGGCGGCGGAGCGGACGAAAGCGGGACGGATCATCGGTCGGCTCCGAATCGGTCGAGGAAGGCCGCACCCTGGGGGATTCCGAGGCCGGTGACGGGGTCCCAGCCGGGTCCCGATTGCAGGGATTGCGGATGCGTGTCCCACAGATAGAGCGTCTCGAGCCACAGCTGCCCGGTGCTCTTGTCGCGCCGGTACCAGGTGCCCGCGGAGGCGGGCGTCACGTCGCGCAGCGCGTCGGTGCCGGCCAGCGCGTAGAGCGCCGGGGTGGCCAGCCCGATCTCGACCCCCGTGCGCGCCTTCGCGATCGCGACCATGGACGCCACGAGCGGCGTCGCGAGGCTGGTGCCGCCGTGAGCCTCGAGGACGGTGCCGCCCGACCCGGGAATGGCGATCGTGTACCCCGTGTGCGGGTCGGCCAGCGAGGCGACGTCGGGGACGAGGCGCCCGTGGCCGGGCTGCGGCAGATCACGCTGCCAGGTCGGTCGCTCGGACAGCGCCGACTGTCCGCCGCCCGCTCCGGCGAGGAAGCCGGGCGGGATGATCGCGCCGTTGCGGGCGAAGCGCGTCTGCGTCTCCCACCCGCTCTCGACGGCGATGTGGTCGTCCGCGTCCAGACCGATGCTGGCCCCGCCCACGGCGGTGATGTAGGGACTGGATGCCGGGGTCGCCACGTCGGCTTCACCCCCGTGGTCGCCCGCGAGGGAGTAGTCGCCGTCGTTGCCGCTGGAGGCGAAGACCGAGATCCCCCGCGACGCGGCCTCGACGAGGACCCGGTTCAGCAGCGAGCGGTCGGCGGCGGTGTCGAGCTCCTCGGGGCCGCCGAACGACAGGGAGATGACGTCGGGACGCGTGTCGGCCTCCACGGCATCCAGGACCCGCAGGTAAAGGGTCTGCGCGAGGCAGTCGTCGGCACCCCAGTAGACGATGTCGGCATCCGGCGCGAGAGCGCGTACAGCCTGGACATCCAGGTGCTGCTCCACGGTCCAGGCGGCCGGCCCGCCGCACCGCCCCGCGACGGGGGCGGTCGGGGCGTGGTGGGTGTACTGCCCCGGCGTGAAGGCCGGAAGACCGAGGCCCGTGAAGTACGCGTCCGTCCGAGCGGCGACGGAGTCGTCGTCGAACACGCCCACGATGGCGATCGTGGCTCCCGCGCCCGTGGCATCCGTGGGGAGATCGTGGATGGCGCGGATCTGGGCGGGGCCGTACCCGCAGAGCGAGTTGGAGCGATGCTCGACCTGGAGCGTGCTCGGCCAGCTCGACGACAGAGTCTGCCCCCAGTAGGCCGCGCAGTCGTCGGACACGGTCGGCGTCGAGGCGGCAGCCGTGGTGGTGGGAGCCAGCGCGTCGGTGTCGACCAGTCCGGCCACGGTCTCGATGGCGGTCAGCGCCCGGGGCACGGACAGGTCGCGCATCGGGGCCAGGGCCTCTCGCCCGGAGACGCGCGTGCGGCCGAACTCGGTCGCGAATGCCGCGGAGAACGCCCCGTAGGACCCGCTCACGCTCAGGACGTCGACGCTGTCCCGCTCGGCGCCGACGTCGAGCCCCTGCTCGATCAACCAGTCGCGGGTGGCGGAGACTTGTTCTCCGGTGGCCGTGGGCACGAGCAGAACGGATGCCGTGATCTCGCCGTCGGGCGACACGGCCGCGGCGTCCGCGGCCCATCGGGGTGAGGTGTCGGACAGGGACCGGCGGCCTTCACCGCTTGCGGCGACGGAGGCTCCGCAAGCGGTCAGGACCGCCAGGCTGGTCGCCGAGCACAGGAGCACGGCGAGTGTCGTCGTCACGCGACGACGCGCAGAAAGGATCATGTGAGGCTTTCTCGATCGGGTGAGGGGGCGAATGCCCGAACGAGAGCGTATCGATAGTGAGAATCATTCTCATAAACGAGTCAAAGAAAGTGGCGCGTCTGCCGGGTCCCGGGGACCTCCGATGGAGACGCGCGGTCAGGCGGGGAAGTCGATCCCGGCGCGCTCGGTGACGACGGAGCGGACGAAGGCCGCCACCTCCTGGTGCGCGGGATGCACCTGGTACCGCTCCAGCGCCTCCACATCGGCGAACTCGCTGACGAGCACCACGTCCCAGTTGGTCTGCGGGTAGGCGACGTTGCGCCCCACCTCGAGGTGCTCGATCTCGGCGATCACGCCGCGGAGCGACAGCAAGCGCTCCTCGATCTGCTCCGCGTGCAGGGCACGCGTGTCGGCGTCGTCCGCCGCGAGCTTCCAGAGGACGATGTGGCGGATGCTCACGCAGAGGCTCCTTCGGGGTCGGCCGCGAGGAGCGCGGCCCGCAGACGGTCGGCGGAGACGCGCCAGTGCGTATGCAGCTCTCCGTCGATGAGGACGACCGGGATCTTCTCCCACCACTGCTCGTACAGCGCGGCATCCTCGGCGATCGAGGCCCGTTCGACGAGGACGCGATCCGCGACGTCGTCGGGGAGTTCGGCGACGACGGTCTCGACGATCTGCTCCGCGACGTCGCAGAGATGACAGTCGGGCTTGGCGATCAGCGTGAGGGTCGTCACGCCACCCATCCTAGGAGGGCGGGCGCGGGTCAGGATTCGACGTCGTATCCCGTGGCGATCCACTCGCCCGTGCCGCCCTCGACGTTCGTGGCGTCGTGGCCGCGCGCCGTGAGCGCCTCGACGACCCGCGCGGAGCGGCCGCCGGCCTGGCAGATCACGTCGAACGCGCCGTCGGGCAGCTGGTCCAGGTTCTCGCCGAGCGTCGACATCGGCAGGTTCACCGCACCGGGCACGTGGCCGGAGGCGAACTCGTCGACCTCGCGCACGTCGATGAGCGGACGGTCGCGCCCCTCGTGCAGATCGTGGACCGAGATGGACTGCATGTGTGCTCCTCGAAAGGACGGGATGATCGGATGCCGCATACACGAAGCGCCCGTCGGATGACAGGCGCTCGGTGTGGTGGTCGCTTTACTTCTTGTTGCGACGCTGGTGACGAGTCTTGCGAAGCAGCTTGCGGTGCTTCTTCTTCGCCATGCGCTTACGGCGCTTCTTGATGACAGAACCCACGGAAAACCTCACTAAGTCGGGGTCTGGGTGCCGATGTCGGCTCCCGGGAACGGGCAGGCGTTGGAAAAAGGCCTCGGACTAGTCTAGCCGACGTCGGAGACCGGACGCTGCACGGCCTCGGCGACGGCGGATTCGGGCACCCGATAGCTCCGGCCGAACCGCACGGCGGGCAGTTCTCCCGCGTGCACGAGCCGGTACACGGTCATCTTCGAGACGCGCATGAGGTCGGCGACCTCCGCGACCGTCAGAAACCGCACGTCGGGCAACTCCGCCATCGATCACCCTTCGCCGGGTGACCCTCACCCTCTGATGTGGGACACACTCTAGAGTCTGGCCGCGACGCCTGTAAACCTATGGGGCCTCTGTGACGCGAGTGTGTATCGGCTACCGCGTTCCGATGACCGGAACGCTGCTCAACGGCCGGGCAGTTTGCGGAACGCCGAGGTGACGGAATGCTTGACCGAGGCGGCGGCCCGACCCACGACCTCGGCGGCATGCACGGCGGACTCCGGAAGAGCGGGCTCGTTCTCGACGTCGATGGAGAAGAACGGGACGAGCCAGTCGTCGACCTCGTCGAGCGGGGCGACCGCGAGGCTGTAGTACCGGTGCTGCCCCTCCTCCCGCACGGACACGAGTTCCGCCTCGCGCAGGACCTTGAGGTGCTTCGACACGGTCGGCTGACTCACCCCGAGCGCGTGCACGATCTGCGAGACGCTCGTGCCGCGCTCGCCCCCGGTGGCGCGGTCCAGAAGAAGCTGAAGGATGTCGCGACGCGTTCCGTCAGCGATCACGTCGAAGATGTCCGCCATGGCATTAGGTTAGCCGCGAGCCCGCCCGAGTACCATGATTCGGGTTCCACCCCGAAGGGAGCGACGCATGGCGGCGACGCCCGAAGAGGTGAGTATGTCGATGCGCGTACGCCGCATCGCCTACCGGGCATGGGACGGACTCCGTGATCTGACCACCGCGTCGCCGGCGCGTTTCGCGGTGCTGGTGTTCGTCGTCCTGATCCTGCTGTTCACGGCGCTGTTCTCCCTGCCGGCCGCAGCCGCCGACGGCCAGCGGACCCCGCTCGCCGACGCGCTCTTCACCGCGGTCTCGACGATCTGCGTCACGGGCCTGTCGACGGTGAACATGTACAGCCACTGGTCGCCGCTCGGGCACGTGATCACCTATCTCGGTGTGAACGTCGGCGCGCTCGGCGTCCTGACGCTCGCGTCGATCCTCGGACTCGTGATCTCCAAGCGCCTCGGCCTGCGCGCCAAGCTCATCGCGGCGGGCGACAGCAACCCGCTGCGCGCGCACGGCGGACCGGTGAACGAGGGCCAGACCATCCGCCTCGGCGAGGTGGGTCAGCTGCTCCGCACCGTGGCGCTGTCGACCCTCGCGATCGAGGCGGGTCTCACCGTCCTCATCTATCCGTCGCTCGTGGTCGGGGGCATCGACCCCCTCGTCGCCCTGTGGGAGGCGCCGTATTACGCCGCGATGGCCTTCACCAACACGGGGTTCGTGCCCAACGCCGACGGCCTGGCCCCCTTCGCGCAGGACTACTTCCTGCTCACGGTCCTGATGATCGGCGTCTTCCTCGGCTCGATCGGCTTCCCTGTGATCTTCACGCTGTGGAGGCACTGGTGGCGCTTCCGCCTCTGGTCGCTCCACGCGAAGCTCACGATCATCACCACCGTGGTGCTCTTCGTCGCGGGTGCCGGCGTCATTCTCCTGCTGGAATACGACAACCCGCTGACGTTCGGCCGAATGGACGCGTGGGACACCACGTTCCAGGCCTTCTTCCTCTCGGCGATGACGCGCTCCGGCGGGTTCTCGGTCGTCAACATCGGCGATCTCAACGGCGCGACGCTCATCGTCGGCTCGATGCTCATGTTCGTCGGCGGGGGCTCGGCATCCACCGCCGGTGGCATCAAGGTCACGACCCTGGCGGTCCTCGCCCTCGCCGTGTGGTCGGAGGCCAAGGGGCGCCCCTCCGTGCAGGCGTTCGGTCGCCGGATCCCCAGCGACGTGCAGCGCGTGGCGCTCTCGGTCGTGGCGTGGGGCGCGACGATCGTGGCGATCTCCACGGTCACGATCAGCCGCATCACCGACGCGCCGATCGAGTACGTCCTGTTCGACGTCATCTCGGGATTCGCGACCGTGGGGCTGTCCACCGGCCTCACGGCCGAACTCCCCGACCCCGCGGTCTACGTGCTCGCCCTGACGATGTTCATGGGGCGCATTGGTACTGTGACACTCGCCGCGGCCGTCGCGGCATCCTCCCGTTCGCAGCTGTACGCGCTGCCCGTCGAAAGGCCGATCGTTGGTTGAACGGATCCGCAGCGACGCGCCCGTCCTCGTCATCGGACTCGGGCGCTTCGGCGCGGCGTGCGCCGGCGAGCTCGACCGCCTCGACCGGGAGGTGCTCGCCGTCGACGGCAACCTCGACCTCGTGCAGAAGTGGTCGGAGCGCGTCACGCACGCGGTCCAGGCCGACGCGCGCAACATCGACGCCCTCCGACAGATCGGGGCGCAGGACTTCCAGGTGGCGGTCGTCGCGGTCGGATCGCTCATCGAGGCATCCGTCCTCATCACCGCGAACCTCGTCGACCTGAAAGTGCCGCAGATCTGGGCGAAGGCCGTGTCGCAGTCGCACGGCAAGATCCTCGCCCGCGTCGGCGCGAACCACGTGATCTACCCCGAGGCCGAAGCCGGCGAGCGCGTCGCGCACCTCGTGAGCGGCCGCATGCTCGACTTCATCCGCTTCGACGACGACTTCGTGCTGGCCAAGATGTACCCGCCGAAGCTCGTCCGCGGCGTCGGACTGAACGAGTCGGGAGTGCGCACGAAGTACAACGTCACGGTCGTCGGCGTGAAGAGCCCGGGCCGCCCGTTCCGCTACGCCGAGGCGAACACCGTCGTGACGAACCACGACCTCATCATCGTCTCGGGCACCAACAGCGACATCGAGCGGTTCGCCGCGCTGGATCGCTAGACCGCGATCTCCAGCTCCACGGTCACCGTGTCGTCCACGGCGAGGTGCTCGGCATCCTGGAGCGCCTTCTTGATGGGCACGACGTACGCGCCGTCCTTCGGCTAGAGCGAGGTCGTCACGCGCGTCGCGCCGATCGTCACGGCGACCGGGATCATCCCCCAGCCATAGGTGACGACGGGAGCGACCTCGGCGATGGCCGCGGCCTCGGCGGGCGGCACGGTGACGAAGTGGTACGGCGCGGGTCCGCGCCAGTACCAGATGGGCCCCTCGAACCGCAGCCGCACGTCAGGCCCCGGCGGCGAGCTCCTTGGCGCGGGCGAGGGCGGCCTCGGCCGCCTCGGTGAACGTGTCGTCGAGGTGGGCGGCCTGCAGGACGGCGATCGCGCGCTCGGTGGTGCCCTTCGGGCTCGTGACGCGGCGGCGGAGTTCGGCCGGATCGACATCCGAGGATGCCAGGAGCGCCGTCGCCCCGATGAACGTCTGCTCCGCCAGCAGGCGCGCGGCGTCGTCGTCGAAGCCCATGCGGACCGCGGCCTTCGTGAACTCCTCGATGAGGAGGAAGACGTAGGCGGGCCCCGAACCGGAGATCGTGGACAGCGCGTCGATCCGGGACTCCGGCACCTCGACGACCTGGCCCACCGTCTCGAACAGCGCGCGCACGAGCGCGACGTCGTCCGCGGTGGCCGCGGCGCCGGCGGCGAGTCCCGTGACGCCCTTGCCCACGAGGGACGGCGTGTTGGGCATCGAGCGCAGCGTCGCGACACCGTCGCCGAGGTGCTTCGCGAACGTCGCGAGGGTCACTCCGGCCGCGAGGCTCACCACCACCGCGCCGGGGCGCAGGTGCGGGGCGATCTCGTCCAGCAGGTCCGGGACCATGGCGGGCTTCACGCCGATGAGGATGACGTCGGCGGATGCCGCGGCCAGGGTGTTGCCGTCCGGTGCGGCCTCGAGCGCGACGCTCGTCACGCCCTCGAGCTCCGCGAGCTCGGCGGCCTTCGCGATCGACCGGTTCGTCGCCGTGACGCCCCCGCCGGTGAGCCCCGCAGCGACCAGTCCGCGGAGGATCGCCCCTCCCATGGAACCTGCGCCGAGGAAGGCGAGCGGGGGCAGCGTGGGAGTGGCATCCGTCATGCACGCAAGTCTACGAACCCTGAGTGCGGCGGATAGGGGCGAGCGTTAGAGTCGGAGCGCGTCCGTACCGGGGCGGACGCGAGCGACACGGAGGACCACCATGACTCTCTTCGACGGCATCACTTCGCGGCTGATCGAGACCGGTCGGCTGAGCGTCAACGTGCTCGAGCGCGCGACCGACGATCCCGCCACGGCCCCGGAGCAGACGGTGGTCTTCGTCCACGGGAACGTGTCGTCCTCGCTCTTCTGGCAGGAGATCATGCAGGACCTGCCGAGCGACCTCCGGGTGCTCGCGGTCGACCTGCGCGGCTTCGGCAGCACCGAGCACGCCCCGATCGACGCGACCCGCGGCGTGCGCGACTTCAGCGACGACCTCCGCGCGACGCTCGAGGCGCTCGGCATCCCGACCGCGCACCTCGTCGGCTGGTCGATGGGCGGCGGCGTCGTGCTGCAGTACGCCCTCGACCACCCCGTGCTCTCGCTCACGCTGCAGGCGCCCGTTTCGCCGTACGGCTTCGGCGGCACGCGCCGCGACGGCTCGCGGCTCACCGACGACGACGCCGGGGCGGGCGCGGGCGGCGCCAACCCCGACTTCGTGCAGCGCCTCATCGACCACGACACGACCGACGCGGCCCCGACCTCTCCGCGGTCCGTCTTCCGCTCCGGCTACGTCGCGCCGGGGTACACGAGCGACCACGAGGACGTGTGGGTCGAGTCGATGCTCACGACCTCGACGGCCGGCGGGAACTACCCCGGGGATGCCGTGGCCTCGCCGAACTGGCCCGGCTTCGCCGCCGGGACCATCGGCGTGCTGAACACCATGGCGCCGAAGTACTTCGACGTCTCGGGCATCGTCGACCTCGCCGAGAAGCCCCCGATCCTCTGGATCCACGGCACGGCGGACGCCATCGTGTCGGACGCCTCGTTCTACGACTTCAACCACCTCGGCGCCCTGGGCATCGTGCCCGACTGGCCCGGCGAGGAGGTCGCGCCCGCGCAGCCGATGGTGTCGCAGACGCGCGACGTGCTGGACGCGTACGCCGCCGCGGGCGGAGAGGTCACCGAGATCGCGGTGGAGGGGGCCGGGCACGCGCCGCACCTCGAGCGACCGGCGCAGTTCCGCCAGGCGCTGCTGACGGTCATCGGCTACGTGGGCCGTCCCGCCGACCCCGCCCCGCCCACCGAGGCGATCATCCTGCGTTCGGCCGACTGAGGGATACCCGTGGAGTACTGCCTGTTCACCGAGCCCCAGCAGGGCTTCTCCTACGACGACCAGCTGGCGATGGTCCTCCCCGACGGGACATTGCTCGACCTGTTCGGCTCGGGTGGCGGCGAGACGGTGGCCCGCGCGCTGTCGAGCGACGGCGTGGACGTGCCGCTGCTGGCATCCGTTCCGCTCAGCCCCGCCCTGCGGACCGGAGGTGACGACGGGCGCCCGGTCGTGATCGCGCGGCCCGACGACCCCGCGTCGATCGCGATCGACACGGCTGCCGCGGCGCTGGCGGTCCGTCCGAGGGGACTGCCCGGTCGGGCTCTGCCGTTGCGCGTGAGCTGAGGTCAGGTCGCTTCGTCGTCGAATGGCGGCGACTCGCCGGCGACGAACGTCGGCTTGTCGGCCGCCGCCTGCGTCGCGAGGGCGGCGGCACCGGCCGCGCGCATCGTCGCCGTGGGCGTGTCATCGAGCAGGGCCTCGCGGATGATGCGGCGCGGGTCGTACTGACGCGGGTCGAGCTTGCGCCAGTCGACCCTCGTCGAACTCTGGCCCCTTCTTGTCGCGCATGCGCGTCTTCGCGCCCTGCATCGTCTCTCG
>NZ_BADA01000107.1 GCF_000333395.1 Microbacterium sp. B19
GTGCTCGTCCCACTCGTCGCGGTCGTCGATCCACGTGCCGCGCTCGTCGGTGCGGCGCACGACGTCGAGATCCATGTCGATGCCGACCGGGTTCCCGTCGTCGTCCCAGCCGGCGTCCCACGCCAGGTCGATGTAGACGGCCACCGGGTGCGGGGCCGCGTTGTGCGTGAAGGCCCAGTCGCCGCTCGCCGGAACCAGCGTCACGTTGGGCTCGCGGCACACGAACTCGCGGCCCGGACGGACGCTCCGCCACCCGATCTGCTGCCCGAACCAGTCGCCCCAGCTGTCGGAGCCGAGGTAGACGCAGTCCTGCTCCCAGTGCGGCGAGCCGTCCCACTTCCGCCAGCGGAACACGAGCCGGGTGCCGGGTGCGGGACGGGAGGTCATGCCGCGAGTCTAAGTCGCGGTCTACTGTGGGAAGGTGCAGCAACCGGCGGACGACACCGTGCCTCGTCTGCGCGTCGTCACGCGGGAACTGCCGCCGATGGACGACGTGCTCGACTACACCACCGGCTACGACCCGCTGTTCTGGAGTCGCCGCGGAGAGTCCCTCGCGGGTTTCGGCGACCTCCTGACGATCCGCTACACCGGCGCTCAGCCTGGTGACACGACGATCGCCGACCGCTGGCGGCAGATCGCCGCGGCCGCCGAGGTCGATGACCCGGTGAACCTCCCCGGCACGGGTCTCGTCGCGTTCGGCTCCTTCGTCTTCGACCCCCGCTCACAGCGGGAGAGCGTCCTGCGGGTCCCCGGCACGATCGTGGGACGCCACGGCGGCCGCGCGTGGGTCACCCGACTGGCCTTCGCCGACACCCCGGACGAGCCGGAACCCGATCTGCCGCCCCGCTCCCCCTTCGGACCCCACTGGTCGGCCACACTCGGCCCCGGCCGCCAGACCGCCGAGGGCTACCAGGAGGCCGTCCATCACGCCGTCGAGGCGATCCGCCTCGGCGAGGTGCGCAAGGTCGTGCTCGCGCGAGACATCGTCGGCACGATCCCCGCGGGCTCGGACCGGCGACGCCTCGTGCGGTCGCTCCTCGAGGGCTACCCCGACTGCTGGGTCTTCGCCGTCGACGGCCTCATCGGCGCGAGCCCCGAGACCCTGGTCACGGTCTCGCGCGGCACGGTGACCGCCCGAGTCCTGGCCGGCACCACGGCGCGCGGCGGCGACGCCGACAGCGACGTCGCCGCCGCCCTCGCCCTCACCGAGAGCACCAAAGACCAGGAGGAGCACCGGTTCGCGGTGCAGAGCGTCCTCTCCGCCCTCCGTCCGCACACCTCGGCCCTCGCAGCCGCCGAACAGCCCTTCACGCTCAAGCTCCCCAACGTGTGGCACCTCGCCACCGACGTCGAGGGCGAGCTGTCGGAAGCGGCATCCGCCCTCGACCTGATCACCGTGCTGCACCCGACCGCCGCGGTCGCGGGCACCCCGACGACCGTCGCGATGGATGTCATCCGCCACCTCGAGCCCTTCGACCGCGGCCGCTACGCCGGAGCCGTCGGCTGGATCGGCGCATCGGGCGACGGCGAGTGGGCGATCGCGCTGCGCTGCGCGCAGATCGACCCCGCCGCCCCCTCCTCGCCGACGGCGCCCATCACCGCCTACGCGGGTGCGGGCATCGTCGCCGACAGCGTGCCGGAGTCCGAGCTGCTCGAGACGCGCGTGAAGTTCCGCCCGATCGTCGAGGCGCTGGCCTAGGACTTCGTCTAGGACTCCGCCAGCCGCCGGCGCTCCGTCGCGACGTCGTAGTCGGCCGCGGGCCACTGCGGATCGATGTCGGTCAGAGCGTCGATGAGCAGCTGCTGCGCGGCGAGTCGCGCGTACCACTTGCGGTCGGCGGGGACGACGTGCCACGGCGCGAGCGGCGTCGAGGTGCGTTCGAGCGCCACCTGGTAGGCATCCATGTACTCGTCCCAGAGGGCGCGCTCGTCGACGTCGGACGGGTTGTACTTCCAGTGCTTGTCGGGACGATCGAGACGGGATGCCAGTCGCTCGCGCTGCTCGTCCTTCGAGATGTGCAGCATGACCTTCACGACACGGATGCCGAGCTCCGCCGCCTCGGCCTCGAACGCGACGATCGCACCGTAGCGGCGCTCGATCTCGTCGGCCGGGGCGAGCTGACGGACGCGTCCGATGAGCACGTCCTCGTAGTGCGAGCGGTCGAAGACGCCCAGGCGCCCGGCATCCGGGAGACGCTTGCGGATGCGCCAGAGGAAATCGTGCGACAGCTCCTCGGCGGTGGGCTTCTTGAACGAGGCCAGCTCGACGCCCTGCGGGTCGACGGCCCCGACGACGTGCTTGACGATGCCGCCCTTGCCCGCGGTGTCCATCGCCTGCAGCACGAGCAGCACGGAGCGGGTCGCGGTGCCGGCGACGCTCTGCGCGAAGAGGCGCTCCTGCAGATCGGCGAGGGGGGCGACGCCCGCCTCGAGGTCGGCCCTGCCCTGGTCCTTGTCGCCGTCGTAGCCGGGCGTCGCGCGGGGGTCGACGTCGGCGAGACGGAATCCCGGCGAGACGGTGAGGGCTTCGGCGGCGGGCGTGGTCCAGCGGTTGTGCGAACTCATCGCCACATCGTGCCGCGCACGCGAGTTCCGCGCCAAGAGGTTGACGAACCCGGCTCAGCGGTCGAGCGGAACCTCGATGAGCTGTCGGCCGCCCACGGGAGCGGTGAGCGCCTGGTCGAGCGCGACGCGCGTCGTCACGCGGAGGTACTCCCAGCCGTACGCGAGCGCGAGCTGCTCGAGCCGGACGTCCTGGGGCGTGTACTGCACGCGCTCCATCGCGTCGGCGCCCGCGACGCCGGCCACCTCGAGGCCGTCGAAGATCGTGCCGCCGCCGTCGTTCCCGACGACCACCTGCAGGCGGGGTTCGTGCTCGCCGGGCGGCAGCAGCAGTCCACCCACGTCGTGGAGGAACGCGAGGTCGCCGAGCAGCACCCGCGTCACGCCGGGCCGGTCGCCCTCCTGACTGGCCGAGGCGACACCCATCGCCGTGGCGATCGTGCCGTCGATGCCGGCGAGTCCGCGGTTGGCGTGCACGGCCACCTTCTTGCCGCCCAGCAGCTCGTCGGCGACCCGCACGAGACGCGACGACCCGAACACCAGCCGGTCGTGCGGCCACGTCGCGCGCCACAGGGCGTCGACCAGAGTCGCCCGGTCGACCGGCGCGCGCACCACCGCGACCTCCGCGTTGATCGCGCCCAGACGTTCGTGCGGCACAGCGGACGACAGTCCGTCGGCGTCCGGCGCGGGCGGGCTGAGATCGACGGCCGCGGCGCGCGACGCTCGCATCCACTCCCCCAGCCACTCGCGGTCGGCTGCACCGTCGGCGCGGACCGCGTCCACGGCGTGCGTCGCACCGTTGAGGTTGACGGGCTCACCCGGACCGCGCACCGCGATCACCTCGATGTCGTCGCGGCCGAGGAGCTGCGCGACCTCGCGGCTGAGCGTCGGATGACCGAACACCACGACGCGCTCGACGCGACCACCGAGTTCGGGCTCGCGCAGGAGCGCGCGGTACGAGTGCACGACGTGCCGACCGAAGCGGGCGCCGCTCACGATCTCGGCCACCAGCGGCAAGCCGCCGCGATGGGCGAGGTCCTCGGCTGCGGGACCGGCATCCGCTCCCGCCACGACGATCGTCCGCGGCCCCGGCTCGAGCACGAACGCCGCCTCGGGTTCCGGCGCGACGTCGGCCACACCGATCCCGCCCCCACCCTGGTACAGAGCACCGGATGCCTCTTCGTCGGGCACGTCGTCCACCGGCGCCGGTCGCGTCGCGCGATCGAC
Source organism: Microbacterium sp. B19 (assembly GCF_000333395.1). Classification (GTDB taxonomy): domain Bacteria; phylum Actinomycetota; class Actinomycetes; order Actinomycetales; family Microbacteriaceae; genus Microbacterium. The sequence continues at coordinate 3,790 of NZ_BADA01000107.1, forward strand.
CAACCATGCCGGAGCGGCCCCCGCGAGCGGCTCGCGCAGCGGCACGTTCAGGTGGACGGGACCGGCCGGACGGGTACCCTCACCGAGCGCCGCGGCGAGCGCCGTCGCCGCCACGGCGTCGAAGGCGTCGGTCTGGGGGTCAGTGGCATCCGGATCCACCGCCTCGGGGACGGAGAGGTCGGCCTCGAACCGCGCGGCGGAGTGGAAAAGACCCGGCTGACGGGTCGTCTGGTTCGCGCCGACGCCGCGGAGTTCGGGCGGACGATCGGCCGTCAGCAGCAGCAGCGGGATGCCGGAGTGGTGCGCCTCGAGGGCGGCGGGGAGCAGGTTCGCCACCGCCGTGCCCGACGTGCAGATCACCGCGGCGGGCATCCCGGTCTCACGGCCGATGCCGAGCGCGGTGAACCCGGCGACGCGTTCGTCGATGCGGACGTGCAGACGCACGAGCCCCGCGCGCTCCAACTCCGCTGCGACGAGCGCGAGCGCCTGCGACCGCGATCCGGGACTCACGACGAGGTGCCGCACCCCGCGCGACACGAGTCCCGCCAGCAGCGCCGCGGCCGCGTCGGTGGCCGGGGCGTGAGCGCCCCCCTCGACCGGTGCCACGGTCAGCCGACGGCGCCGCGCTGACCGCGGGTGTCGTCGTCGCCCGGCTTGCCGCCGGGGTCGTCGCTGTCGGGCTTCGGCGCGGGCCGCGAATCCCGCGGGTCGTCGCCCTCGGAGTCGAGCTGCGCGAGCTCTTCCTCGAGGCGGCGGATGCGCTCGTCCTGCTCGGCACGGTCTCGGGCGGACAGCCGACCGAGGAACTCGGGATCGTCGTCGGGAGCACGTCGGAGCACGGGGTCGCTCGCACGACCTCGGCCGATGAGGAACCACAGGATGCCACCCAGCACGGGCAGCAGGATCACGATCACCATCCACGCGGGCTTGCTGACCCCGCGATGGCGGGAGGCCGGTTGAACGGCGCAATCGACGATCGTGTAGACCCAGAACGCGGTCGCCACGAGCGCCAGGATCAGCAGCAGGCGTGCCATGCCTCGATTCTACCGGCGCTGCCTGGGCGACGGCCGGGCAGCGGGGTGCCGTGAACCGGTCGTAGAGTGGGGGTATGCGTGCCCGTTCCGCCCTGGTCTACACGGTGCTGCGTCTTCTCGCGTTCGTGGTGCCGCTCGGCATCCTGCTGCTGTTCCCGGTCTTCCAGGAACTGCCCTGGCTGGCCGCGGTGTTCGCCGCGCTGATCGGCCTCAGTCTGTCGCTGCTGTTCCTCCGACGCCCCCTCGATCAGGTGACCGGCGACCTCGCCGAGCGCCGCGAGGCCCGTCGCGCCGCGAACCACCGCACGGGCGCCGAGCGGGACGCCGACGTCGAGGACGCGGTGGTCGACGCGGCGACGGACGACCGGCCCGCCACCGAGCGCTGACGCTCAGGCCGCGAAGGGCACGGCACCCGTCAGACGCGAACGTCGGCGCTCGTCAGTGTGCCGAGCACGCGGGCAAGGCTTGCGCGGTCCGATTCCTCCAGCGGAGCGAACAGCTCGTCGAGCACCTCGGCCACGATGCGGTACCCCGCATCCAGCGCTTCACGACCCGCTTCGGTGAGGCGGTGCTCGATCCGGCGCCCCCGCCCCGCGGAGCGCTCGATCAGACCCCTCTCCTGCAGGCGGACCGCGAGCGTGCCGAAGGCCTGATCGCTCTGGAAGGTCGCCTCTGCGAGGTCGTGTCCCGTCGCTCCCGGCATCCGGTCGACGGCGCGGAGCGCATCCCACTGCACCAACGAGACGCCCGCCTCGCGGAGCGCGGCGTCCATGGCGCGGTGATTGCGGTACTGCGCCCGCTTGATCGCCTGACCGAGCAGTTCCAGATCTTCCGTCATGATGCTAGCGTATCAACACACTTATATAAACGTGTTGATATAGGAGCCGCCATGAGCACATCCCCCTCGGCCACAGCCCTCGTCCTCCACGGCGGAGGCGGGCCACGCACGATCGCCCCGATCTCCCAGCACCTCGCCGGGTCCCTGCGGGTCGTCGCTCCGACTCACCCGGGCTGGGAGGGTACGCCGCTGACGGAGGACATCACCTCCATCGCTGCCCTGGCGACGTCGTACCTCGAACAGCTGCGCGCGCAGGACACGCGCGGAGCCGTCCTCGTCGGCTCCTCGATCGGCGGGTGGATCGCGCTGGAGATGGCCGTGCAGGCCGCCACCGACGCGCGATACGCCGGGACCGTCGGCGCGGTCGTCGACATCGACGGAGTCGGCGCGGTCGTCGACGGTGAACCCATCGCCGACTTCTTCGCACTAGATGCCCGCGGACTCGCCGAAGCAGCATGGCACGACCCGGAACGCGGGTACGTCGACCCGGCTACCCTCACGGACGAGCAGCGGGCCGTCCAGCAGTCGAACGGTCGCACGATGAAGCGACTCACCGGCGTCGGCATGAGCGACCCGACGCTCCTGGGCCGCCTCAGCGTCATCGCGGTGCCGACCCTGATCGTGTTCGGGGCGAGCGACCGCATCGTCACGCCGGCGTACGGACGCGCCGTCGCGGCCGCGGTTCCCGGGGCCTCGTTCGTGGAGATCCCCGCCGCAGGGCACCTGCCCCACATCGAGAACCCCGCCGCCGTCTGGGCCGCGGTCGACCCCTTCCTCGCGGGGCTGGAGCTCGATTCGGCGCGCTGAGCCTCAGGCCGCGAAGGCCCAGAAGAGCACGGCGCCGTACGCGACCGAGGTGAAGCTCGTGACCTGCAGCGCCACGATGAGCTCGCGGGGCGCGCGGTAGGTCCAGACGATGAGGATCGCCGACAGCCCGCCGAGCAGCGCGATGAGCGTCAGCCACGCGATCGGGTACACCAGCGCGAGGAACACCGCGATGGCGAAGGGCACCAGGACGAACAGCGTGAACAGCACCTGCGTCGCCCGACGCCCGATGAGCACCGAGAGCGTGCGCTTGCCCGCCAGGCGGTCCTGATCGATGTCGCGGAGGTTGTTGGCCAGCAGCACCGCGCACGCGAGCAGACCCGCCGCGACCGCGCCGAACCACGCCTCCTGGGGCAGCGACTGCACCTGCAGCCACGTCGTGCCGAGCGTGGCGACGAGGCCGAAGAAGACGAAGACGAACACCTCGCCGAGGGCGTTGTAGCCGTACGGCCGCTTGCCCCCGGTGTAGAACCACGCGGCGACGATGCTCACCGCCCCCACCGCGATGAGCCACCACTGACCCGTGCGGATGACGAGCGCGAGGCCGATGACGGCGGCGAGCGCGAAGAACGACAGCGCGACGATCAGCACCGTGCGCGGCTTCGCCTTCTTGCCGCCCGTCAGACGGCCCGGCCCCACCCGGACGTCGTCGGTCCCGCGGATGCCGTCGCTGTAGTCGTTGGCGTAGTTCACGCCGATCTGCAGCGCGAACGCCACCGCGAGGCACGCGAGCGCGATGACCCAGTGGAGCTGGTCGTCGACCAGCGTCGCGGCACCGGTGCCGATGAGCACCGGCGTGATCGCCAGCGGAAGGGTCCGCAGGCGCGCGGCGCCGATCCAGTCGCGCGCGGTCGCCGGGGTGGCGCGGGGCGCGGGACGGTGGGCCTTCTGAGGATTGCCGCCGGGACGCCGCTTCGGGGCGGGACGCGAGCGCTTGCGAGACTGTGCTGCCACGGAGGGAAAGCCTAATTCTTCGCGGAGCCGAACCGTTGCCGCAGGGCGGCGCGATCGGGCTTGCCGGATGCCAGGAGGGGCAGGGCGTCGATCGGGATCACGCGCGCGGGCCGTGCGATAGGCCCGATCGCCGCAGCGACGGCGGCCCGGACGCGCTCGAGCGTCTCCCGCTCGTCGGTGCCGGTCCCCGCGACCACGACGGCGGACCCCTGGCCCCAGCGCGCATCCTCGATCGGGATCACGACGGCGGACTCCAGACCCGGGATGCCACGCACCGCCGCCTCGACCCGGTCCAACGACACGTTCACCCCACCCGAGACGATGACGTTGTCGAGGCGCCCCGTGATCCGCAGCACCCCATCGGCGACGTCGCCGCCGTCGCCCGTGCGGTACCACCGCGTGCCGTCGGCATCCGCCGGGAAGACCTCGGCCGTGCGCGCCGGATCGCCGACGTACCCGTCGGCGAGGGTCGGACCGGAGATGCGCACCTCACCGTCGACGATCGCGAGCTCGACACCGTCGAGCGGGACACCGTCGTAGACGCAGCCGCCGCTGGTCTCGGTCGACCCGTACGTGCGCACGATCCGCGCCCCGGCCGCCTCGGCACGCTCCCGCAGCGACACCGGCAGCGCTTGCCCGCCGATGAGGATGCGCTCGAACGACCGCAGCGCGCGCGCGACCTCGGGGTCGTCGTCGGCGGCATCGAGCAGCCGCTGCAGCTGCGCCGGGACGAGCGAGGTGTACGTGGGCACCCGCGCGCCGTTCTCGTGCGACGCCATCCCGAGCGCCGCGGCGGCGAAGGGTTCGGGACGGAACGGCCCCGCGAGGACGGCCGGCTCCCGGCCGTTCACGAGAGCGCGCACCAGCACCTGCACGCCGGCGACGTACGTGGCGGGAACGGCGAGCAGCCACGCTCCCTCGCCGATCCGCGCCGAGGTGGCGAAGGCGCTCGCGATCAGCGCGTTGCGTCCGATCGCCACCGACTTCGGCACCCCGGTCGAGCCCGACGTCGTGATGACCACGGCCGTCCCCGCCGGCACCTCGGCGGGCAGCCCTTCCCCCGCCCCGAGTGCCACGGCCGGCCCCGCTCCCAGGACGGCGTGCCGCAGCGCGCGCAGCACGTCGCGCGGATCCTCGGATGCCACCCGCTCGAGCTTCACGACCGCACCGGGTCGTCGCATCCCGGGGTGCATCCGGGGATGCGTCCGGGATTCAGTAGTGCCACGGGATGCCGGACCAGTCGGGGTCGCGCTTCTGGAGGAAGGCGTCGCGACCCTCGGCGGCCTCGTCGGTGCCGTACGCGAGCCGCGTGGCCTCGCCGGCGAACAGCTGCTGGCCGACGAGCCCGTCGTCGACGGCGTTGAACGCGAACTTGAGCATGCGGATCGCCGTCGGCGACTTCGTCAGGATGGTGCGCGCCATCGCCAGCGCCTCGCGCTCGAGTGCGGCGTGCGGCACGACGCGATTGACCGCGCCCATCTCGTACGCGCGCTGCGCGGAGTACTCCTCCGCGAGGAAGAAGATCTCGCGGGCGAACTTCTGCCCGATCTGCCGCGCGAAGTATGCCGAGCCGTAACCGGCGTCGAACGACCCCACATCGGCATCCGTCTGCTTGAAACGACCGTGCTCGGCGCTCGCGATCGACAGGTCGCAGACGACGTTCAGCGAGTGCCCGCCGCCCGCCGCCCACCCGGGGACGACCGCGATGACGACCTTCGGCATGAAGCGGATGAGACGCTGCACTTCGAGGATGTGGAGGCGCCCCGCACGGCCGTGGTCGGCCACCGCGGTCTCGTCATCGGAGTACTTGTAGCCGTCGCGGCCGCGGATGCGCTGGTCGCCACCCGAGCAGAAGGCCCATCCTCCGTCCTTCGGGCTCGGCCCGTTGCCGGTGAGGAGCACGACCCCGATCCGGTGGTCCTGGCGCGCGATGTCGAGGGCGCGGTACAGCTCGTCGACCGTGTGCGGGCGGAAGGCGTTGCGCACCTCGGGGCGGTCGAACGCGATGCGCGCGACCCGACCGTCGTGGGTGACGTGCGCCGTGATGTCGGTGTACTCCTCGGCGCCGGGCGCCAGGGTCCACTCGGCGGGGTCGAAGATCTCGGAGACGCTCACCGGCTCAGGCGTTCTTGGAGTCCCGCCAGGCCAGCCAGCGCTCGACGAGCGAGTAGTCCCAGTCGGGGCCGGAGAAGCCCAGGGTGAACAGGCGCGTGCCCGCGTCGAACAGGGCGTCGGCGTCGGTCTCGTCGCGGTCCTTCAGCTCGTTCGAGACGATGAGCCCGGACAGGTCGCGCTCCTCGGTCTCGGCCCAGCGCTCGATCACGCCGAGCTTGTGGGTGACCTCGTCGGGCGTGACGAAGCTGTGCCAGATGTCGGCGTGGCGGGCGACGATGCGCAGCGTCTTCTGCTCGCCCTTGCCGCCGATCATGACGGGGATCTTGCGCGTGGGCGCGGGGTTCAGCTTGCCCCAGCGCTCGACGATGCGGTCGAGGTCCGACGCGAGGGCGTTCAGACGCGAACCGGCGGTGCCGAAGTCGTAGCCGTACTCGTCGTAGTCGCGCTGGAACCAGCCCGACCCGGTGCCGAGGATGAAGCGGCCGGTGTCGCCGCCCTTCTTGCTGATGTGGTCGACCGTGCGGGCCATGTCGGCCTGCAGGTCGGCGTTGCGGTAGCTGTTGCAGTTGACGAGGGCGCCGAACTCGACCCGCTCGGTCTGCTCGGCCCACGCCGAGAGCATCGTCCACGACTCGAAGTGCTCCCCGTCCGGGTCGCCGTACAGCGGGAAGAAGTGGTCCCAGTTGAAGAGGATGTCGACGCCCATCTCTTCCAGACGGAAGACGGCGTCGCGGATGTCGGAGTACTGCACGTGCTGCGGCTGGATCTGGACGCCGAGCCGGACCGGGGTGTCGAAAAGCATGTCGCCAGCCTATTCCCGGCGTCCGACACCGAGGCCAGGATGGAGGGGTGAGTCCCCTCCCCCCGCTCGTCGACGTCCTCGCCACGGCCCGTGTCGTGGCCCTCCCCCTCGCGACGCGCTTCCGCGGCATCCAGACCCGCGAGGCGGTCGTGTTCGAGGGCCCGGAGGGCTGGACGGAGTTCTCGCCCTTCGTCGAATACGGCGACGCCGAGGCGGCGACGTGGCTCGCGGCGGCGCTCGACTTCGGGTGGCATCCGACCCCTCCCCCCGTCCGCGCGCAGGTGGCGGTGAATGCGACGGTGCCGGCCGTCGCCGCGTCCGAGGTCGACGGGGTGCTCGCCCGATTCGATGGATGCCGCACGGCCAAGGTGAAGGTCGCGGAGGCGGGTCAGACGCTTGCCGACGACGTCGCCCGGGTCCGCGCGGTGCGCGCGGCGATGGGTCCCGAAGGGCGCATCCGCGTCGATGCCAACGGCGGTTGGAACGTCGACGAGGCCGAGCGGGCGGTGCACGCCCTCGCCGAGTTCGATCTGGAGTACGTCGAGCAGCCGTGCGCCGAGGTGGAGGAGCTCGCGCAGCTGCGGGAGCGCATTGAGTACCTCGACATCCCGATCGCCGCGGACGAGAGCGTGCGCAAGGCCACCGACCCGCTGCGCGTCGCCCGAGCCGGAGCGGCGGATCTGCTCGTGATCAAGGCGCAGCCGCTGGGGGGCATCCGCGCCGCGCTCGCGATCGTGGCCGAGGCGGGGCTCCCCGCCGTGGTCTCCAGCGCGCTGGACACCTCGGTCGGCCTCTCGATGGGGCTCGCCCTCGCCGCCGCGCTGCCCGACCTGGAGTACGACTGCGGCCTCGGGACGGCCTCCCTTTTCACCGCCGACGTCGTCGCCCACCCGCTGCACGCCCGGGACGGCTCCCTCTCGCTGACGCGCATCTCCCCGACGACCGCGACCCTGGACCGGGTCGAGGCCCCGGAGGACCGCCGCGACTGGTGGCTCGAGCGCCTGACCCGCTGCTACGCCGTCCTGGCCGAAACGGGGTCCTGAACGATCAGAGGATGAGGGCGATGATGCCCGAGAGGCGTTCGGCGAGTTCGTCCCGCGCGGCCCCGGGGTCACGACGCGTGATGAGCGCGCGCTCGGCCGCCGAGATCCACGTCGAGAGCAGGAGCTCCGTCGCCTCGGCGAGCGGCACGCGCAACTCGAGACCGCGGGCGTCGGCGACGTCGCTGATGAGCCGCGACACGTTCTCGGACAGCCCCCGGTCCAGCGCGAGGTAGGCCTCGGCGAAGTCGGCGTTGCGCAGCGCCTGCACGCGGATCTCCGCGCCCAGCAGGACGTCGAGGCGATCGTGCCCGGCGACCTCCAGCACTTCCTGCACGAGCGTGCGCATCTCGCTGCCGGCATCCAGATCGTTCTTCTCGATGGAGGCGATGCGCTCGCGCACCGCGCGGATGGTCGTCTCCGCGGAGCGCTCGCACAGCGCGAGGAACAGCTCCTCCTTGGAGCCGAAGTTCGAGTAGAACGCCCCACGGGTGAATCCCGCGCGCTCGCAGATGGCCTCGACGGACGACGCATCGATGCCCTCCTCCGCGAACAGCTGGGCCGCGGCATCCATCAGCCGAGAACGAGTGTTCTCTCGACGCCGCGACGGCGCCGGTGCCGTGTCGGTCATGCCGCGCTCCTTCGGTTCACGGACGAGACTCAGGTTGGTGGCCCCCTCCGCGAACTACGATACATTGTTGTATCCGATACGGTGCTGTATCGACCAAGCCGCAGATCTCGGGAGCAGCCACCGTGTCCACTTTCCTGTACACCCTCGGTCGCTGGTCGTTCCGTCACCCGTGGCGGGTGCTGTCGGCCTGGGTGCTGATCCTCGTCCTCGCCGGTGGCGGTGTGGCCCTCTTCGCGAAGGGCACCGACAACACCTTCGCGATCCCGGGCACCGAGTCGCAGGCCGGCCTCGAGATGCTGTCCCGCACCTTCCCCCAGGTGAGCGGCGCGGGCGCCGACATCGTCGTCGTCTCGGCCGACGGCACGAGCGTGCGCGACCAGAAGTATCAGGATGCCATCGGCACCTCGATTTCCGACATCGAGAAGCTCGACTTCGTGAAGGCCGTCACGACCCCCTTCGACGAGCGCATCTCCGGCGGCGTGTCCGACGACGGTCGCGCTGCGATCATCCGCATCCAGTTCTCGGGCGAGGCGACCGCGGTTCCGGGCGACACCAAGGACGGTTTGCGCGACGACACGACGGCTCTCGCGTCCGCCCTGCCCTCGGGGTCGCAGGCGGTGCTCGGCGGTCAGCTCTTCGCGACCGAGATCCCCGGCGCGAGCCTGACCGAGGCCCTCGGCGTCGTGATCGCCGCCCTCGTGCTGATGCTGACGTTCCGGTCGTTCCTCGTGGCCGGGATGCCACTGGCCACCGCCCTCCTCGGCGTCGCCCTCTCCGTCGCGTTGATCTTCATCGCGACCGGGTTCGCGACCGTGTCGTCGACGACGCCGCTCCTGGCGGTCATGCTCGGGCTCGCGGTCGGCATCGACTACGCGCTGTTCATCGTGTCCCGACATCAAGACCAGGTGCGCGGCGGCATGGACCCCGAGGAGTCCGCCGCCCGCGCCACCGGCACGGCCGGATCCGCCGTGGTGTTCGCCGGCATCACGGTGCTCATCGCCCTCATCGGCCTCGGGTTCGCCGGCATCCCGTTCCTGACGACCATGGGTGTCGCCGCCTCGGTCGCCGTCGCGATCGCCGTGTGCATCGGGCTGACGCTCACCCCGGCGTTCCTCGGCTTCGCGAAGGGCCGCGTCGTCGGCTGGCGCCGGAAGAAGGCCGTGACGGTCGAGAAGCGGTCGCACGGCCCCGCCGCCCGGTGGGTGGGCCTGGTCACGCGGCATCCGGTCGTCACGTCGGTGTCGGTCGTGGTGCTCCTGGGTGTCGCCGCGATTCCCGCCGGGAGCCTCGCCCTCACACTCCCCACCGCGGGCCAGCTGCAGCCCGGCAACGAGGCGCGCGAGGCGTACGAGCTGACCGACGAATACTTCGGACCCGGCGCGAACGGCCCGCTCATCATGACCGGGACGATCGTCACGTCGAACGACCCCGTGAAGCTCATGACCGACATCGGCGACGAGGTCGCGAAGATCCCGGGCGTCGCGAAGATCGCCCTGGCGACCCCGAACCAGACCGCCGACACCGGCATCGTGCAGATCGTGCCCGAGACGGGTCCGGAAGACCCGAAGACCGCCGATCTCGTCCGCGCGCTCCGCGGCGCCGAGGACCGCCTGTACGACCAGTTCGGCGTGCGCCTCCTCGTGACCGGGTACACCGCCGTCACGATCGACATCTCCGACCAGCTCGGCGCCTCGCTCGTGCCGTTCGGGATCTTCGTCGTCGGCCTGTCGCTGATCCTCCTCATGATCGTCTTCCGCTCGATCTGGGTGCCCCTGACGGCCGCCGCCGGATACCTGCTGTCGGTTGCGTCGTCGTTCGGCGTCGTCGCCGCGGTGTTCGAGTGGGGCTGGTTCGCCGATGCGCTGCACGTGGCCAAGGTCGGACCGATCATCAGCTTCATGCCGATCGTCGTGATGGGCGTGCTGTTCGGCCTCGCGATGGACTATCAGGTGTTCCTCGTCTCGCGCATGCGCGAGGACTACGTGCATGCGTCTCGCGAGGGGCGCACACCCCGCGAAGTGGCGCTCGGTGCCGTCCGGAGCGGTTTCATGGGCTCCGCGCGCGTGGTCGTCGCGGCCGCGGTCATCATGTTCTCGGTGTTCGTCGCGTTCGTGCCCGAGGGCGACTCGAGCCTCAAGCCGATCGCGCTGGGCCTCGCCGTCGGCGTCGCCGTCGACGCGTTCCTCGTGCGCATGACCCTGGTTCCCGCGGTTCTCGCGCTCCTGGGGGCGAAGGCCTGGTGGATGCCACGCTGGCTCGACCGTCTGCTGCCCAAGCTGGACGTCGAGGGCGAGGCCGTCGAGCGCGAGATCGGCCTGCGCGACTGGCCGACCGAAACCGCGATCGCGATCGCTGCGGACGACCTGCGCGCCGGCACGGCGTCCGCTGACGAGGAACCGGCGTTCGCCGACGTCCACCTGCGCCTCGGTTACGGCGGGACGCTGCTCGTCACCGGTGAGACGCGCGTCACCCGCCCCCTGCTGCTGGCGCTCGCCGGCCGCCTCTCCGCGGTCGAGGGGCGACTGCGCGTCGACGGGCTCCTGCTCCCCGAGCGGGCCGGGGCGGTGCGTGCCCGCGTCGGGCTGGCGCTCCTCGACGATCTCGAGGCCGCCGGAAACGAGGTGGGGCGTGCCGTGTCGGGCCGCGCGCGCCTGGCCGTCCTGTGCGACGTCGACCGGCTCGACGCCGACGCACGCGCCGACGTCGCCCACGCACTCCGGCGGGCCGCGAGCGACGCGGGCGAGGAGAACCCGTTCACCCTCGTGGTGTCGGCGCGCGACGAGCGCCGCGCGCTCGCGCTCCTCGCCGACGCCCACCGTCCCGGCGTGACGTCTCTCGCGCTGCCCTCGCCGCACCGGCATCGCCCGACCCCCGAGTCCTCCACCGACCTTTCCGAGGTGTTCGCATGACCGTCCCCGTCGAGCGCTCCCGCTCGCGCCGTCCCGTGACCTGGCTGACGCTCATCGGCGTGCTCCTGCTGCCCGCCGTGATCGGCGGCATCCTGGTCGGCGCGCTCTACAACCCCACCGACCGGCTCGACAACATCACCGCCGCGATCGTGAACGACGACAAGCCGGTGCAGCTCAACGGGCAGACCGTTCCGCTCGGACGTCAGCTGACCGGGGGGCTGGTCAAGGGCGCGGACGACCAGCCGAGCAACATCGACTGGGTCATCTCGAACGACGAGGACGCAGCGGCCGGCCTCAAGGACGGCACGTACACCGCGGTCGTCACGATCCCGGAGAACTTCACGTCGGCGGCACTCTCCACCCGCCCCGGCGAGACCCCCGAGCGCGCCACGATCGGCGTGGAGACCGCGCCCGATGCGCGCGTCGTCGACGGCGCGATCACCGCGCAACTGGCATCCACCGCCTCCTCCGTGTTCGGGAGCGCGCTGTCGTCGCAGTACCTGACGAACGTGTTCCTCGGGTTCACGGACCTGAGCAAGAACCTCGGCGACGCCGCCACCGGCGCACACCAACTCGCCGACGGCGCCGGCCAGGCCGCGAACGGCGCCACGGGCCTGAAGGACGGCCTGGGGCAGCTCTCCGACGGGGCGTCGCAGCTCGCGACCGGAACGCAGCAGCTCGCCGCCGGCGTGGGCCCGCTCGCGGACGGGGCGTCGCAGCTCGCCGGTGGCGCGACGGCGCTGGCGGGAGGGACGCGGACGGCGGCGTCGGGTATCGGCACCATCGCCGAAAAGACCGACGAGATCGCCCAGGGGAACGCGGCCCTGGCGAAGCAGATCGGGGCCATCTCCTCCGCGATCCCCGACTGGTTCGCACCCACGGCACAGAAGCTCGCGGACTCCACGCCGCAGATCAACGCGGATCTCGCCGCAGCAGCCGCCGCACTGACCTCGGCAGCGAATTCCTGCACGCCGACGGATGCGCAGCGATGCGTCGACCTGCGGAACGCCGCCGACGCGGCGAACGCGGGTTTGGGCCGGACACAGGAAGCCGTCACCGAAGCGGGCCGCCTCGCGGGGCAGGCCGCGCAGCTGCCCGCCGGGGTCGCGGCGCTCGCCGCCACGAATCAGAAGCTCGCCGACGGAGGAAAGGCCCTCGCCGGTGGGCTGCGTGAGTCCCAGACCGGACTCACCACGATCGCCGGCGGAATCGACGGCCTCGGCGGCGGCGCGAGCCAGCTCGCCGACGGCGCGCAGAAGCTCGACGCGGGCGCGGCGGGTCTCAGCTCGGGCGCCGCGCAGGTGGCATCCGGGGTGTCCGGTGCCGAGGACGGCGCCGGGCAGCTCGCGGACGGCGTGCAGAAAGTGGCATCCGGGACCTCCTCGCTCGCGGACGGACTCGACACCGCCGTCGAGAAGATCCCGTCGTACACCGACG
>NZ_BADA01000106.1 GCF_000333395.1 Microbacterium sp. B19
CCTACGCATCCTCGTCGGGAGCACGTGGGTCTGTCGATGCCCCCGGCTACGTCTTGGCGCGGTGGTTGTCAGTCGGGGCGGGAGATCGCCGCCGAGTGAATCCCGATGCTTGGGGGGTGAACTTGCACCACCAGCTGTCGCCCCGCGGCAAGAGTCAGTGACCTCCATGAACCCAACGGAGGGAGCAGTCATCATGAAGATTTTCAGCCGGCTACCCCCGGCGCGACGCACTCCAACCCGAGTCAGTCGCCTGGGGCGACTATCCATCGCGCTCCTCGCTGCTCTGACCCTAACCCTTACCGCGATCCTGGATGTCGCCGTCTCGCTCTGGGGGTGTTCGTCATGATCCGCGATTCCGTGGAAACTCACGTGCGGCCGGGACCGACGATTTCGTTCGTCATGGCGGCGCTGTTCCTAGCTCTCGCCCTATGGGCAGCCACGGGAGCCGGATTCTGGGCACTTGGGCTCTTGGCCCTGGCCATCATGTGGATGTGTCTCGGCATCCGCGCTCTGAGGCGCACGAAAACAAGAGTCTGAGGAGACGAGACGGGCCACCCCTCCTAGTCGGAAGGGGCGGCCCGTTCGGCTCGGGGCGGTTACTCGCCGCGCGAGACGCGGATCATCTCGTCGCGCGGGACGACCTTGATGCGCGCGCGCTCGTGCGGGGCGCCGAGAGCGATCTCGTGCTCGTCGAGTCGGTGCCAACCCTCGAGGTCGGTCCAGCGCACACCGCGCTCGGCCAGGAGGGCGGGGATCGCCTCCTCCTCTGGGTGCGCGGGACGCCACCACTCGGCCTGGTCGTTGATGACGTGGCGCACGGTCTCCATGGCATCCGACTTGGTGTGTCCGATGAGGCCGACGGGTCCGCGCTTGATCCACCCGGTGGCGTAGAGGCCGGGGATCCGCTCGTTCGAGTCGGATGCCAGCACCTGGCCCTCGTGGTTCGGGATGACGCCGTGACGCTCGTCGAACGGCACGTCGGTCAGCGGCGAGCCGAAGTACCCGACGGCCCGGTAGATCGCCTGGATCGGGACCTCGCGGATCTCGCCGGTGCCCGAGACGCCGCCCTCGGCGTCGGGCTTCGTGCGCTCGTACTTCAGCGCGGCGACGCGGCCCTCGGCATCCGTCACGACCTCCAGGGGCTTCGCCCAGAAGTGCAGGTGCAAGCGGCGCGAGGCTTCGCCCCCGGCGTTGTTGGCGCCGGGACGCGTGCGCCACTCCTGCAGGACGCGGTCGATGACCTTGACCTGCTTGTTGGTCTGGATGGCGGTGAGGGAGGCCTCGTCGTAGTCGAAGTCCTCGTCGTAGACGACCATGTCGACATCGCGAAGCTCGCCGAGTTCGCGCAGCTCGAGCGGCGTGAACTTCACCTGGGCGGGACCGCGGCGGCCGAACACGTGGACATCGGTGACGGGCGAGGCCTTGAGCCCCTGGTACACGTTGTCGGGCACCTCGGTGGGAAGCAGGTCGTCGGCGTGCTTGGCGAGCATGCGCGTGATGTCGAGCGCGACGTTGCCGTTGCCGATCACCGCGACCGACTCGGCCTCGAGCGGCCACTCGCGCGGCACATCGGGGTGACCGTCGAACCAGCTGACGAAGTCGGCCGCACCGTACGAGCCGTGTGCGTCGATGCCGGGGATGTCGAGGTCGGCGTCACGGATCGCGCCGGTGGCGAAGATGACGGCGTTGTAGTGCTGCTTCAGGTCGTCGAGCGTGATGTCGGTGCCGAAGTTCACGTTGCCGAAGAGCCGGATGTCGCCGCGGTCGAGCACCTCGCGGAGCGCCGTGATGACGCCCTTGATGCGCGGGTGGTCGGGGGCGACACCGTAGCGGACGAGACCGTAGGGGGCGGGGAGCTGCTCGAACAGGTCGATGGACACGTCGAACTGGCGCTCGGCCTTCAGCAGGATGTCGGCGGCGTAGATGCCGGCGGGGCCGGCGCCGACGATGGCAAGGCGCAGCTTCGTCATGGGGGTCCTCTCGATCGCGATCGGGGGGTGTGGGGGAAGGTCAGGCGGAGCGGTCGGCCACCGCGCGGGCGAAACGCGTCAGGGCCTCGCGGACGGCCCCGTCCGGCAGCGGCTCGAGCGCGTCGATCGCGTCCTGCGACCACCGGTGGGCGAGGTCGAGCGTCTCGCGCGTCGTCTCGTGCTCGCGGAGCTCGGTGAGCGCGTCGTCGAGGATCGCCGGGTCAGCGCCCGCGGCGATCAGGTCCTGCCCCTCGTCGATGCGCGCCCGGAGGTCGGCCGAGGCCTGGTCGGAGCGGTGGCCGAGCAGCAGGTACGGCATGGTGGGCACGCCCGCGCGGAGGTCGGTGCCAGGCACCTTGCCGGTCTCGGACGGGTCGGGCGAGAGATCGATGACGTCGTCGAGCAGCTGGAAGGCGACACCCGCCTTCTCACCGAAGACGACCATCGGAGCCTCGAACTCCTCGGGGGCGCCCGAGTAGATCACGCCCGACTGCGCGGCCGCGGCGATGAGCGAACCGGTCTTGTCGGCGAGGACGCGCAGGTAGAACTCGACCGGCTCGTCGCCCTCCTGCGGACCGACGGTCTCGTGCATCTGACCGAGGACGAGCCGCTCGAACGTGTCGGCCTGCAGCTGGATCGCGCGCTCACCGCGGCGGGCCATGAGCTGGCTCGCGCGGGAGAAGAGCAGGTCACCGGTGAGGATGGCGATGTTGTTGCCCCACACCGTCTGCGCGCTGGGCACGCCACGACGCTTGTCGGCACCGTCCATGACGTCGTCGTGGTACAGGGAACCGAGGTGCGTCAGCTCGAGGGCCGTGGCCACCTCCACGACCTCGGTCGTGGTGCCCTGGCCGAGCTGCGCCGTGAGGATCGCGAGCATCGGGCGCACGCGCTTGCCGCCCGCCTCGTACAGGTATCGGGCGGTGACGTCGGCGAGCCGGTCGGCGCTGCGCACCTCGCGCTCCAGCGTGCTCTCGACACGGTCGAGGCCGGCCTCGACGGTGGAGAGCAGGGTGCGCGCACGCAGTCCGGCGAAGATGCGGTCACTCAGGCCCAGCTTGCCCGACAGGCGGGAGCCGGCCGCGGGCGGTCTCGGGGTCACGGGTTTCAGCCTATCCTGGCGCGGTCCGGGGTCGCCGTCGGTATCTCGACGGTTGACAGCACGCGCCCTCTCGGGACTACGCGCCCGGGTTGATTCCGCGGTGGAGGGCCACGATGCCGAACGTGAGGTTGCGGTACGCCACATTCACCCAGCCCGCGTCGCGCATCCACGCCGCGAGCGTCGGCTGGTTCGGCCAGTCGCGGATCGATTCGTTCAGGTAGTCGTACGCCTCGGCGTTGGAGCTCATCGCCTTCGCCACGGTCGGCAGCACGCGGTCGTTGTAGAAGCGATAGAGACCGTTGAAGGCCCGGGACGGCGGATGCGAGAACTCGCAGACCACGATGCGGCCCCCGGGCTTCGTGACCCGGCGGAGCTCCCGCAGCGCACGACGCGGGTCGTTGACGTTCCGCAGACCGAACGACATCGTCACCGCGTCGAACTCACCGTCCTGGAACGGCAGGTCGGTGGCATCCGCCTGCACGAACTCGAGGTTCGGGACGCTCCCGTGCCGACGGCGCCCCTCGGCGATCATGCCGGGCGAGAAGTCCGCCGCGACGACGTTCGCACCGCTCGGCACGAACGCCATCGACGACGTGCCGGTGCCGGCCGCGAGGTCGAGGATGCGCTCGCCCCGCTTCGGGGCGACGGCCTTCAGGGTCGCGACGCGCCAGAACCGGTCGTTGCCGAGACTCAGCACCGAGTTGGTGCGGTCGTAGGCCGCGGCCACCTGGTCGAACATGCCGCTGACGCGCTGGGGGTCCTTGCCGAGGTCGGCGCGGTTGGGGTCGCTGCTCACCCGTCGAGTCTAGGCGCGGGCAGCGTCGTCGTCCTCGGCTTGCGCGAGGTCGGCCAGTCGCTGCAACCACGGACCGGTCACGTCGTCCGAGAACGGCGCCTCCCGGTCGCGCACGCGCCGCTGGAGGTCGACGGCGACGGA
>NZ_BADA01000105.1 GCF_000333395.1 Microbacterium sp. B19
CGTCCGCGCCGCCCGTGAGGTCGGCCTGGATGAGCATGCGCCACACCGTCGGCGGCGCACAGAACGTGGTGACGCCGTCGCGCTCCAGCACGTCGAGCAGCCGGTCGGCGGAGAACCGCGAGTAGTTCAGGGCGAGGACCGTCGCCTCCGCGATCCACGGCGCGAAGAAGCAGCTCCACGCGTGCTTCGCCCAGCCCGGCGAGCTGATCGCCAGGTGCACGTCACCCGGCTGGAGCCCCAGCCAGTACATCGTCGACAGGTGCCCGACGGGGTACGACGCGTGCGTGTGCTCGACGAGCTTCGGCTTCGACGTCGTGCCTGAGGTGAAGTACAGCAGCAGCCGGTCGTCCGCCACGGTGCCCGGGTGCGCCGCTGGCGCCGCCTCCGCGCGGAACGCGTCGTCGTACGAGGCCCAGCCCGGCACGGGCTCCCCCACGACGATGCGGCCGAGATCCTCGGGTGCGGCATCGAACTTGTCGGCATCCGCGGAATCGACGATGACGTGACGGATCTCCGCGCGCTCGATCCGGTCGGCGAGATCGTGCGCGCCGAGCGCCGTCGTGGTCGGCGCGATGACGCCGCCGAGCTTCATGATCGCGAGCATCGCCTCCCACAGCTCGACCTGGTTGCCGAGCATGAGCAGGACCGCGTGCCCCTTCCGGACGCCCCGGGATGCCAGCCACGCGGCGACCTGATCCGAGCGACGCGCGAGCTCGTCAAACGTGCGCTCGTGGTGCGTGCCGTCGTCGTCGACGACGATCAGGGCCGGCCGGTCGTTCCCCCGCGCCATCGGATCGAACCAGTCGATCGCCCAGTTGAAGGGCCCCTCGATCCGCGGCCACGCGAACGCCGCGGCGCGGTCGGGATCGGTGCGGGCGGCGAGGAGGAGGTCGCGGGCAGCGCGGTACTGCTCCGTGGGGGTCGTCGAGGTCATGGGGCTCCTTGTATCGCCTCCTACGCTAGCCACCCCGACCAGCGCTCGAGCGCAGCGAACGCGGCATCCCGGGCGTCCGCGCGCGACAGGAAGACGTCGTGGAGCGCCCCGTCGATGCGCACGATCGTGACCTCCCGCGCGATGCGGGTCGCCGCCCGCGCGATGTCATCGACGACGAGCACCGAGTCGGCCTCGCGCATCGCGTCGCTCCACGACAGCGCCGACGCCGAGCGCGCGGACAGCAGCACGAGCGCCGGGCATCCGACGTCGACTCCGGATGCCACCCGCGCATGGCCCGCGACGACCGCGGCGAGCCAGCCGGGATGGGTCGGGAAGCCGCGCTCGGGCCGCCACCCGTCGGGGCTGTCGGGCAGGGTGCCGACCTCGCGCTGGGCGCGGGTGTAGAAGCCGAGGTCGACGACGGGGTGGGTACCGAGCGGGTCGATGCGCGCGCGGGCGTTCAGGATCGGCGCGAGCGCCTGCCGCCCGAGCGGGCCGAGCTGCAGCTCCAGCCACGGACTGTTCAGCACGACCGCGTGCGCACGCCCGGGGTGCCGCGCGGCCCACAGGGTCAGGGTCAGACCGCCGGTGCTGTGCCCGAGGAGCACGAGACGTCGGCCGTGCGCCTCGGTGCCCATGGCATCCAGGGCCGCCTCGATGTCGGCGTCGTACACGTCGAGCGCGGCGACGTACCCGGGCGTCTGCCCGGGCCGGAGACTGCGGCCGTACTTGCGCAGATCCAGCGCGTGGAACCGCGCACCCCGGTCG
Organism: Microbacterium sp. B19; assembly: GCF_000333395.1. Lineage (GTDB taxonomy): Bacteria > Actinomycetota > Actinomycetes > Actinomycetales > Microbacteriaceae > Microbacterium. The sequence goes on from NZ_BADA01000105.1 coordinate 1,703, forward strand.
GTGAAGAACCGCGCGAGAGCGGTCTGGAAGAAGTAGTCCGACCACCCGTGCACGTACAGCACGTCGACGTCGCGCCATGCCCCGAACAGCCGTGCGCCCGGGTGCGGCATCGACCCTGCGCCTGCGCCGCGGCGAGGACTACACGATCCTCGACACCGTGGCATCCGGGATGTCGTACTCGCCCGAGAAGCTCTCGATGGAACGCGTCGGCGACGCCGCGTTCGGCCCGGTCGACCGCATCGGTCAGCTCACGATGCGCAACCTCGACATCGCCGACTCGCGCGCCCGTCTCGAGCAGTACGCCGGCCTCGGCCTCATCGGCGGCCCGACCGGCGAGCTCGTCGGCGACGTCGCCGTCGGCGGCGCCCGTGAGATCATCGAGCCGGCCACTCCCGTCGACGCGGCCGACGAGCGTCTCGCCGACGCGACGGATGCCGCGGGCGAGTCCGCCGCGTTCGACGCCGGCACCGACTGACCCCGCGCTCCCGCGCTCCCTCGACGCCGCCCCGCCGCCCCGGCCGGGCGGCGTCGTGCTGTGTGCGCGGCGCTGCGTGCGTGTGCGGCGGCGCCAGTTCACGG
>NZ_BADA01000104.1 GCF_000333395.1 Microbacterium sp. B19
ATGGGGGCCGGATGTCGGCATCCATTCGTCCCGGACGACCCCGACTGGCGCGGTGTGGGGGCGACGAGCCCCCTTTCCGCGTGCCGGTCCTCGTGCTGACGCACCGCGAACGCCCGCCGATCGACTTCGCCAACGGAACCCGCTTCGAATTCGTGCAGACCGGGATCGAGGATGCCGTGTGCCGGGCGACCGAGCTCGCCGGCGATGCCGACGTGCGCGTGGGCGGGGGCGTCTCCACGGTGCGTTCGGCCCTCGCGGCGGGCCTCGTCGACCGGCTGCACGTCGCGGTCCGGCCCGTGGTCCTGGGCAGCGGCACGCGCCTGTGGGACGACCTCCGCCACCTCCACGCCGACTACACGGTCACGTCCGAGGTCGCCGAGAGCGGCGTCGTGCACGTGACGTTCGCGCGGTGAGGACGCCCGAGGGCCTCCCCACGTGCCCGACGTGCGGCGACCCTCTCCGGTTCGAGGTGCTCGACGACGAGCGCTTCCTCGTCGCGTGGTCGTGCGTGACCTGCGGGCTCATCCGCACGACCGAGCCGAGCTAGCGGCTCAATTCAGGATCTCGGCGTTCGCGTCCCGCATCTCGGTCAACCGGGTGCGCCACGCGGCGAGCGCCTCGGGCGTCAGCCGCGTCCAGTCGTCGCGCTCGGCGACGATCCGCAACGGTGCAGCGCTGCGGTAGGACCGGGTGGGGTTGCCCGGGAACTTCTTGTCGGTGACATTGGGGTCGTCCTCCCACTCCCCCGTCGGCTCCACCTCGTAGACCCGCGGCGGGCCGTCGCCGGGGATGATCTCGGCGGCGAGGCCGGCGCCGTCGAGGAGCGCCGTGAAGTACACGTGGTTCATCACGACGTCGGGGCGGTAGTTCGATCGGAACCCGGGCGTCAGGAGGTCGCCGACCCGCAGGTCGGCCTTCGTCCCGTGGAAGAAGGGTCCGGAGTCCATCTCGCCCCCTCAGCCGCGCAGACTGTCGTCGCGCCATTCCACGACGACGACCTCGCCGCGGGCCGCGCGCTCCTCGCGCTCGCGCAGCTCGACCCGGCGGATCTTGCCCGAGATCGTCTTGGGCAGCTCCGCGAATTCGATGCGCCGCAGTCGCTGGAAGGGTGCGAGGTTCTCGCGCGCGAAGCGCAGGATCTCGAGCGCGACCTCCTCGCCCGCCTCGTGACCGGATGCCAGCACGACGTAGGCCTTCGGCACCGACAGTCGCAGCGCGTCGGGGGCGGGGACGACGGCCGCCTCGACGACCGCGGGGTGCTCGATCAGCACGCTCTCCAGCTCGAACGGGCTGATCTTGTAGTCCGAGGACTTGAAGACGTCGTCGGTGCGACCGATGTAGGTGATGCTGCCGGTCTCGTCGCGCCGCGCGACGTCCCCGGTGTGGAAGAGCCCCTCGGCGAAGGCATCCGCGTTCCGCTCTGGGTCTCCGACGTAGCCCGTCATGAGGTTCAGGGGACGGTCGGTGAGGTCGAGGCAGATCTCGCCCTCGTCGGCGAGCGCGCCGGTGAGCGGGTCGACGATCACGACGGGGCAGCCCGGCAGCGGGCGCCCCATCGAGCCGGGCACGAGCGCCGCGCCGGGGGTGTTCGCCACGATCGCGGTCATCTCGGTCTGCCCGTAGCCGTCGCGGATGTCGAGACCCCATGCGCGCTGCACGTGCGCGATCACATCGGGGTTGAGCGGCTCACCGG
>NZ_BADA01000103.1 GCF_000333395.1 Microbacterium sp. B19
GGCGGACAGTTCCTCCTCCGCAAGGGCCGAGCGCAGACGGCGCAGCTCGATGGGGTCGAGCCCCCCGTAGGTGCCGAGGAGCGCGTCGAGGACGGCATCCGCAGTCCAGGCGTCGGGGTCGCGCATGCCGAGCTCGACGAGGGTGACGAGGTCGCGCACCGCGCGCTGCGTGCCGAGTGCCACGCCGGGTCCGCTGGCTCGCGCGGGCACTTCGCGCGCGGCCAATTCGGCCTCGAGTGCGGCGACCTGGCGCGAGTCGTGGGCGATCACGGCGCACGAGCTCCATGGCACTCCGTCGAGGACGTGGCGCTCGCGCAGCAGGCGGGCGATCGCGTCGGCCTCTTCGGCCGGGGACCGGAGAAGGAACGTGCGCACGGATCCCTCGGGCGGAGCCCCGATCGGCGCACGACGATGGGCCACGACGCCGGCGGCACCGATCCGCGCGGCGACCCCGCGGACGAGGTCGATCTGCTCGGCCGTGCCGCGATGGGGGTCGCCGAGAGCGACGAGACCGCCCAGCTCGGCCGCGAGCCGTGCGAAGTTCTCGGGCGTCGCGCCGCGGAAGGCCCCCGACCCGACATCGGGATCTCCGAACGCGACGACGCCGATCCCGCGCGCGCGGCACGCGCGCAGCAGGTCGATCCCGCCGGACGTGAGCTCTTGCGCGTCGTCGACGAGGATGCAGCGGATCGAGGCGAAGCGCCCCAGCAGCTCGCGGTCGCCCGCGGCCTCGTCGAACACCGCGACGGCCTCGCGGGCGAGGTCGGCGGCGTCACGGTGGGCTCCACGCATCTCGGCCCGGACGGCCCGGTACTCGGCGGCGAAGGAACCGACCGCCGCCCACACCGGTATTCCCTGGTGCTCGGCCAGCGCGGGAAGGTCTTCGGGCGCGATGCCGAGGTCGGTGCACTCGGCGAGGAACGCCCGCAGATCGCCGCGGAAGCCGCGTGTGGCGCGGATGGACGGCCCGAGCCAGTCGGGCCACCGACGACGCCCCGAGGCCTCGTCGAGCGCGTCGCCCTCGAGCAGTTCGCGGATGATCTGGTCTTCGTCTCCACCGGTGAGCAGCTGCGGGGGCTCGGCGCCGCGGCGGACCTCCGCTCCGCGCACGATCTGGAAAGCGAAGGAGGCCAACGACCGCGCGAGCGCCCCGGCCGTCGCGCGGCCCACCGCGAGAGCCAGCGGGTCGCGCAGGGCGGTCGCCGCCGGTCGGGTCGGCGTCAGGACCAGAACGTGGTCGGGGTCGACTCCCCGATCGACGAGAGACCGCACCCGGGACAGCAGCGTCGACGTCTTCCCCGACCCGGGCGCTCCGACGACGGCACCGCTCTCCTCCGGATCCCACGCGACGACGACCTGCTGCTCGGGATCGAGTTCGCCGGGATCCAGCGCCCGCGCCGACCACCGGTCACCCCCGGCGACAGGCACCTTCGCGTCCTCTCGGGCGAGGGTGGCGGCATCCGGATCGTGCATGTCTTCCACGCTAGCCGGGGCCTCCGACACGGGCCCCGCGACCCGCCCCGTTCGCCGTCCGCGAAGCGCGCCCCCGAGCGCGGAACCCCCCTCCGCGGGTGTCGTAGAGTCGGATCATCGCGCCGGGTGGAACCGAGAAACCCGGGCGGAAAGGACGCATCGTGGAGATCCGCATCGGCATCACCAACACCGGCCGCGAACTGAACTTCGAGACCGCCGAATCTTCGGATGCCGTGAAGTCGTCGATCGCCGCCGCGCTCGACCAGTCCGCCACCCACGTCAGCTTCACCGACGTCAAGGGCAACTCCTACATCGTCCCGACCGCGAACCTGGCCTTCATCGAGCTCGGCACCGAAGAAGCCCGTCGCGTCGGCTTCGTCGCCTGACCGCACGGCCGTGGAGATCCTGCTCGGGCTGATCTTCGGCGCGGTGATCGGTCTCGCCGTCCACTACGCCCTGCCGCACCGCGACCAGCGCGGCGCCCTCCTCGCCCCGCTCGCCGGAGCAGCGGCATCCGGCGTGTCCTGGACCGTCCTCACGTGGGCGGGTCTGGGAGCCGCCACCCCCGTGCCGTGGATCGTGGCGATCGTCGCGCCCGCTGTGACGACGCTCATCCTGGTTCCCGTGCTGACCCGTGCGCGCGAGCGCAGCGACGCCGCCCTCCGTGGACGTCGCGCCGCCTGAACCGCCGAGCCGCGGTCAGACGGGCCGCGCAGCCTGAGCGCAAAGCCCGAGGCGGCCGAGGCTTCAGGCCGCCAGGCCCATGGCATCCATTCGCCGGGCGTGGGCGCCCATGAGTTCGGTGAACACCGGCTCGACCTTCGCCTCTTCGGCGCTGTCGAGGCGGGAGTGCGTCAGGGCGGCCCGCGCCACCAGGAGCGTGTCGCCCACCAGCCGGCGCCCCCACAGGGCGAGCAGCCAGCGCCACTCCTCGTCGCTCGCGATCGTCGCGCCCAGGATCTCGACGATGGCCTGACGATCGTCGTCGGCCTGCAGGATGCGGGCGACCCGGCGCCCCGTCTCGCCGTAGCTCGACGACAGCGCAAGGTAGAAATCGTCGAGCATGCCCGCCGTGATGTGGACGGACAGCATCGTCTCCTGCGGCCGGACGCCGTGCGTGTTGCGGCGGAACGCGTCCAGGGACTCGCGGAACGGCAGCATGAGCTGCGTCGGATCGGCGCCGCGCTCGCGGATGAGCGCGACGATCTCCTGATGCTTGATGAGCGCCGCGCCCGCGGCGCGCGACAACGATTCCTTCTCGGCGAGTTCGGGAGTCAGGGCGATCAGTTCGCTCAGCGTCTCGAAGAATCCGAGCTGCAGATAAGCGGCCTGGCCGAGGAAGGTCTCGAGCTCGGGGGCGAGTTCGGCGAAGTCGACGCGCATCGCATCGCCGAGATCTCCACGGGAGCGCAACTGCAGCGTCCGACCGACCGGTCGACGACGACGGAACCACTCGAACACGCTCTACAGCCTAGGCGTCGGACCCCCGAAAGACGCGCCGGGTAGAGTGGACACACCCCGGCGATGGATCGGGGCCCCGCGCCTGTGGACGAGTGGAGGGCGTGGATCCGACTCCCCAGGCGGTCTCTCACCGCCGGAACAGGCACGCTCATGACGACTTTCGCCGAGCTCGGCGTCGATCAGGACATCGTCGATGCCCTGGCATCCAAGGGCATCGTGGATGCCTTCCCGATCCAGGAACAGACCATCCCCCTCGGCCTTCCGGGTCAGGACATCATCGGCCAGGCCAAGACCGGAACGGGCAAGACCTTCGGCTTCGGCATCCCCGTGGTCCAGCGCCTCGGGCCGAACCCCGAGCCCGGTGTGAAGGCGCTCATCGTGGTCCCACGCGCGAGCTCGCCGTCCAGGTCTACGAGGACATGGACATGCTGACCCAGAACCGCGCGACGAGCGTCGTCGCGATCTACGCGGCAAAGGCGTACGAGGGGCAGATCGATCAGCTCAAGGCCGGCGCGCAGATCGTCGTCGGCACGCCGGGTCGTCTCATCGACCTCAGCAACCAGCGTCTGCTCGACCTGTCGGGCGCCGTCGAGGTCGTCCTCGACGAAGCCGACAAGATGCTCGACCTGGGCTTCCTCGCCGACATCGAGAAGATCTTCCAGAAGGTCCCCGCGGTCCGCCACACGCAGCTGTTCTCGGCGACCATGCCCGGGCCGATCGTCGCGCTCGCGCGTCGCTTCATGTCGAACCCCATCCACATGCGGGCGAACGACCCCGACGAGGGCCTCACGCAGGCCAACATCAAGCACCTCGTGTACCGCGCCCACTCGCTCGACAAGGACGAGGTCATCGCCCGCATCCTGCAGGCCGAGGGTCGCGGCAAGACCGTCATCTTCACGCGCACCAAGCGTGCGGCTCAGAAGCTCGTCGACGAGCTGGGCGACCGCGGCTTCAACGCCGCCGCCGTGCACGGCGACATGAGCCAGGAGGCGCGCGAGCGCTCCATGGCGGCGTTCAAGGCCGGCAAGCGCGACGTCCTCATTGCGACCGACGTCGCCGCGCGCGGCATCGACGTCAACGACGTCACGCACGTCATCAACCACACGATCCCCGACGACGAGAAGACGTACCTGCACCGCGCCGGCCGCACCGGCCGCGCCGGCAAGACCGGCATCGCGGTGACGTTCGTCGACTGGGACGACCTCCACAAGTGGGCGCTCATCAACCGCGCCCTGGAGTTCGGCCAGCCCGAGCCGATCGAGACCTACTCGTCGAGCCCGCACCTCTACACCGACCTCGACATCCCCGAGGGCACGAAGGGCCGCCTCGTCACCGCCCCGAAGGCTGCCCCGGCTCCCAAGGCCGAGAAGCCCGAGAACACGGACGGGACGGATGCCACGGCCGAGGGCGCTCCGCGTCGTCGCCGTCGTCGCCGCGGCGGGTCCGGCACGTCGGGCGAGCAGGGTGCTTCGTCGACGCCGCGCGCCGAGGGCGCCGGCACGCACGACGGCGGAGGCAGCGAGCACCACGACGGTAACGCGGCTCCGCGTCGTCGTCGTCGCCGCCGCAGCGGCGGGTCCGGCACGAACGCCGCGCCCGTGGCCTGAGCACCCACTCACGTACTGACGGCGCCGTCCCTTTCGAGGGGCGGCGCCGTCGTCGTGTGTGCGGGTGCAGCTGCACAACTCCTGCACATCGGTCGCGGCAGCACCCACGAACACCGCCGCCGCGCCGAAGCGCAGGAGTTGTGCGCCGTGAACGAGCGGGCCGTCAGGCGTAGACCGGCGCGGAGCCGGTGCCGGCCGAGATGATCCGCGCGACCATGTCGTCGTCGGTCGTGTTCTCACCGGGGACGTTGGGCTTACCGAGGCCGTGGTAGTCGCTCGATCCGGTGACGATGAGGTCGCGTTCGACCGCCAGTCGCGCGAGGGTGGCCGTGGCATCCGGGAGATTCTCGCGGTGACGCAGCTCGAAGCCGGCGAGACCCGCGGCGAGCATCCGTTCGAGGACGGGTCGGGGCAGCAGCGCGCGACCTGCGGGGTGGGCGATGATCGGGACGCCACCGGCCCCGACGACGAGCTCGACCGCGGTCACCGGGTCGGGCGCGAAGAGCGACACGTAGTACTCGTTGCGCGGGTGCAGGATGCCGGCGAACGCCTCGGTGCGGTCGGCGACGATCCCGCGGGCGACGAGCGCGTCCGCGATGTGAGGACGGCCGACCGTCGCACCGTCGGTCGTCTGCGCGACGATGTCGTCCCAGTCGATGTCGAAATCGCGTGAGATGCGCTCCGCCATGATCTGCGCACGGTCGAGGCGTGAGGAGCGGATGCGATCGGTCATGGCCCGGAGCGCCTTGTCGTCCGGATCGACGAGGTAGGCCAGCAGGTGGACGCTGCGCCACTCGTGCTGCGCCGACAGCTCCATCCCGGGCAGGAACGTCATGCCGAGCGACGACGCGGCCTCGGCAGCTTCGGCCCATCCCGACGTCGTGTCGTGGTCGGTGAGCGCCGCGGTCCGCAGACCGTGGCGGTGCGCGGCCGCCATGACGAGGGCGGGTGATTCGGTGCCGTCGGAGTGTGTCGAGTGGAGGTGGAGGTCACTCGGTCCCTCGAATCGTCGATCGCGCTCCACCCGTCGAGCGTACCGTCCGCCCGCGGCGCGGCGTCGCTCACGTGGAGGCGCCGGAGAGGTGGCATCCGTCGATCTCTCAGGCGCCTCGCCTAGGGTCGGGTGCGTGCGTCGGCTGTTCGGGATCCTCTTCGCGCTCGCGTGCACGGCGCTGGCCGTGGCGGTGACCTGGCCGACCGTCTTCGGGATCGAGCGGACCTTCCCGCTGGCCCAGGTGATCTCCTTCCGCCTGCCCGTCGCGGGCGGTTTCGCCGCCGCCGCGGCGCTGGCGCTGCTGTTCGCGCTGTTCCGTCCGCTGCGTGCCGTGGCCCTCACGGTCGCCCTCGTCTTCGTCGCGGCGGCGGGAGTGAACGGCGCGTCCGTCCTGCAGCGCGGCACGCAATCCGACGCGCTGCCCGAGAAGACCGCGACGAGCCTGCGCGTGATGACCTGGAACACCGCGGGCGAGGCGACGTCGGCCGAGGCGATCGCGGAGCTCGCGGTCGCGATGAAGGCGGACGTCGTCACTCTCCCCGAGACGACGATCGACACCGGCGCGCGGGTCGCCGAACTCATGCGCGATCTCGGCCAGCCGATGTGGGCGCATCACGCCGAGTATGGGACGACCGGATGGGATGCCACGTCCACGACCGTCCTGATCCGGCCCGAGCTCGGCGACTACAGCGTCATCCAGTCCTCGCTCGACGGGTCGAGCAACACCTCGACGGTGCCGAGCGCGGTCGCCATGCCCGTGTCGGGGAACGGTCCGATCATCGTCGCGGCCCACGCGGTCGCCCCGCGGCAGGACTACATGGCGCAGTGGAACTCCGACCTGAAGTGGCTCGCGGATCAGTGCGCGACGGACAACGTCATCCTTGCCGGCGACTTCAACGCCACGCTCGACCACATGACCGGCCTGGGCGAAGACGGCGGCACGCTCGGCCGCTGCCGCGACGCGGCGTCCGAGAGCGGCAGCGGCGGGGTCGGCACGTGGCCGACGGACGTGCCGGCGCTGCTCGGTGCGCCGATCGACCACGTCATGGCGACGCCGGACTGGACCGTGACCGGTTCCGTCGTGCTCCGCACCCTCGACGGCTCCGGGAGCGACCACCGTCCGATGGTGGTGCAGTTGGAGCGCACCGGCGGCTGACCGTGCGCGGTGCGGCGTGCGGTGCGAGACTGGACGCATGGACTCCCCCGCCGACCGCGACACGATCGCCCCCGCAGAGCCGAAGCCCGTCGAGACGACGACGAACCGCAAGGCGCCGTTCCCGCGCGGCTTCCTCGACACGATCTCGACCGGGTGGGCTGAGCGCCCCGAATCGCTGCCCACCCCGCGCGAACAGTCCGCGTGGGCCGCGCGCCGCCGCGCCCGCGTCTCCGAGGTGTTCCCGGGCGACCGGCTCGTGATCCCCGCGGGCTCGCTGAAGCAGCGCAGCAACGACACCGACTACCCGTTCCGCGCCCACTCGGCGTTCGCGCACCTCACCGGGTGGGCGGCGGACTCCGAACCCGACTCGGTCCTGGTCCTCGAGCCGCGGGACGACGGGCACGAGGCGGTCCTCTACTTCCGGGAACGTGCGGACCGCACGACTCCAGAGTTCTACGCGGATGCCTCGATCGGCGAGTTCTGGATCGGTCCGCGCCCCGCGCTGGCCGGCGTCGCTTCCGACCTGGGCCTGGCGACCGCTCACGTCGACAGCTTCGTCGCCGCGGATGACGACCGCGTCGTCGGCGTCGACGACGAGCTCACGCGCTTCGTCTCCGAGCTGCGTCTCGTCAAGGACGAGTACGAGCTCGCCCAGATGGCCCTGGCCGTCGAGGTCACGGCATCCGGATTCGACGACATCATCGCCGAGCTCCCCCACGTCATCGAGCACCCGCGGGGCGAGCGCGTCGTCGAGGGCGTCTTCCACCGCCGTGCACGCGCGGACGGCAACGCCGTCGGGTACGACACGATCGCCGCCTCCGGCCCGCACGCGTGCTACCTGCACTGGACGCGCAACGACGGCGCCGTCGTCCCGGGCGACCTCATCCTCATCGACGCCGGCGTCGAGGTCGACAGCCTCTACACGGCCGACATCACCCGCACGCTCCCCGTGTCCGGGCGCTTCACCGCGGTGCAGCGGCGGGTCTACGAGGCGGTCCGCGAGGCCGCCGACGCCGCCTTCGCCGCGGCGCGTCCGGGCGTGCCGTTCCGCCGCATCCACGAGGCCGCCATGGAGGTCATCGCCGCCCGCGTGGCCGAGTGGGGTCTGCTGCCGGTGACGGCGGAGGAGGCTCTGGATGCCGATCGCGGCGGTCAGCACCGGCGCTACATGGTCCACGGTACGAGCCACCACCTCGGCATCGACGTGCACGACTGCGCGCAGGCGCGTCGCGACATGTACTACGACGGGCTGCTCGAACCGGGCATGGTCTTCACGATCGAGCCGGGCCTCTACTTCCAGATCGACGACCTCACCGTGCCCGAGGAGTACCGCGGCATCGGCGTGCGCATCGAGGACGACATCGTGATGACGTCCGACGGGCCGGTGAACCTGTCCGCCGGCATCCCCCGCACGGCCGACGAGGTCGAGGACTGGATCGCGCGGCTCGCCCGGTGAGTTTCACCCCTCCCGCGTCGTTCACGACGCGTCCGACGCTGCGCGGATCGTTCGGCATGTCGGCATCCACGCACTGGACGGCCACGGCGACCGCGCAATCCGTCCTGGAGCGAGGTGGCAACGCCTTCGACGCGGCGGTCGCAGCGGCGTTCGTGCTGCACGTCGTCGAGCCGCACCTCAACGGCCCGGGCGGCGACCTCGTCGCCATCGTGCGCCCGGCGGGGGCCGACGAGCCGATCGTGCTGATGGGGCAGGGTCCCGCGCCCGCGGGTGCGTCGATCGCGGCGTTCCACGCGCGCGGGCTCGACCTCGTGCCCGGGGCGGGCGGACTCGCCGCCGCGGTGCCCGGCGCCGTCGACGCGTGGCTGCTCCTCCTCCGCGACCACGGCACATGGGAACTCGCCGACGTCCTGGACTACGCGATCGGCTACGCGCGCGACGGGCACCCGCTCGTCGCCGGCGCCGCCGCGACCATCGGCCGGGTGGCCGAGCTCTTCCGCGACCACTGGACGACGTCGGCGGACCTGTGGATGCCGACGGGCGAGCCGCCGACGCCGAACACCGTCGTCCGCAATCCGGCGTATGCCGCCGTGCTGGAGGGTCTCGTCGCGGTGGGTGCGGGTATCGACGACCGGGGATTACGGATCGACGCGGCCCGTCGCGAATGGATGACGGGGGTGCTGCCGCGCGCGGCGGCGTTCGTGCGCACACCGCACCGCCACTCGGACGGCGGTGACCATCCCGGCGTGCTCGACGACGCCGATCTCGCGGGATGGAGTGCCTCCTTCGAACCGGCCGTGTCGGCGACGTTCCGCGGCTGGAGGGTGTTCAAGGCCGGCGTGTGGACGCAGGGACCCGCGCTGCTGCAGACGCTGCGGATGCTCGATCCGCTCGACGACGAGCTCCTCGACCCGTCGACGGCGGCCGGAGCACACACTCTTCTCGAGGTGCAGAAGCTCACGTATGCCGACCGCGACGCCTGGTTCGGCGACGCGGACACCGCCGTCGACATCGACGCGCTGCTCGCCGACGACTACCTCGCGCGGCGAGCGTCGCTCGTCGGCGCCACCGCGAGCGCTGAGCTGCGCCCCGGTTCTCCGGAGGGCCGGCCGCCCGTGCTGCCGCCTCTCCGGACGGACGCCGGGGTCACGAGCGCCGGGACCGGCGAGCCGACGGTCGACCGACGCGGGCAGACGCGCGGCGACACGTGCCACCTCGACGTCGTCGACCGCTGGGGCAACGTCGTATCGGCGACACCGTCCGGCGGATGGCTGCAGTCCTCCCCCGCGGTCCCCGACCTGGGCTTCTGCCTGGGGACGCGCTTGCAGGCCACGTGGTTGCTCCCCGGGCACCCGGCATCCCTCATCCCGGGCCGGAGGCCCCGCACCACCCTCACCCCGACGATGCTGACGCGCGGCCACGAAGTCATCGCCCTGGGATCGCCCGGCGGCGACCAGCAGGACGCGTGGCAGTTGCCGGTGCTGCTGCGCATGCTGGTCGGGGCATACGAGCCTCAGCAGGCCATCGACGCCCCGTCACTGCACACCGCCGCGGTCCTCGATTCGTTCTGGCCGCGGACCTGGACCCCGTCCGGTGCCGTGGTCGAGGACCGGATCGGCGACGCCGTCGTCGAGCAGCTCGAGCGTCGCGGACACCGCGTCCGCCGTGCGGGCGACTGGGCCCTCGGCCGCGTGAGCGCCGTCGGGCGCGACGCCGACGGTCTGCTCTGGGCCGCGGCGAACCCCCGGGGGATGCAGGGGTACGCCGCCGGACGCTGAGGGGCGTTGTCCACAGGGTGAAATCGCGGCCCGCGCGGGTTTCCTACGATCCCGCGCATGTCGTATTCGGTGGATCCCCCGCAGGTACTCAGCGTGGCCGAACGTCTGCGCGGCTGCTTCGACCGCCCAGGTCGACCTCGAAGCCGCGATCGCTGCGCGTCAGCGTCTTGACGCCCGCGCGGGTGCCGATGCGGAGACCGCCGGAGATGTCGGCGAGCCCGGTGTCGGTCAGGTAGCGGGCGAAGACCCGCGTGCCGTTGCCGCACATCTCCGCCTTCGACCCGTCGGCGTTGCGGTAGTCCATGAACCACTCCGCGCCCGAGGCCGTGGCATCCGCTCCCTCATCGATCGCGGACGAACGCACGACGCGTAGCAGGCCGTCCGCGCCGATGCCGAAGTGGCGGTCGCAGAGGATCGCGACCTGCTCGTCGGAGAGGTCGAGTTCGCCGTCGGGGTCGGACACGACCACGAAATCGTTGCCCGTGCCGTGCCCCTTGGTGAACGCGAGAGTCGCCATGGCATCCAGTCTAGGGATCGGATTCGCGCGGGCGCCCCGCGGGCCGGCCGGGAGCTCAGGCCGTTCCGGGACCGTCGACGATCAACCGACGCCCGGTGGCCCACGTCTCGAACGGTTCGTAGCCCAGCGCGTCGTAGAAGCCGCGCGCACCGGCGTTGTCGGGGCGCACCATCAGCTGCACCTTAGGGCACCCGAGCGCTTCGAGCAGGCGCTCCGCCTCGGCGACGAGCGCGCGGCCGACGCCCCGGCCGCGGTGCGACTCGGCCGAAGCGAGGTAGTACAGCCAGCCGCGGTGGCCGTCGTACCCGGCCATGACGGTGCCGACGACGACTCCCCCGTCGACGGCGACGAGGAAGAGCTCCGGCTGAACGGTGAGCTTGCGGCGGATGTCGGCGCGCGGATCGTTCCAGGGCCGGGTGAGCCGCGCCTCCTCCCACAGGGCGACGACAGCGTCTTCGTCTTCGATCGCGAAGGCACGGATGTCCACGGTCACGGCGCGACCTCCCCGATCAGATCCTCCGCGCGGGCGGAGCGGGCGTCGACCCACCGCACGTCCGGATACCGACGGAACCACGACACCTGACGGCGCCCATACCGGCGCGTGAGCGCTGGTCTCCGCGTCG
>NZ_BADA01000102.1 GCF_000333395.1 Microbacterium sp. B19
CGACGGAGTCCCCTCCACCTTGTAGGTGCCCTCGATGTGGTCGCGGAGCGCGACCAGCTGGTCGTCGGTGAGGTCCTTGACGCGGACGTCCGGGCTGATGCCGGTCGCGGTGAGGATCTCGGTGGAGCGGGTGCGGCCCACGCCGTAGATGTAGGTAAGTGCGATCACCACGCGCTTGTCGCGCGGGATGTCGACGCCGGCGAGACGTGCCATGCGGCTCTCCTCAGAGTGTCGTGGAGGTGTGGAGCAGGATCGGTGCCCGGGCCTCCGCCCCGAGGTGTCCCCCGCATCGCGGGTTCTGATCCTGCCGTTGTGTATTCAGTTGGAAGTCGTTCGTCGAGTTCGCGCGGACCGCGTCCGCGCGGACTCAGCCCTGGCGCTGCTTGTGACGCGGGTTGCTCTTGCAGATCACCATGACGCGCCCGTGGCGACGGATCACCTTGCAGTGGTCGCAGATGGGCTTGACGGAGGGGTTGACCTTCATGGGGGTGTTTCCTGTTCGCTGTCTTCGATTCCGCCGGAGCGGATCGTTACTTCTCGGCCGGACTCAGCGGTAGCGGTAGACGATACGACCGCGCGTGAGGTCGTAGGGGCTCAGCTCGACGACGACGCGGTCTTCGGGGATGATGCGGATGTAGTTCTGCCGCATCTTGCCCGAGATGGTGGCGAGCACCTTGTGACCGTTGGTCAGTTCGACACGGAACATCGCATTGGGCAGTGCTTCCGACACCGTGCCCTCGATCTCGATGACACCGTCTTTCTTCGCCATAAACTCGCTCACGCTCATTGCAGACCGGCCGGTCTGCGGTGGATGGGGATTCGGTGCTGCGACACGCCAATGGAGGCGCAACGCACCAAAGATCAAGCATACGTGGTAGAACGCGATGCGGCAACTCGCCGCCTCGGTTCAGCCGTTGAGTCGACCGACGATGTCCTTCTGCGGGTCACCCGTCAAGTCGGTCTGGTTGACCAGGACCTTGCCGTTGATCGCGATAGTCGGCGTCGCGATACCGGAACCGGTCTGCGACGGCGTCTTCTTCGTCAACGCGGTGACGTACTTCGTGTACGTGCCGCCGGTGATGCACGAGGTCACGGCATCCGAGGCTCCGGCATCCTTCGCGATCGAGGCCAGGGTGGCGTCGTCGAGGCCGGCGGTGCCTTCCTTCGGCTGCTGCGCGTACATCGCCTTCACGAAGGCGGGGATGTTCGCGGGGTCGTCGACCGCCACGCAGTACGCCGCGTTCGCCGCGCGAGTCGAGTACTGCGTGCCCTGCGACTGCGAGTCCAGGATCGAGATCGGGTGGATGTTGAGCGTGATCTTGCCGTCGTCGACCAGCTGCTGCAGCGTCGGACCGTAGGACTGCTCGAAAGAGTTGCAGATCGGGCACATGAAGTCGATGTAGGTGTCGACCGTGTTGCTTCCGGACCCCACCGCGATCGCACCCGTGTCACCGTTCACGGCGGAGGACTGCGGGACCGTACCCGTCGACGTCGCTTGGCTGTTGGCGAACCAGACGACCCCGCCGATGATCAGCACGACCACGACGGCGGCCGCGGTCACCCCGATCGCGAACCAGTTAGTGGACTTCCGCGCAGCGGCCATCATCATGCGTCGATCTCCTTCGGCACCACTCCGAAGGGTGCCAGCTTCTCCGCACCGCCGTCGGGAGCGGTGAGGACCCAGACACCCCCATCGTGCACGGCGACGCTATGTTCCCAGTGGGAGCCCGCGGTGCCGTCCACGGTGGTGACGGTCCACCCGTCCTCCTCGACCTGGGTCTCCTGGTCGCCGATGACGACCATCGGTTCGATCGCGACGGCGAGTCCGGGGCGCACTTCCGCACCGCGCTCGGGCACGCGGTAGTTGAAGACGCTGGGTGCCTCGTGCATCTTGCGGCCGATGCCGTGACCGACGTAGTCGCGCAGGATGCCGTAGCCACCGGCGGGGGCATTGTCCTCGATGTAGGCCTCGATCGCGGCGCTCACCTCGCCGAGGTAGGACGCGCGGCTCAGAGCGGCGATTCCCGCCCAGAGCGACCCCTCCGTCACCTCGGACAGCCGTCGGCGGGGAGCGACCAGCTCCTCCGGGGCGTCACCGGGCACGATCATCGTGAAGGCGGAGTCGCCGTTCCATCCGCGGAGTTCTGCCCCGGCGTCGATCGACAGCAGATCGCCCGCCTCGAGCGGCCGATCGTTCGGGATGCCGTGCACGACCTCGTCGTTCACCGAGGCGCAGATCGTGTGCCGATACCCGCGCACCATCTGGAAGTTCGACTTCGCGCCCCGCTCGGTGATGACACGGGATGCCGCGGCGTCGAGCTCGAGCGTCGTGATCCCGGGAGCGATCAGATCTCGCACGGCATCCAGGGCGGCCGCCGTGATCAGGCCGGGTTCCACCATCGCCCGCAGCTGTGCGGGCTTCTTGTAGATCGAGGAGCGCAGGACCACGTCAGCGCGCCGGACGCAGGCCGCGCGCCTCGAGGGCGGCGAAGATGCGCGCGGTGATCTCGTCGAGGTCGCCGACGCCGTCGATCTCGTCGACGATCCCCCGCGTGCCGTACACGTCGAGGATGGGCGCCGTCTCGCGCTCGTAGATGCCGAGGCGCGTCGCGATCGCCTCCTCGGTGTCGTCCGCGCGACCCTGCTCCGCCGCGCGCGCGGTGAGACGCGACAGCGACTCCTCGCGCGGCACGACGAGCGCGATGACGGCATCCAACTGCTCGCCACGTCCCTCGAGGAACTCGTCGAGGTGCAGGACCTGCGCGAGGTTGCGCGGGTATCCGTCGAGCAGGAAGCCCTCCGCGGCGTCGGCCTGCGACAGACGGTCGCGAACGACAGCACTCGTCAGTTCGTCGGGGACGAGGCTCCCGGCGTCGATGATCGACTTCACCTGGAGGCCGAGCTCGGTCCCCTCGGCGACGTTCGAACGGAACACGTCGCCGGTGGAGACGACCGGTACTCCGAGGGCCTCGCCGACACGGACACCCTGAGTTCCCTTGCCCGAACCCTGAGGTCCGACGATCAGAAGACGTGCGGTCATCGCAGAAGCCCCTCGTAGTGACGCTGCTGGAGTTGCGCGTCGATCTGCTTCACCGTCTCGAGGCCGACGCCGACGATGATGAGGATCGACGCGCCGCCGAACGGGAAGTTCTGGTTGGCACCGACCGTCGCCAGCGCCACGAGCGGCAGCAGAGCGATGAGGCCGAGGTAGATGGAACCGGGGAGAGTGATGCGCGTGAGCACATAGTCGAGGTACTCGGCGGTGGGGCGACCCGCCCGGATGCCGGGGATGAAGCCGCCGTACTTCTTCATGTTGTCGGCGACGTCGACCGGGTTGAACGTGATCGCGACGTAGAAGTACGTGAAGCCGACGATCAGCAGGAAGTACACCAGCATGTAGAGCGGGTGGTCACCGCGCGTCAGGTACTGCGAGATCCAGGTCACCCACGGCGCCGGTTCCTGACCCGCCTGCGGCTGGTTGAACTGCGCGATGAGCGCGGGGATGTAGAGCAGCGACGACGCGAAGATCACCGGCACGACACCGGCCATGTTGACCTTGATCGGGATGTAGGTGTTGGTTCCGCCGTACGTGCGACGCCCCACCATGCGCTTGGCGTACTGCACCGGGATACGACGCTGCGACTGCTCGACGAACACGACGAGCGCGACGACGACGATGCCGACGGCAAGGACCAGGAGGAAGACCTCCACGCCGCGGGTGTTCAGGATCGCGAACATCGCGGCCGGGAACGTCGCGGCGACCGAGGTGAAGATCAGGATCGACATGCCGTTGCCGACACCGCGCTCCGTGACGAGCTCGGCGAACCACATGACCAGGCCGGTGCCGGCGGTCATGGTGATGATCATGAGCAGCTGCGCCCACCAGATGTCGTTGGTGAGCAGCTGCTGGCACTCGGGCGCACCACCCGTGCCGAGCAGCTGACCCGACCGGGCGACGGTCACGAGGGTCGTGGACTGCAGGAGCGCGAGCGCGATCGTCAGGTAGCGCGTGTACTGCGTGAGCTTGGCCTGACCGGCCTGTCCCTCTTTGTACAGCGTCTCGAAGTGCGGGATGACCACACGCAGGAGCTGCACGATGATCGTCGCCGTGATGTACGGCATGACGCCCAGCGCGAAGATGGACAGCTGGAGGAGCGCGCCACCCGAGAAGAGGTTGACCAGCGAGAGGAGCCCCTCGGTGCTTCCCGACGATGCGAGACAGCTCTGGACGTTCGGGAAGTCGACGAATGGCGTCGGCACGTGGGCACCCAGCCGGTAGATGGCGATGATGCCCAGCGTGAAGGCGATCTTCCGCCTCAGGTCGGGCGTGCGAAAAACCCGCGCGATGGCGCTGAACAAGGGGATTCCTCCAGAACGATCTCGGCGCGCGACGAGGCGCACTCGGAATCAGACTAACCCAGAAGGGGCCGACGGCCACACGGCCGCCGGCCCCTCCCCGGGTGATACGTCAGTTGATCGAGCCGCCGGCGGCGACGATCTTCTGCTCGGCGGAGCCGGAGACCTTGTCGACCGTCACGTTGAGCGCGACCGAGATGTCGCCGGTGCCGAGCACCTTGACCTTCTCGTTCTTGCGCACGGCGCCCTTGGCCACCAGGTCGACGACGGTCACGTCGCCACCCTGGGGGTAGAGCTCGGCGAGCTTGTCCAGGTTCACGACCTGGTACTCGACCCGGAACGGGTTCTTGAAGCCGCGGAGCTTCGGGGTGCGCATGTGCAGCGGCATCTGCCCACCCTCGAAACCGACCTTGACCTGGTAGCGGGCCTTGGTTCCCTTGGTACCGCGACCGGCCGTCTTACCCTTCGAGCCCTCACCGCGACCGACACGGGTCTTCGCGGTGTGAGCGCCCGGGACGGGACGCAGG
Source organism: Microbacterium sp. B19 (assembly GCF_000333395.1). Taxonomy (GTDB): domain Bacteria; phylum Actinomycetota; class Actinomycetes; order Actinomycetales; family Microbacteriaceae; genus Microbacterium. The sequence goes on from NZ_BADA01000102.1 coordinate 4,884, forward strand.
TGGTGGACCTTCAGCACGCCGGGGCGCGCCGCGGGGGCGGCATCCTTCTTCGCGGCCGTCTTACGGGCCGGAGCCTTCTTCGGGGCGTCGACCGTGGCGGTCTCGTCCTTCTTGTCAGCCATTAGTCGATCTCCTCAACCTTGACGAGGTGGGCGACGGTCTTGACGTAGCCGCGCGTCTGCGCGTCGTCGGGACGGACGACCGAGTCGCCGATCCGCTTCAGACCGAGCGAGCGCAGCGTGTCACGCTGGTTCTGCTTCTCGCTCACCTTGGACTTGATCTGCGTGACCTTCAGACGCTCGGCCATCAGGCACCTACCTTCTGAGCGGCGGCCTCGGCGCGCACGAGGCGGGCCGGGGCGACCTGGTCGAACTCCAGACCGCGGCGGGCGGCCACGGCGCGGGGCTCCTCGAGCGACTTCAGAGCCTCGACGGTCGCGTGCACGATGTTGATCGTGTTCGACGACCCGAGCGACTTCGAGAGGACGTCGTGGATGCCGGCGCACTCGAGGACGGCGCGGACGGGACCACCGGCGATAACACCGGTACCGGCGGCGGCGGGGCGCAGGAGCACCACACCGGCGGCAGCCTCACCCTGGACGGGGTGGGGAATGGTCGAGCCGGAGCGCGGAACGCGGAAGAAGTTGCGCTTCGCCTCCTCGACACCCTTCGAGATGGCGAGGGGGACTTCGCGGGCCTTGCCGTAGCCGACGCCCACGACGCCGTTGCCATCACCCACGACGACGAGCGCCGTGAAGCTGAAGCGACGACCGCCCTTGACGACCTTCGAGACGCGGTTGATCGTCACGACGCGCTCAAGGAACTGGCTCTCGTTGCGGTCGCGCGACCCACGGTCACGCTGGTTGGCGTTGCGCTCGCGACCACCGCGGCGGGGCTCGCGCTCACGCTCGGCGGGTGCCTGGGACCCAGCCGCACCCTCAGTCGGTGCAGTCTGCTCGGTCACTTCGGTCTCCTTGTTGTCACTCACAGGTTCAGCCCTCCTTCGCGGGCGCCTTCGGCGATCGCGGCGACACGACCGGCGTAACGGTTGCCGCCGCGGTCGAACACGACGTCCGAGAAGCCGGCGGCCTTGGCGCGCTCGGCGACGAGCTCGCCGACCTTGCGGGCCTTGGCGGTCTTGTCACCGTCGAACGAACGCAGGTCAACCTCGAGGGTCGAGGCCGACGCCACGGTGTGACCCTTGCTGTCGTCGACCAGCTGGACGAAGACGTGGCGGGCCGAACGCGTCACGACGAGACGGGGACGGAGCTCCGTACCCACGACCTTCTTGCGCAGACGAGCGTGGCGACGCGCGCGGGCGGCGGACTTTGTCTTGATAGCCATGGCTACTTACCACTCTTTCCGGCCTTGCGGCGCACAACCTCGCCCGCGTACCGCACACCCTTGCCCTTGTAGGGCTCGGGCTTGCGGATCTTGCGGATGTTGGCGGCGGCCTCGCCGACGGCCTGCTTGTCGATGCCGCTCACGGTCAGCTTGTTGTTGCCTTCGACCGTGAGGGTGATGCCCGCGGGCGGGTCGATCAGGACGGGGTGCGAGAAGCCGAGGGCGAACTCGACCGAGCTGCCCTTCTGCGCCACGCGGTAACCCGTGCCGACGACCTCGAGGCCCTTGGAGTAGCCCTGGGTGACACCGATGATGTTGTTGTTGATGAGCGTGCGGGTCAGGCCGTGGAGCGACCGCGACTCGCGCTCGTCGTCGGGGCGGGTGACGAGAACCTGGTTCTCCTCGACCGACACCTCGAGGGGGGATGCCACGGAGAGCGTGAGCTCGCCCTTGGGTCCCTTGACGGCGACCTCCCGGCCGTTCACCGTGACGGTGACTCCGGCGGGGATGTCGATGGGAAGACGTCCGATACGCGACATGTCAGATCACCACACGTAGGCGAGGACTTCCCCGCCGACGCCCTTCTGCTCGGCCTGACGGTCGGTGAGGAGACCGGAGGAGGTGGACAGGATGGCCACGCCCAGACCGCCGAGGACCGTGGGGACCTCGGTGGACTTCGCGTACACGCGGAGGCCGGGCTTCGAGACGCGCTTGATGCCGGCGATCGACCGCTCGCGGTTCGGGCCGTACTTCAGCGTCAGGGTGAGGGTCTGGCCGACGCGGGCGTCCGAAACGGACCACTCGGCGATGTAACCCTCCTGCTTGAGGATTTCGGCGATGTGCGTCTTGAGCTTGGAGCTCGGCAGCGACACGGAGTCGTGGTGCGCCGAGTTCGCGTTGCGCAGACGGGTCAGCATGTCTGCGACCGGGTCTGTCATCGTCATGTGTTGCTTCTTTCGATCATGAGGTTTCGACTGCCGTTACACGACAGCCGACCTTCGATGAGAGGCCCCCGGGATGCCGGGGGCCCGGGGGCTCAGGCCTGAGCGTCCGCCGACTGGAACGGGAAGCCGAGCTGGCGGAGCAGCGAGCGGCCCTCGTCATCGGTCTTGGCGGTGGTGACGATGGTGATGTCGAAACCACGCACGCGGTCGATGCGGTCCTGATCGATCTCGTGGAACACGGACTGCTCCTGGAGACCGAAGGTGTAGTTGCCGTTGCCGTCGAACTGCTGGGCCGAGAGACCGCGGAAGTCGCGGATACGGGGCAGTGCGAGGTTGACGAGGCGGTCGAGGAACTCCCACGCACGGTCGCCACGGAGGGTGACGTGCGCACCGATGGCCTGGCCCTCGCGCAGCTTGAACTGCGCGATGGACTTGCGGGCCTTGGTGACGATGGGCTTCTGACCGGTGATCTTGGTGAGGTCGTCGACCGCGCCATCGATCACCTTGCTGTCGCGAGCTGCCTCGCCGACACCGGTGTTCACGACGACCTTGACCAGGCCGGGGATCTGCATGACGTTCGCGTAGCCGAACTCTTCCTGCAGGGCCTTCTTGATCTCGGTGTTGTACTTCTGCTTCAGGCGGGGCTGGATCTTGCCAGCCACCGCGGCAGTGTCGGTGCTCATATTCAGAGGTCCTTGCCTGACTTCTTCGCGTAGCGCACGCGGACGGTGCGCTTGACGCCGTCCTTCACCTGCTCCTCGACGCGGTGACCGACACGGGTCGGCTTCTTGGTCGAGGGGTCGACGATCGCGACGTTGGAGATGTGGATCGGGGCCTCGAACGTCTCGATGCCACCGGTCTTGGTGCCGCGCTGGGACTGGCCGACGCGGTTGTGCTTCGTGACGTAGTTCACGCCCTCGACGATCACGCGGTTCTGCTCGGTGAGGACCTCGAGGACCTTACCCTGCTTGCCGCGGTCGCCGCCCTTGTTCTGCTTCTTGCCCGAGATGACCTGAACCAGGTCACCCTTCTTGATCTTCGCCATGATCAGATGACCTCCGGGGCGAGCGAGACGATCTTCATGAACTTCTTGTCGCGAAGCTCACGACCGACCGGTCCGAAGATACGGGTGCCGCGGGGCTCCCCGTCGTTCTTCAGGATCACGGCGGCGTTCTCGTCGAACTTGATGTACGAGCCGTCGGGACGACGGGTCTGCTTGACCACGCGGACGACGACGGCCTTGACCACGTCGCCCTTCTTGACGTTTCCACCGGGGATCGCGTCCTTGACCGTGGCGACGATGACGTCGCCCAGGCCCGCGTAGCGGCGGTTCGAGCCGCCGAGCACGCGAATGGTCAGCAGCTCCTTGGCGCCGGTGTTGTCGGCGACCTTCAGCCGGGATTCGTTCTGAATCACTTGTTACTCCTTGGGTTCCAAGCAGCCGCGAGGCTTACTTGGCCTTCTCGAGGATCTCGACCAGACGCCAGCGCTTGGTGGCGCTGAGCGGACGGGTCTCGTTGATGACGACCAGGTCGCCGATGCCGGCCGAGTTCGTCTCGTCGTGGGCCTTGACCTTCGACGTGCGACGGATGACCTTACCGTAGAGCGGGTGCTTCACGCGGTCCTCGACCTCGACGACGATCGTCTTGTCCATCTTGTCGCTGACGACGTAGCCGCGACGCGCCTTGCGGTAACCGCGGGCGTTCTCGTCGCGCACGTCGTTGGCGGCGTGCTCGTGGCCAGCGACCTGCGCCTCGGCCTCTGCCTTCTTCGCGGTAGCCATTACTCCGCCTCTTCCTTCGCGGCGTCGTCGGCGGCATCCGCCTTCTTCGCCTTGCTCTTCTTCGCCTTCGTCGCCTCGACCGGGGCCGGCGTGGCGCGGATGCCGAGCTCGCGCTCGCGGATCACCGTGTACAGCCGCGCGATGTCGCGCTTGACCGCACGGATGCGGCCGTGGCTCTCGAGCTGGCCGGTGGCCGACTGGAAGCGCAGGTTGAACAGCTCTTCCTTGGCCTTGCGCAGCTCCTCGACGAGGCGCTGGTCTTCGAACGTGTCGAGCTCGCTCGGGGCGAGCTGCTTGGTGCCGATCGCCATTACGCGTCGCCCTCCTCGCGCTTGATGATGCGTGCCTTCAACGGCAGCTTGTGGATTGCTCGGGTGAGCGCCTCGCGAGCGAGCTGCTCGTTCACGCCCGCGACCTCGAAGAGGACACGGCCCGGCTTGACGTTCGCGACCCACCACTCGGGGGAACCCTTACCGGAACCCATGCGGGTTTCGGCCGGCTTCTTGGTGAGCGGACGGTCGGGGTAGATGTTGATCCACACCTTTCCACCACGCTTGATGTGACGCGTCATCGCGATACGAGCGGACTCGATCTGACGGTTGGTCACGTAAGCGGGGGTGAGCGCCTGGATGCCGAACTCACCGAACGACACCTGGGTGCCACCGGTGGCCTGGCCCGAGCGGCCGGGGTGGTGCTGCTTGCGGTACTTGACCTTGCGGGGGATGAGCATTACGCCGACGCTCCTTCTGCCACGGGGGCCTCATTGCGCGGGCCACGACGACGGTCGCCACCGCGGTCGTCACGACCGCGCGACTTGGGCGCGTTGGCCTGCTCGCGAGCGAGCTCCTTGTTGGTGAGGTCGCCCTTGTAGATCCAGACCTTCACGCCGATGCGACCGAAGGTCGTCTTGGCCTCGTAGAAGCCGTAGTCGATGTTCGCGCGGAGCGTGTGCAGGGGCACACGGCCTTCGCGGTAGAACTCCGACCGGCTCATCTCCGCGCCGCCGAGACGGCCGGACACCTGGATGCGAACACCCTTGGCGCCGGCGCGCTGCGCACCCTGCAGACCCTTGCGCATCGCGCGGCGGAAGGCCACGCGGGCGGAGAGCTGCTCGGCGACACCCTGCGCGACGAGCTGAGCGTCGGCCTCGGGGTTCTTGACCTCGAGGATGTTGAGCTGGATCTGCTTGCCGGTGAGCTTCTCGAGGTCGGCGCGGATGCGCTCGGCCTCGGCGCCGCGGCGACCGATCACGATGCCCGGGCGGGCGGTGTGGATGTCGACACGGACGCGGTCACGCGTGCGCTCGATGGTCGAGACGACGATTATCTAAACATATTCAGGAAATACTTCAATGAGGATTGGGTGGATGCGCATAACAGAAAGGCGGGCCACCCTCGCTTTGGCTTTGCTGACAGTCGACTTCCTCTAGTCCTGCACCACAACGCCCCTAACAATACTCCCCCGGTAATCTGGAAGCTG
>NZ_BADA01000101.1 GCF_000333395.1 Microbacterium sp. B19
CCGACCTCGCGTGGTGGCTGTACGCACTGCCCACCGTGGGGCTCGTCGGCATCCTGGGCTACCGCCACATCGACCTCTCGAGCAAGGTGCTCGGCGTGCTGCTGGTCGCCGAGGTCGCCATCGTGCTCGTGCTCGTCGCCGCGGTCGTCGTCAACGGCGGACCCGAGGGCCTGAGCCTCGCGCCGTTCGAGCCTGCCAACGTCTTCAGCGGCTCGCCCGGTGTGGGGCTGATGTTCGCGATCGCCGCGTTCATCGGGTTCGAGGCCACGGCGATCTTCCGCGACGAAGCCCGCGACCCCGACCGCACCATCCCGCGCGCGACCTACGGCGCGGTCATCGGCATCGGCATCTTCTACACGCTCGCGACGTGGGGCCTGATCATGGCGTGGGGTCCCGGCGGCATCATGGCCGCAGCGGCGGAGAACCCGGCGACGCTGATGCTCCGCACCGTCGCGATCTACCTCGGCACGGTCGGCGAGGTGCTCGTGAACGTCCTGCTGCTGACGTCGATGTTCGCGTGCGTGCTGTCGTTCCACAACGTCCTCACCCGGTACCAGCACGCGATGTCCACCGCGGGGGTCCTGCCCGAGCGCCTGTCCGGCGTGCACTCCCGCCACCTGTCCCCGCACGCGTCGTCGCTCGTGCAGACCGCGACCGCCGGCATCCTGCTCGCCGTCTTCGCGCTCCTCGGGCTCGACCCGCTGCTGCAGGTGTTCACGTGGCTGTCCGGGGTAGCGACCGTCGCGATCGTGGTGCTGATGGCCGCCACCTCGGTCGCCGTGATCGTGTACTTCGCCCGCAACCGCGCCGACCGCCGTCCCTGGAACACCGTGATCGCCCCCGCCCTCGGCTTCCTCGGGCTCGCGGTGTCCGCCGTCGTGATCGTGGCGTACTTCCCGGTCATGGTCGGCGACGTCGATGCCGACGGCGCACCGACGTTCGGCGCGGTGACCTGGGCGCTCCTCGCCCTCGTCGTGCTCGTCCCGGTGTTCGGCTACGTCCAGGCCGCCTGGATCCGTCGCCGCCGCCCGGCCGCCTACGCAAAGCTCACCGACGCCATCGCCGGCTGATCCCTCCCCCTCCCCACCCGCTCCATCAGGAAGACACCATGACCCTCACCGATCCCACCGTCTCCGACTTCACCGCCCCCGCGGCGCCCGCCCACCCGCTCGGCTCGCTGACCCCCGCCGAGATCACCGCCGTCCGCACGATCGTCGCGGGCCTCGACGGCGTCGACGAGGCGACCCGCTTCGCCTACGTCGGCCTCGAAGAGGCACCGAAGGGCGAGGTCCTGGCCTGGGAGCGGGGCGAAGCGCCCGCCCCCGAGCGGCGCGCCCGCGTGCAGCTGCTGAACCTGCGCACCGCGCACTCCCTCGACCTCGTGGTATCGCTCGCCACCGGCGCGGTACTCCGCTCCACCGAGCTCGACGGTTCGGAGGGACAGCTCCCGATCCTGGATGCCGAGTTCGAAGAGGTGGCCGTCATCGCGAACGAGAGCGCCGCGTGGGTCGCCGCGCTCGAGGCGCGCGGGCTGTCGCCCGAGCAGGTGGTGCTCGTCCCGCTGTCGGCGGGTCACTACGGGTACGAAAACGAGGTGGGCCGTCGCATCCTGCGCACCTTCGCGTTCCGCCAGGACCACCCCGCCGACCACCCGTGGGCGCACCCCGTCGACGGCCTCACGGCCTACATCGACGTCGCCGCGCGCCAGGTGATCGAGATCATCGACACCCCCGGCTTCACGGTTCCGGAGACCCACGGCAACTTCGACGACCCCGAACTGCAGGGGCCGCCGCTGGAAGGCCTGAAGCCCATCGTCATCACGCAGCCCGAGGGGTCGAGCTTCACCGTCGACGACGAGCACGTCACGTGGGGCGAGTGGGATCTCCGCATCGGCTTCGACACCCGCGAGGGGCTCATCCTCCGCCAGCTGTCGTTCGCCGGTCGCCCGGTGATGTACCGCGGGTCCATCAGCGAGATGGTCGTCCCGTACGCCGACCCCGCGCCGAACCGCTTCTGGCAGAACTACTTCGACACCGGCGAGTACCTGTTCGGCCGGTACACGAACGAGCTCGAGCTCGGCTGCGACTGCGTCGGCGACATCACGTACGTGGATGCCATCCTCTCCGACGAGAACGGGATGCCGCGGACCATCCGCAACGCCGTGTGCATGCACGAGGAGGACTTCGGCTCCCTGTGGAAGCACACCGACCTCTTCACGGGGTCGAGCGAGGTGCGTCGAGCCCGCCGGCTCGTGATCTCGTTCTTCACCACCGTCGGCAACTACGACTACGGCTTCTACTGGTACCTCTACCTCGACGGCACCATCGAGTGCGAGGCCAAGCTCACCGGCATCCTGTTCACCTCCGCCTACCCGGGCGAGGGCTACCCGTTCGCGTCCGAGGTCGCGCCGGGCCTGGGCGCGCCGTACCACCAGCACCTGTTCTCGGCGCGGCTCGACATGACCGTGGACGGCGTCGCGAACGTCGTCAACGAGATCGACGCGGTGCGGCTGCCGATCTCGGCGACCAACCCGGCCGGCAACGCGTTCACGAAGAAGGTCACGCCGATCGCCTCGGAGAAGGTGTCGGGACGCGTCGCCGACGGCGCGGTCAACCGCGTGTGGCAGATCGCCTCGACCGAGAAGACCACCGAGCGCGGGCAGGCGACGTCGTACGTCCTCTTCCCGACGGAGACGCCGGTCCTCCTGGCTGACGAAGCCTCGTCGATCGCCGCGCGCGCGGCCTTCGCGACCAAGAACCGCCGGCGCCTCGACCAGGAATTCGGGGTTCGGCACGATCGTGCCGCTCAGAACCACCGTCGAAGTGAGTGACCGCCTCTCCACCTGGGCCATGGCCGGCGGCGCCTCGACTCCTCGGTCAGGATTCGCGGCCTGCTGCGCGGTGCATGCCGTCGTACATCCGCCGACGACGGCAGCTGTGACGAGCGCGGCGGCGAATCGAGCCCGCGTCATGCCGGGGCATTGGCACTGATATCGGCTTGGATCTGCGAGGCGTCGCCGAGTTCAGCCGCCTTCCAATGCGCCTCAAACGGGACCTGCATGCTG
>NZ_BADA01000100.1 GCF_000333395.1 Microbacterium sp. B19
TGATCGAGGACTCCGGCGTCCGCCGATCAAAGTTCCATCCGACCGTGCAGGGTTCGACCCGAGCGACGAGCGGTATTACCCGCTCTACGCCGAGATCGAGGCCGCCGGAGTCGTCGCCCTGTTCCACACCGGACAGACCGGGATCGGAGCCGGGATGCCGGGCGGCCGGGGGTTCCGTCTGGCCCTGTCGAACCCGATGCTCCTCGACGGTGTCGCCGCGGACTTCCCGGCGCTGAACATCGTCATGGCGCACCCCTCCGTGCCGTGGCAGGACGAAGCGATCTCGGTCGCGACCCACAAGCACAACACCTGGATCGACCTGTCCGGGTGGAGCCCGAAGTACTTCCCCGAGCAGCTCGTGCGGGCCGCGAACGCGTTCCTGCGCGAGCGGGTGCTCTTCGGCAGCGACTTCCCCCTCCTCACCCCCGACCGCTGGCTGCGCGACGTCGAGCAGACGTCACTCAAGCCCGAACGCCTCCCCGGCATCCTCCGCGACAACGCCGCGCGTCTGCTCGGCCTCTAGACCCATCCGCCTTCACCGAAACTCCCTCGAAACGGAGAACATCATGACCACGACCGTCGCCTACGCCGACGTCGCCGGCCTCGCCGGCACCGACCTCGGCTGGTCCGAGTACCTCGAGATCACGCAGGACCGCGTCGACCTCTTCGCCGACGCGACCGACGACCACCAGTGGATCCACACCGACCCCGAGCGTGCGAAGGACGGCCCGTTCGGCGGCGCCATCGCCCACGGCTACCTGAGCCTGTCGCTCACGGTGAAGTTCTGGACCGAACTGCTCGACGTCACCGGGGTCACGACGAAGGTCAACTACGGCCTCGACAAGGTGCGCTTCGTCTCGCCGGTGAAGGTGGGCGCGCGCGTCCGGATGAACGCCGTGGTCGCCGAGGTGACCGAGGTGCGCGGCGGCTATCAGCTGGCCGTCGACCAGACCGTCGAGGTCGAGGGCGGCGACAAGCCCGCCGTCGTCGCGCGCGGCCTGTACCGTTTCTACGCCTGACCTTCGGTTCTCCGGTCCGGCCGCGCTCGCCCGGTCGGCCCCGGCCCGACCCCGGCGAGGTGCGTTCCGCCGCCCGCACCTCGCCGTCCCCGCCTCCCGGCATCCCTCCCCCGCTCCGGGGCGCACGGTAGCGCCCCTCCTCGACGAAGAGACCCATGAGCACACCCGGACTCGGCGCCTGGCTCCCCCGCCGCCGCCTCAAGCACCCCGACAAGACCGCCCTGATCTTCGGCGACGACCGGCGCCTCAGCTACGCCGACCTCGCCACCGCCGTGGAGCGGGCCGCTGCCGTGTTCGCCGACCACGGCGTCGTCCGGGGCGACCGCGTCGCATACCTCGGTGAGAACTCGCCGGAGTTCCTGGTCACGCTGTTCGGCGCGGCCCACCTCGGCGCGGTGTTCGTGCCGGTGAACACCCGCCTCGCCGCCCCCGAGATCGCGCACGTGCTGGCCGACTCCGGCGCTCGCGTGCTCGTCCACGATCCGTCGTTCACGGATCGCGTGACCGCAGCGGTGTCGACCGCGCCGGTCGCGCACGTCCTGAGCACGGGCGCCTCGGCGAGAGACGGCGAACCGGGCCTGGCCCGCCTGCTGGACCGCGCGGTCACCGCGCCGCCGCCCGAAGACGTGGGGCTCGACGACCCCGCCGCGCTCGTCTACACCTCCGGCACCACCGGTCGCGCCAAGGGCGCGGTGCTCACGCACGGCAACCTCACGTGGGTGTCGATGAACACGATCATCGACTACGACCTCGTCTCCTCCGACGTGTCGCTCATGATCTCGCCGCTCTTCCACGTCGCCTCGCTCGGCATGGGGGCGCTCCCCGCTCTCCTGAAGGGCGCGACCGTGGTGCTCGAGAACGGGTTCGAGGCCGGACGCGCGCTCGACCTGATCGAGCGCCACGGCGTCACGGTCGTCTCGGGCGTCCCGACGACCTACCAACTCATGGCGGACCATCCCGAGTGGTCCCGCACCGACGTGTCGAGCCTGCGCACGCTCACGTGCGGCGGATCGGCGGTACCGCCGCGGATCCGCGAGGCGTACGAGGCGCGCGGGCTGTCGTTCACGCAGGGCTACGGCATGACCGAGACCTCCCCCGGCGCGACGAGCCTGTCCGCCGCGATGACCCGCGCGAAGGCCGGGAGCGTCGGCCTGCCGCACTTCTTCACCGACGTCCGGGTCGTCGGAGAGGACGGGATGCCGGCTCCCGCCCGCACGGTCGGGGAGATCCAGGTGCGCGGCCCCAACGTGTTCGCCGGCTACCACGGGCAGCCCGAGGCGACGACCGCCGCGTTCGCGCTGGACGGGTGGTTCCGCTCCGGCGACCTCGGCTACCTCGACGAGGACGGCTACCTCTACATCGCCGACCGGCTCAAGGACCTCATCATCTCCGGCGGCGAGAACATCTACCCCGCCGAAGTCGAGGGGCTGATCCTCGGCATCCCGGGGATCACGGGCGTCGCGGTGATCGGCATCCCGGACGAGAAGTGGGGAGAGGTGCCGATCGCCCTGGTCACGGTGGCCGAGGGGGTGTCGGTCGACACCGAGAGCGTGCGCGCGGAGCTCACCGGTCAGATCGCGAGGTACAAGATCCCGAAGACGGTCACCGTCGTGGACGACCTGCCTCGCACGGCGTCGGGGAAGGTGCGGAAGGCCGACCTCCGAGCGCGGCTGCTGTCGGCGCCCTAGTCGGTGACGCGGCCCGCCGCAGTGACGTCGGCGCCGTCGCCCTCGTCGGAGGTGCCCGCGTCGGCCGCGCGCCCCTGGAGGGCGTCGACGAGGGCGAGGCCGCGCTCCGCCCAGGCGATCTCGTGGTCGGCCCGCGCCACGAACCCCTCGTACGCGAACACCTTGAACGCCACGATCGCCTCGGGATCGTGCCGCGTGTCCGTCTCGAGGCGGCGGGCGACGATCGGATGGGTGCGGCTCCGGATCGCCTCCAGCTGCGCCTGCCACAGCCCCCGGCGGACGCGGTAGTGGGCGATGTGCTCGCGCAGCCGCGCGCGAGCGGCATCCGGGTCGGCCCACTCGAAGTAGGCCGCGCGCAGGAGCGCGGGGTCGCGGTCGGCGCCGTACGCGACGGGCTGCTCCATCCAGCGGCGGAGGTCGTCGACGCCCTCGTCGGTGATCGTGTACTGCGTCTTGGTCGTGGCGGCGCCCCACGGGACCGACGCGTCGCGCAGCAGACCGTCGGCGACCATGCGCTTGAGCTCGGGGTAGATCTGCGAATCGGGGGCGTGCCAGACGTGCCCGACCGACCCGTGGAAGGCCTTCGCGAGGTCGTACCCCGTCATCGGCTGAGCGGTCAGCAGGGCCAGCAGCGCGTAGCGCAGGCTCATCGCGGACTCCCCTCTTGCGTCGCGGTGTCCGCCCACGATATCTTCCTCGCAATATCTATCGAGATAGTTATTGAGGACGAGGAGGTCCCGTGACCGAGACGATGGCGGCCAAGCTGCTCGACTACCCCCGGAACGCCTGGTACGTGGCCGCGTGGGACCACGAGGTCACGCGCAAGCGCCCGCTCGCGCGCACCGTCGCCGGACGGCCGCTGGCGCTGTACCGCACCGAGGACGGCACCGCCGTGGCCCTCGCCGACGCGTGCTGGCACCGCCTCGCACCGCTGTCGCAGGGGACGCTCGTGGGGCCCGGCGACATCCGGTGCCCGTACCACGGCATCACCTACGACCCCCGCGGTCGCTGTACCTCCATGCCCGCGCAGGAGACGATCAACCCCAGCGCGCTCGTGCCTTCGTTCCCCGTGGTCGACCGCTACCGGTACGTGTGGGTGTGGGTCGGCGACGCGGCACTGGCCGACCCCGACCTCATCCCCGACATGCACCAGATGACCCACCCCGAGTGGACCGGTGACGGTCTGACGATCCACGCCCCGTGCAACTACCAGCTCATCCTCGACAACCTCATGGACCTCACGCACGAGGAGTTCGTCCACTCCAGCAGCATCGGCCAGAAGGAGCTCAGCGAGTCCGAGTTCGTCACGACCCACGACGACACCACCGTCACGGTGGAACGGTGGATGCGCGACATCGAACCGCCGCCGTTCTGGCTCAAGAACATGCGCGACAAGTTCCCCGGCTTCACCGGTCGCGTGGACCGCTGGCAGATCATCCACTACGAGGCGCCGTCCACGATCTGCATCGACGTCGGCGTCGCCGCCGCCGGCACCGGCGCCCCGGAGGGCGACCGCTCGCAGGGCGTGAACGGCTACGTCATGAACACCATCACGCCCGAGACCGACCGCACGAGCCACTACTTCTGGTCGTTCCAGCGCAACTACCGCCTCGACAGCCAGCTCATCACCACGCAGTTGCGGGAGGGCGTCCACGGCGTCTTCGGCGAGGACGAGGCGATGCTGACCGCCCAGCAGGCCGCGATCGACGCCAACCCCGACTACGAGTTCTACAGCCTGAACATCGACGCCGGCGGGATGTGGGTGCGCCGGCTGCTGGAGCGCATGCTCGCCGCCGAGGGCCGCGAACGCACCCCCGCGGCGGTGGGCTGATGGCCGTCGCGCACCGCGAGGTGTGGCAGGGCGGCACGGTCGCCGCCGCGCGCGCCCTCACGCCCGAGATCCGGCGCATCGAGATCGACGTCGACTCCCCCGTCCGGGTCGAGCCCGGCGCGCACCTCGACGTGCGCGTGCCGATCGCCGGGAAGATCGAGCGGCGCTCGTATTCGATCGTGGATGCCACCCCCGACGGCGCCCGCGTGGCGCTCAGCGTCTACACCTCCCCCGTGAGCCGCGGCAGCGCCGCCGTGATGAACGCGCTGCGCCCCGGAGACCGGATCGAGGTGACACAGCCGCTCAACGACTTCCCCCTGCGCCTCGGCGCGCGTCGGTACGTGCTGGTCGCGGGCGGCATCGGCATCACGGCCCTGCACGGCATGGCCGAACGCCTGCGCGCCGCCCGAGCCGACTACCGGCTGCTCTACCTCGGCCGCAGCCGCCCGCTCATGGCCTACCTCGACGACCTCGGCGAGCGGCACGGCGACCGCCTCGCGGTGCACGTCCACGACGAGGGGACGTCGGTCTCGGTGACGCGCCTGGTCGCCTCGGTCGAACCGGGGACGGAGATGTACGTGTGCGGTCCCATTCGACTCATGGATGCCGTGCGGCGGGCCTGGATCGAGGCGGGGCTGCCGCCCGCCGACCTGCGCACGGAGACGTTCGGCAACAGCGGCTGGCACGATCCGCAGCCGTTCACCGTCCGCATCCCCTCCCTGGGCCTGGAGACCGTGGTGCCGCCGAACCAGTCGATGCTGGAGGCGCTCGAGGCGGCGGGCGCGGACCTGATGTACGACTGCCGCAAGGGCGAGTGCGGGCTGTGCGAGGTTCGCGTGGCCGGACTCGACGGCGACATCGACCACCGCGACGTGTTCTACAGCGAGCGGCAGCGCGACGCGCGGACGAAGATGTGCTGCTGCGTCTCGCGGGTCGTGGCCCCGGCGGGCGGGGCGGGTGTCGTCACGATCCTGCCCACATGAGGCCATTCACACCACGAGCGGTGCGAGAGCGCGTGCGGTCGGCTCCAGCGCCCCGATGACCTCCGTCGGGTCCTCGACGCGGTGGCGCGCGCCCGAGAACCCCAGCGCGCCGACCGTGAGCCCCCGATCGTCGCGGATCGGAAGGGCGAGGCATCCCGTCGTCGGCACGATCTCGCCGCACTGCCGCGTCGCGCCGAACCGGCGCAGGTCCGCGGCGACCGCTCCGTCCGGCACCTGCCCCTCGGCCGCGAGCAGCAGCCGACCCAGGGCGTAGCGGGCGGGTTCGCGGACGAGCCGGTCGGCGTCGGAGAGCGGGAAGTCCGGGTCGGCGTCGAGGACGACGACGCGCCCGTCGATGAACAGCACGACGTGCACCCCTCCGCGGACGCTCCGCCGTGCTTCGGCGAGAAGGGCCCGGGCGGCCCCCGGCAGACGCGCGGGCGCGGCCGTCACCCCGGCCAGTTGCGCGACACGGGCGCCCAGCGCGAAGCCGGAGAGGTCGGGGGTGCGGACGAGGTACTCGTCCTCGACGAGGAGGTTCAGCAGGCGGTAGGTCGTCGCGCGGGCGAGACCGAGTTCGGTGGAGATGCGCTGCGCGCTCACCCCGGCACCCAGGTGCGCGACGGCCTCGAGCACCGCCAGGGCCGAGCGGACGGCGCCCGGCTGACGCGCGGCGAGACCCTGCCGCTCAGCCATCGGTCCGCCCGGGCGGAGCGACGCCCCCGAGCACCTGAGCGGCCACCGGCTCGTCGTACGCGCCGATGGGCCGTGACCGCGGGCGCGCCGCGACGATCGCGATGAGCACGCCCGCGAGCAGGGCCGCCGCGGCGACCGAGATCAGCGCGACGGCGTCGGACCCGACGACGAGGAACGCCACGAGGGCCGCGGTGAGCGCCACGGCCGAGACCCCCGCGACGACCGCGGGCCCCACGGTCAGCTCGCCGATCCGGCGCAGGAACAGCGGCGCCGCGACGCACACCAGCACGTAGGCGACGATGTACCCGGTCGCCCCGACGGCGAGCGTCGTCCGCATCGCCTCGCGGACGTCGACCTCGGCGAGCGCGAGCACGAGGGGAACGCCCCCGACCAGCGGGAGGGCGGCCGCGATCGCGGCGATCGGGGTGCGCAGGCGCGGGTGGGTGCGCCCGAGTCGCGCGGGCAGCACCCCGTCCCGGCTCATCGCGAACAGCACGCGGACGAGCGCGGTCATCGTCCCGATCGCGCACGCGAGGAAGGATGCCGTGATCCCCATGTCGGCGGCCACACCCCACGGTCCAAGGCCGTAGGCGCCGGCGAGGTCGTTGACGGGCGACGCGCTCGCGGCGAGGTCGAGGCCGAGCGCGTGGAACCCCGAGGCCTGGGTGACGGCGGCCAGGACGTACACCGCCCCGCTGATCACGACGGTGCCGGTGATCGCGCGGGGGACGTTGCGCAGGGGCGCCACCGACTCCACCCCCAGGGTCGCGGCGGACTCGAACCCCACGAAGGCGGTGAGCGCGACCACCGCCCCCGCGGCGAGCGCGACCGGATCCACGGGGCCGGGCGCGAGGGCCGCGACGACGTCGGCCGGGCCGATGAGCACGAGGAGCACCGACAGCAGCGCCACGATGAGCGCCACCGAGATCGCCTCGACGACGAGTGCCACGCGCGCCGACAGCCGGATGCCGGACACCAACACCGCCGCGACGAACACGACCTCCCCGAGGAGGGCGATCGTCACCGTGGCGGCGTGATCGAGGCCGGGCCAGGCCGCCCCGAGCAGGTAGCTCAGGTAGTAGGCGCCCCCGAGGAGGGCGAACATCGCGATCGCCGCGTAGCCGATCACCGTCGCCGCACCGGCGACCAGTCCCGCTCGCTCCCCCAATCCGCGAGCGGTGTAGGTGTACAGCCCGCCGGCCGCGGCGAAGCGGCGGGCGAACTGCGACACGGTGCGGGCGACGGCGAAGCTGAGCACCCCGGCGGCGACGATCGCGGCCACCGCGGCCCCCGGCGCGACACCCGCGACGAGGAGCACGACCGTCGTCGCCGCCGCGGCGGGCGCAACGGCGGCGACGGACTGGGCGGCGAGATCGACGATGCCGATACTGCGGCGCTCCAGTCCGTGCAGCGGTGAACGCGCGCCGAAGCCGGCGACGGGCGTGGGCCGGGCAATGGCGCGGGCAAGTGCGGTCATGGTGCTCCCCGTGGACTCGGTGCGACCGTACGCCGCGGCCGTTGCCCCGGCGCGACACCGATGTTTCCGGCGCGTGTCCCGGACTGAGACACCGCGACCGGGGGTGTCTCAGTCCGTGTTCCGGCACTTTCACGCCGATCACATCGGCAGGCAACGCTCCGGGAGGAACCTCGGACGCACACCCGACCTCCGAAAGGCTCCGACATGACCCAGCTCGAATCGAAGGGGGCCGCCGCCGCGACCCCGCGGACCCTCCGCGGCTCCCTCGGTGTCACGGCGATCATCTTCATGGTCGTCGCCGCCGCCTCGCCGCTCAACGTCGTCGGTGGCGCCGGGCCCCTCGGCATCCTGCTCGGCAACGGCGTCGGCTACCCGACCC
>NZ_BADA01000099.1 GCF_000333395.1 Microbacterium sp. B19
GGTGTCGACGATCCGCTTGCCGACGCGCTTGATGCTCTCGGCGCCGGCGACGGACGAACCGCCGTACTTCTGGACGATCAGCGCCATAAGAGGGAACTCCCGGGGAGGGACGGGCGTCGGGATGCCACGACGGGGCGCTCGGATACCACGCCCGAAGGATCATTCTAGAGGCGGGCGCATGCCGCCGACGTCATGCGGGGCGAGCGCGCGAGCCCCGCGGATAGGATCGTGGCGTTCCCCCCTCCCCCGAGAGCGACCAGGATGCCCCCCACCTCCGCTCGATGGCTGACGTCGCTGCGTCGCCTCGTCCACGCCGAAGACGCCCTCGCCCCCGAAACCCAGCTCATCGCCGTGATCGACGAAACGCGGGCCACTCGCATCCTGGATCTCGCGATCCGCATCGGCGAGACGATGCTCGTCGTGGGCGCGTCCGCGAGCGACGTGACCGCCACGATCGTGCGGGTGAGCCGCGCGTACGGGCTGGACCCGGTGCACGTCGACGTCACCTACAACTCGATCACCGTCGCGCACAGCCTCCCCGGTGCGGCCCATCCGACCACGCTGCTGCGCGTGGTGCGCGGCGCCGCGCCCGACCACGCGAAGCTGCAGCGCCTGCAGGCGCTCGTGGGCGAGATCATCGACGGACTCGACCTGGATGCCGCCATCGCACGCTGCCGCGCGATCCGACGCCTGCCGTTCCGGTATCGCACGACGGCCGTCGTCGTCGCGCAGGCGACGCTCGCCCTCGGCGTCGCGATCATGTACGGGGCGAACTGGCTCGCCCTGCTGCTGTCGTTCGTCGCCGCCGCGCTCGCCGCAACCACCCAGCACGCGCTGGCTCGCGCGCGGGTCCCCTACTTCTTCGCGCAGATCGCCGGCGGCTTCGTCATCACCGTGGTCGCGGCGCTCTCTCCACTGCTGCGCGACACCGGACTCGACGCCGCCCAGGCGATACGTCCCTCCCTCATCGTGGCATCCGGGATCGTCCTGATGCTCGCGGGCCTGGCGGTCGTCGGGGCCGCCCAGGATGCCATCGACGGCTTCGCGCTCACGGCGACGGGACGGATCCTCGAGCTCACGACGCAGACCCTCGGCGTGGTGCTCGGCATCCTCGCGGGGCTGGAGACCGTCAGGATGCTCGGACTCGCGATGTCACCGCCGTCGATGGCGCTGCCGCTGGGCCCCCTTCCGCTGCAGTTCGTCGGGGCGGCGGTCATCGCGATCGCCGTCGCGATCTCCAACGGCGCCGGGGCGCGGATCGTCCTCGTCAGCGCCGGGCTCAGCGTGGTCGCGTGGGTCGGCTACACGGGCGCTTCGGCCGTGGGATTCGAGGTCGCCGCGGCCAGCGGCGTGGGGGCGTTCCTCGGCAGCTTCATCGGCATGGTGGTCGCGTACCGCCTGCATGTGCCGTCCGTGGCCGTCACCACCGCCGCGATCCTGCCGATGGTCCCCGGCGCCGCGGTCTTCCGCGGGCTGCTCGGCATCGTGGAGTCCGGCGACGACGCGGCCGTGCTGATGACCGGTGTCACGACGCTCGCGGGCGCGGCGACGATCGGCATCGCCCTCGCCGTCGGCGCATCGCTCGGCATCTATCTCGGACAGCCCGTGCGCGGGACGCTGTCGAGCGTCGTCCGGTCCCGGGCGCGGGCGCGGCGCTAGCGCGCGGCGCGGGTGACCGCCTGGGGGCGCAACGGATCGAGGCTCCGGGGCAGGAACCGGGGATCAGCGTCCGATCAGCGTGAGCGTCACCGTCGAGCGGTAGTCGCCCACCGTGGCATCCCGAGGGATCCGCAGGGTCAGATCGGCGTCGAAAGCGACACCGGCGAGAGTCGTGCTCGTGCTCGGCTCCCCCGTGGCGAGCACCATCGGGTAGACGGCCGTGCCCGCTTCCTGCGGCGCGCCCACCGTCACGCCGTCCTGGTGCGCGACCTCGCGCGGGGCGATGCCGAGCGAGGCCGACGAGAACCGGAGCGTCGGATCCGCGGTCCCCACGAAGTCGCTGACTGAGACCTGCATCGTCCAACCACCCAGGCGGGCACGGTCGTCGACGACGCTGAATCGCCCGAGGGCTCGCGCGACCTCGGCGCCCCCGCGACCGAGGTCGCCGAAGTCGATCGACGTCGAGGTCGGCGCGGTGAGCTGGAACAGATCGGATGCCGTGACCGTGGCGGAGAGATTCTCGCCGTCGACCTCGTCCGGTCGCGGCGCCGGTCCCGGGTAGCGATCGCTCTCGGGAGGCATCGGCGCGGTGCGGAGGAGGACGTTGTCGGATGCGGTGTCACCGGGCGCGAACGTCGGGTTCTGGCATCCGTTCAGGTCGATCGGGCCGGACGAGCCCGGGATCCGCGAGACCCGATCCGCCACGACCTGGGCGAGAGGGAGCGGCAGGGCGCCGTACCCGAGGCCCGGCAGCTCCTGCTGCCCCTCGCAGGCCGCGTACTCGATGAACCGGGAGAGGGTGCGGCCCTTGTCGGCGGTGAAGATCCGGTTGGTCGCGATCGGGGCGATCAGGTACGACACCGACGAGATCGGGTAGGCGCGGGGGTCGGTGCTGCGATGCACGCGGCGCAGATCGAGGGTTCCGTCCGAGCCCGGCGTTGCCGCCAGGAGCGCAATCGACGCCGCGGCGGGAGTCGGCGCGACGTAGAACCCGGCGTCGTTGAGCACTTTCGCGACCGGGAGACCCGACTTCCACGCGTAGGACGCCTCGACATAGGTGATGGCGCCTCGACCGTAGTCCTGCGAGACGTATCCGGCGACGCCGAGCGAGCCGTTCTGCGCCCGGAACGAATCGCTGATGCGCGGGAAGAGGGAGCGCTCTCCGTAGGTCCAGACGCTCGGATAGCGGTCGGCCATCCACCCGGTCAGCTGAGCACTCGACCCGGAGCCGTCCGCTCGCACGACCGGTGTGATCGCCTGGTCGGGCAAGGTCACCGCCGGGTTGTCCGCCTGAATCGCAGGGTCGTTCCACCGGGTGATCACCCCGGCGAAGATCTTGGCGACGACGGCGCCGGAGAGACGCAGATCGGTCACCGGGTGACCATCGACCCACAGGTTGTACGCGAGCGCCGTGCCGCCGGCGAGCATCGGCAGGTACTCGTACGGCGGCATCCCCGTCTCCGGGGCGGGATTCTCCTCCGTCGCCCCGGTCTGGAACGGGATGTCGCTCATCGCGAAGTCGACCACCTGGGCGATGAAGTCGGCCCGCCCGGCCGAGGAACCGGTACCGGAGTAGTTCACGGTCAATCCCAGGTTCCGGGCGACGTCTCGTCGCCAGGCGTCCAGGCCGGTCTGGCTCCAGGTCGAACCCGATCCGGAGATCCAGGGGAACGTCTCGGCCGCCTGGGCGGGCACGGGTACGGCCAGGGCCGCCACGACCACTGCGGCCAGGGCCAGCGAGCGACGCGCCCCGCGGATCATCCGAAGCGACCGTTCACGTAGTCGTAGGTGCGCGGGTCGATCGGCGAGTCGAACATCGCCTCCGTGTCACCGTGCTCGACAATGTGGCCGGGCTGACCCTGGGATGCCAGGAAGAACGCGCACTGCTGCGAGACGCGCTGCGCCTGCTGCATGTTGTGCGTGACGATGACGATCGTCAGCTCCTTCTGCAGCTCCCCCATGGTCTCCTCGATGACACGCGTGGAGGTCGGGTCGAGCGCGGAGCACGGCTCGTCCATGAGCAGCACCTTGGGCTTGATGGCGAGCGACCTTGCGATGCACAGACGCTGCTGCTGTCCACCGGAGAGACCCCCGCCGGGCGCCCGGAGACGGTCCTTGACCTCTTTCCACAGGCCCGCGCTCTGCAGCGACGTCTCGACGAGGTGGTCCTTCTCGTCGCGGGACGCGCGCATGCCGGTGAGCTTCAACCCCGCGATGACGTTGTCGTAGATCGACATGGCCGGGAACGGGTTCGGCTTCTGGAACACCATCCCGATGTCCTTGCGTGCATCGATGAGGCGGTGGCTCGGGTCGTAGATGTCGTCGCCGTCCAGCCGGACCTCACCGGCGAGGGATGCCGACGGCACGAGCTCGTGCATGCGGTTGAGGATGCGCAGGAACGTGGACTTGCCACAACCCGAGGGGCCGATGAGGGCGGTGACCTGTCCGGCCGGCATCGTGAGCGAGACGTCGAGGAGCACCTGGTGGTCGCCGAACCACGCGGAGATCGACCGCGCGTCGAGTTCGGAGAGCTCCTCCTGTCGAGCCGCGATGCGTTCGGCCTCGGCGAGGCGCTCGGCCGTGGCCGACGCGCCGCCCAGGAGCGAGACGGACGAGGCGCGCACGGACGCGGCGGGAACGGCGTACCCCGCCGACGAGGTCGCGTGGACGGGCGGCGTGGTCGGTGGCGGGAAGTCCGGCGCACTCGGCGGCGCGATCACGCTCGTGACGTCGTCGGCGCCCGCCGTCGGGACCTCGGCGCCGCGGCGGCCGAACAGCGCACCCCGACGCGCGCGGCGGTGCGAGATGCCGAGCGTCGCGCGGGTGGCATCAGGAACCGGCTCGGCGGACGTCACGGGCGCCGCCTCGGCGTCCCGAAGGACGCTCGCGTCGCCCACGCTCATGACGTCGGTCATGTAGGGGTCGGCGGATTCCTCGGCCGGAGCGGGCGAAACACCCTCGAGTTCGGGATCGCGGCGATCGGTCATGTTCGGCTTTCGGGTCACAGGAGGTTCGGGAGGAGGCGGATGAGCTGGTCGGAGACGAAGACGCTCGCCAGCAGGAGGACGGGGGCGAAGACGATCCACGTCTTCTGCCACCCGACGCGACGGTAGGCCCACACCGCCAGGAACTCGGCGACCACGAGGAACTGGAGGGCGAAGACCAGCGCCCACACCGTGGTCATGTCCGTCGCCATCGCCTTGGCCTGCGGCGGCAGTCCCATGGACGTAGTCTGACGGGCACCGGCCGCGAGTGCGGCACCGGTGGACTTGGCATCCACGTAGACGACACCGGTGGGCAGGTACGGGGCACCGCGCGCGGCCATGAGGATCAGTCGGCTCTCGCCGCGCACCGGCGCGGGCGGAGTCGGATCGCCCGCGTAGCGGACGCCGAGCACCTCGAACGTCTGCTCCCCCTGGCCGGTGCGGACCGTGAACTTCTCCCCCGGCTGGAGGGTCTGGATGCTGCCGAACGGTCCACCGAACGCCGCCGTCCGCCCCATGATGACGCT
This sequence comes from Microbacterium sp. B19, assembly GCF_000333395.1. Classification (GTDB taxonomy): domain Bacteria; phylum Actinomycetota; class Actinomycetes; order Actinomycetales; family Microbacteriaceae; genus Microbacterium. The sequence goes on from NZ_BADA01000099.1 coordinate 5,171, forward strand.
CACGCCCGCCTGACCGGGGAGGACGGTGTCGCGGCGATGCCCCGGCCCCTGCATGAGGGTGCCGGACGTCGTGCCCTCGGACACCACCTCGTCGACACCGAGCTGCGGGATCGACAGCATGGCGACCGGTGCGCCGTCCGCGAGGAGATGGTCCTCGAAATCGCCCTCGCTGACGGGGGCGGTGCCCTCCGCCAGCTGCGCCCGATACGTGTCGCGCAACTCCTGCTGCGAGGCGAAATGGGTGATGTGGCTGACGAGCAGCAGATTCCCGAGGAAAACCAGGATGAGCACCGAGACCGACACCAGCATCCCGCGCACGAACACCTGGACAGGAGTCAGCGGCGCGTACTGCGGGCGCCGCCGCGGAGGACGTCGCGGAGGCTTCGGCGGGCGCGGAGGCACCGCCTGGGCGGACGGAGCGGATGCCGCGCCGACGCGCTCGTCGTACAGGGTCATGTCGTGACCGCCTCGGGAACCGGCGGCAGCGCATCACGGACGACCCGGACGATGACCCAGGCGACGACCGCGACGACGAGGAGCGAGAGGAGCAGCCACGGGAACACCAGGAACAGTCCGTCGCGCGTCACGGGCGTGAGCGCGGTGCCGTCCACCGTGTCCGGCGGGGTGAGGGTGACGTGGCCGGACACCAGCGTCCACTGACCGGCACCGTGCAGCGACGCCGAGACGACCCGTGTCTCCCCCGGCTGCAGCCCCGCGATCGGCACCTCGCTCGCGGTGTCCAGCCGGTTCGAGAACACCGCGCCGTCGATCCAGAACTGCGCGCTCGCGTCGACCACGGAGGTCGACGCGTTGCGCACCGTGAACCACAGGTCGACCGTTCCGTCCGTGGGGTTCAGGGACGGGAAGGTGTTGCCGTTCAGGCCGCCCACGTAGAGCATCCCCGCCACGCTCACCTCACCGGTCGGCGTGGTCTGCGGCGTGGTCGAGCCACCCCCCGATACGGCGCCGGCGCCGGCACCGCCGGACCCCGAGCCGCCCGGGCGTGATCCGCCGTTCGAACCTCCGACCTGCCCGCCACCCGTACCCGCTCCCCCCGGGGTCGAGCGGCTGGGGCTCGCGCTGGGCGTGGGCGTGGAGCCGTCGGTGATCGTCACGGAGAGAGGCGTGCCGTCCTCCGGGCTGTCGGACGCGACGGCCGGGGCGGTGGCACCGGCAGCGGCGACGACGAGGAAGACACCGACGACGACCCGCAACGCGATCGTGCGGCGTCGACTCACGACGACGCCGTACTCGTGGCCCCGGCGAGTCCTCCCGCTTCGGCGGCCGTCGCACGCTCCATGTAGTCGACCCATTCCTGCGCGCGCGCTTCGTCGCGCCGACGGCGCCAGCGCAGCAGCAGGAAGATCGCGGCAGCGAGCGCGAGCAGGATCAGCAGCACCCACGGCACCGCGAACGTCACGGCGTCACGCCGGACCGGGGCGACGATGAGCTGCTGCGCATTGTCGGGGGAATCGACGAAGGGATTCAGGACCGTGGACGGGTTGAGGAAGAGCCACTGCCCGACACCGCCGACGGTGAAATCGTAGGTCGCGGTGTTGCCGGGGAGCAGGATCGGGATGCTGCCGCCCTGCACACCGGTGGCGGGGATGCCGAACCACGTGTTCACGCCCGAGGTGAGGTTGCCCGCGAGCGCGACGTTGCCGGGGTTGGTGACGGTGTAGTGCAGCTTGACGCTCCCGCTGAACGGGTTCCACCAGTCGCCCTCGTACGAGGCGTCGTAGCTCGTGATGCTCAGGGAGGGCTGCAGGTCGCCCGAGACGCGGGCGAAGATCGAGGTGGCCACGCGGCGGTCCACGCTGACCTGCTGCCCCTGCTCGATGACGGAGGCCACGAGTCCCCCGACGTGGTCTCCGGGAGTCGCCTCGGCGGGGAAGGTGATCGTGAAGGCAGGGAGCCGCACCTCATTCGGCTCGAGCGAGAACTTCACGCGGTCGCTGCCGTCCTCGAAGTGCAGCCAGGCGCCGACCGACGTCGGGGTGTCGGCGTGGCCCAGGAGGGAGAAGGCGCCGTCGCCACCGTTGAAGGCGTCCGTGGCGTAGACCGTGAAGTCCTGGCGCTGCGTGCCGGTGTTGCCGACGAGGACGCGGTCGCTGACCGTCTGGCCCGGGTCCGCCGTGTAGGTGAACCGCGAGCGGCCGTCGGGTCGACCGTCTTCGCCCGCCGGCCGGGTCGCCACGCCGACGGTGGCGGGGGTCGCGGCATCCGCGTCATCCGCCCGCGCCGGCGCGGAGGGGGGCAGGACCACGAGCGTCGCCGCCAGGGCGAGCAGGGCGACACCCAGAGCCGGGAGGCGGCGTCGCGAGGTGAAGGAGAGCACGGTATATCTCCGCAGACAGCGGCGACGTAGGGATGTCGCGCGGGTGAACGAGGGCTGATCCGAGGGGATCGGAGCTGTGTCGTCGCGGCCCGGGGCCGGACGCACCGTGTGGGGAGACCGGTGACGGTCCCCCCACACGGGTTACTGCCGGATGATCCGGACGTCAGCTCACTTGGAGGTGAGGGTGACGGTCAGGGTCGAGGTGTACTCACCGGTCTGGGCGTCCTTCGGAGCCTGGAAGGTGAGGTCGGCGTCGAAGAGCGCACCGGTGGTGAGCGTCGAGACGGCCGTGGAGGACGCCAGCTGGGTGCCGGTGCCCTTCGTGATGCCCGCAACCGGGGTGTAGCCGGCGTAGAAGTCGGGCGCCACGGTGAGGGCGGTGGCGGGGATGACGTCGTTGGAGGCGTTCTTGAAGTCGCTCACGGCAGCGGTGAGGTTCCAGCCCTTGAGGACGTTGCGGTCGTCGACGACGGTGACCTTGCCGAGCTTCTTGGTGACGCTCGCGTTGCGCGCGACGTTGCCGAAGTCGACCTTGGTGGCCTCGGCGTTGAGCGACCACAGGTCGCTCGCCGTCACGGCGGCGGTCAGGTCGACCGAGTCGGTGAGGGTGTCACCGGCCGCGGAGACCTTCGTGAACGTGCCCCACGCCTGGACGGCGAACGTGCCGTCACCCGGGAGGGTGAGGGCGACGGTGTGGTCGCCGGCGGGGAGGCTCGTGATGTCGACCACGGCGTTGCCGTTGGCGTCGGTGGTGACGTTGCCGAGGTTGGTCGGGTCGGACCAGGCCCACGCCGTCAGCGTCTTGTTGGCGTTGGCGATACCGGCCGGAACGGTGACGGTCGTGTCGCCCTTGGCGGGGGCGGCGATCGTGACCTGGTTGGCGTCCGAGCCCGCGGGCTTGGTCGGCGCGGTCGGCGCGGGAGCCGAGACGGTGCCCGAGAAGGCCTTCTCCGCGGAACCGGCGGTGTTGGTCGCGACGATCGTCACGTTGTAGGCACCGGCCGTGGTGGGCGTGCCCGAGATGACACCCGTGGAGGCGTCGATCGCGAGACCGGCGGGGAGCGCCGTGCCCGACTTGACCGACCACGTGATCGGCGAGGTGCCGTCAGCGGCGAGCGTCTGCGAGAACGCGGTGCCGACCGTCGCGGCGTTGAGCGCCGTGGTGGTGATCGACGGGGCGGTCGAGACCGACGGAACGTCGAACGTCCAGGTCGCCTTGCTCGGGTTGGCGTTGGCGACCACCGTGATGAACGTGAAGTCCGCCTCGATGATCTGGTTGCCGTTGAAGAACGCGATACCGAGCGAGTAGTCGCCACCCGCGTTGGCGACCGCGCCGCTGCCCGAGGGCGAACCCAGACCCGCGTTGGTGTTGCCGCTGGGCTTGAGGTTCGGGAGCAGGATGCCGCCGGGGGTCAGGTCGAGGGCGCCGTAGGCGTTCCACGATCCCTCGGTGGTCTCCTGGCCGCGCGGCGCGATGAAGGTCTTGACCGCGGTGGCCCCGGACGGGATGGCGAACAGGGCGTTCGCGTCCGGGTCGCCGGGCTCGGGGTCGCCGAGCACGTCGTCGTCCCAGCCGAGCGTGGTGTTCGCCGGGATGAGGTTGGCCTGCTCGGGGTCGAGCAGGTAGAAGGGGTGCGTCGAGCCCACGGTGGGCACGACGGCGGCGCTGGCGGACAGCGCCGGAGTCACGATGAGCGCGGCCGCGGCAGCAACCGAGACGATGCCGACGCGGAGGCGCCGAGCGGTGATGGCCATTGTTTTTCTTTCCCTGTTTCTCTGAGCGATCAGTTGTTGGCGGTGAAAGCGGAGTCCTGCGGAGCGCCGAAGCCGAACTTGATCTTCACGGCCTTGGTGGTGCTGGGGAGGACCGAGGAACCCCAGTAGGTGAGGCTCGACGACGACGCGGGGTTGGTCAGGCTGGCCAGACCCTGGTCGTAGGCGGCGTTACCGCTGGAGATCTTCGCGGTGGGAACGACGATGAAGACCGTGCGGCCCCACTCGCTGGAGTAGAACGACGCGTTGGGCGTCAGGCTCGGAGCGGAACCGGACGTCGGGGTGACGCCGCCGATCGAACCGATCGAGACACCGCTCATCGTGTTGATACGCGCGGCGCCGTTGCTCTGGCCGATGTAGTTGGCGGCCGAGACGGGGATGATCTGCACCTCGCCGGCGGCGGGGTCGAGCACCGTGCCGTCGTTCTCGGGCGTGGTGGTGTTGGTCGCACCGCCGACGACGGCCGAGCCGAGCGCGTTGGAGTTCACGCCGATCTTGCTGAGGAACGTGGTCCACGTGCCGGAGCTGGCCTGGAGCGAGAGCGGCTTGACGACGAAGCTCGTGCCGGGGACCGTGACGGGCGACGACGACGAGGAGGTGTAGATCGAGGCGAGCTCGTTCTTGTCCAGGTCGGAGATCCACGTCGCGGCGGTGGAGGCGTCCGCGCCCGAGCCGACCTTGTAGAGGAAGCTGATCGCGTCCTGGCCGAAGGGGACGTAGGTCAGCACACCGCCGGACACGGCGGTGCCCTTCGACGAGCTGCGGGACAGGTCGACCTGGTTCTTCACGTCCACGCCGTTGTAGGTGAACGAGAGACCGTCGAGGCCACCGATGGACGCGAGGAGGGCCTTGCGTCCGGCACCGGAGCCGTTCGGGCGGTCGAAGATCTTGCCGTAGGGCTTGGTCTGGATCTTTCCGACACCGCCCGAGACGCCGAGGGTGAAGGCGTCCCAGGAGGCGAGGGCCTTACCGGAACCGCTCACCTTGACGGACGAACCGGTGATGGACGTGCCGTTGGCCAGCGCGGCCACGGCGTCCTGCAGCGTGTCCGAACCGACGATCGAGTAGCCGTCGCTCACCGGGTCGGCGTGAGCCGCGGTGGCCGCACCGATTCCGGCGAGAGCAACGCCGAGCGCCGTTCCCAGGGCGGCGAATCGCTTGAGTTTCATTTCTTCCTTCTTGTCGGGTACAGCTCTGGTGTGTTGAGGGGTGGTGAGATCCACGGTGTGGGCCTCAGGTGACCCGTCTTCTCAGACGGGTGATCAGGGGCACGGCGAGGGCGCCGGCCAGGCCCGCGAGGGCGCTGGCGGGCACGGCGGCCGTGATGGCGCCGATGTCCGGATCGTCGGGCGTCTTCCCTCCGGACAGCGCCGCGCTGGCGGCTCCCGACGCGGCCGTCGGGGACTCCGCCGCCGGGGCGGCCGGGGCTGCGGCGGCGGGCGCCGACACGGCAGCCGCCGCAGCCGCAGGCTTCACCGGGGCGGATTGCGAAGGGATGTAGGACGACGGCTGCGGGGACGGCGCGACCGGGCCGCTCTCGATGGCATCCGCCGCCTTTTGAGCCTGCGTCGTCCAGTCGGCCGGCAACGGGACGTATCCGTCGGGGAGCTGGCCCGCATCGGGACCCCGCTTCTGCCCGGGTCCGACGGCGTAGCGGATGAACTGCGCGTAGGCGCGGCGGATGTTCGCGTCCTTCATCGACGGCCGGGCGGCGGCGTAGACCGGCATGGCGAGCGGGTAGGCGGCGGTGGCCGCGCGCGCCGCATCGGAGGTGAAGTCGAAGCTGTCGACCGACGGGTTCGTCTTGGACCCCGCCATGGCGGGGGCGGCCGCGGCGATGCTGGTGTCATCGGGGGCGACGAACTTCCCCGCGGGGTTTCGCAGGGAGGCGGTCACGACCTGGTAGCGGCGCGCCGCGGCGGCACTCGTCAGACCGAGCAGCGCCTGGTTTCCCGGCAGCATTCGCGGCAGCTTCCCGTACTTCGGCGGGATGGAATTGGCATCCCAGAACCCGGGCCCCTGGCCGTCGCCGCGCAGCGTGAGGTAGGCGACGCTGCTCAGGTCGGCGGCGAACGGACGCCAGGTCACGAGGTTGATCACACCGGCATTCGACGGCGTGAACTCGACCGGGTCTGCTTTGGGGAAGTCGTCGCGATCGACGGAGAATGCCGTCTTCGTCGGGTTGGTGTCGGCGTCGGTCGAGTACCACGGGTTGACGACCATGCCCCACGGATCCGGCTTCCCCGCGAGGAACGCCGCCGCTTCGGGGTCGGACGCGATGTACGCCCAGACCGCGCGCGCGGAGTCCGTGCGACCCTGCGGCACGATCACGTCGGCGATCGCGGGGCCCGTGAGGTTCTGGAATCCCCACTCGGGGTCGTTCACCGCGAGGAAATCGGGATCCTTGGTGATGTTGTCGGGATTCGTCTTGTTGAGGTAGTCGATGTTCGCCCCGTTCGGGAGCGAAGACCGGTACGAGTAGCTCAGCAGTTTCGCCAGCAGTCGCGGAGTGAGATTCACGGACGTGAACGGCGTCCGTGCCGCGTCGACGTATTTCTGCGGAACGTCCTTGAACGGATCGGGATGTCGATCGATAGACAGGGATATGGTGACGCCGGTCAGGGCGATCGGTGCGTAGGTCAGCGGATCCGTGCCCGATGTCTCGCGGGCGTAGCTCGTCAGCGCGAGCGGGGCGTCCTCGGTCGTCGCCGCGGCCGTGAGCGCGTCGGACTCGGGGACGGTCAGGACGGAGTACACGGCGGCGCCCGCGGAGTTGCACACGACGGGCTGCCAGGAGGCGATCGCGTTCGAGGTGAGCTCGCTTCCGGCCAGGAGACGCTCGGCTGTGCCCTCCGGGCATCGCGTCCCCAGGGGCGTGAAGTCCAGGCGCACGGCGAGGGCGTGCCGCCACGATTCGATGAAGAGACCGGACTGGTTGATGCTCGACGACCCGTTGTCGGCCGTGCCGCGCGGGAGGACGACCAGCCAGCAGCTCGCGCCGGTCGTCGTCTTGCCGTCCTTGGACACCACGGGGTTCCCGCAGCCGAGGGCCGGCGCCTGAGCCGCCGTCTGCACTTCGAAGGACACCGCACCCGAACCGTCGTCGCCCGACCCCACCCACGAGATCTCGTTCGTGCTGTATGAGGTGAAGAACGGGTTGACGTTGAGGTTGACAGACTCGTCCACGGTCTTCGCGCCGGTCTTCGGGTCCGTCTTGATGCCGTCCACGCGAGCGCCGTCGCGCGCGACGAACGGGATGCCGGTGTACGGGGGCAGGAACGCCACCGAGGTGAGCGCCGAATACTGCTGGTCCTCGGCGGGGATCTCGTCGAGCGAGTAGTTCCGGAAGGCGTCGCGCGTGGCACCGGGGCTGTTCGCACCGCCGTACATGCAGGTCGTGCGATCGGGGCGGGTCGGGTCGGTCGGGTCATCGCCCCAGCACATGAAGACCTGGAGGAAGTTCTGACCGCCGCTCGAGCTCGGAGCCACCGACTTCTTGCCGCCCGTCCAGCTGAGGCGGATGCCCTGCGCCAGCAGGTTCTTCGTCTGCGAGACCGTCACCGCCAGGTCGGGCATGGGAGCCGAGTCGAGCGCCTTGTCCTGCTGTGCCGCGGTGACAGTGACCGCGGATGACGCTGTGTCGTCCGCCGTCGCGGTGGAGGCGAAGATCGTGCCCACCCCGGCGAAGACGCCGAAGACCGCGATCGCGCACACCGCCCCCGCCGTGATCGCGGAGACCGCACGGCGTGCCGCCGACGGCCGTGCCGCCTTCCGGCGGTGCGCACGCCGCGACGGGTGCTGTGAGACGCGTTCTTCGGACACGGTGTTCCTTCGCTGGAGCGGCGCTCTTGGCGCCTTCGTGAGTACTCAATTCGCCGCAGGTGGCTGCGGGATGAACGCGCCGGTAACGAGATACCGCCGCGAGGCAGTGAAGATGAGAATTCGCCTAAACCCCAGATCGGGGAGGAATTAGCGCTTCGTGCCGGCCTTGCCGGAGCGTCGTCCGACCAGGGGTGGGATGAGGATCGCCGCGACCACCAGGAGTCCGGCGGCGAGCATGATGAACTGCGGGGTCCCCCAGCCGTTGTCGGCCAGAGTGAACGGGAGCGACGCGGCTGCGGCTCCGCCGGCGGCGGCCGCCGAACCCGACACGAGGTTGCCGTTCGCGTCGTAGACCGGGGCGCCGGCGGCCGCACCCGCCGCCGCGGCACCCGCGGCATCCGTCGAGCCCCCCGCCCCACCCGCGGCGGCCGCAGCGTCCGCACTGTTGGTCCCTCCGCTGACGCCGCCGGAGCCGGTCGCCGGAGTGGACTCCTGCGCGCCACCGGTTCCCTCCACGCACTGGGTGGATCCCTGCTTGTCGCAGTCCGGTGGATTCGGCGCCGTGGCCGCGAGCTGGTTGTTGGACGGCGAGTCGCCCGGCTTGAAGGTGGGGTTGTTGCAGTTGTTGAAGTCGACGCCGCCCTCCGTGCCGGGCACCGACTTGATCACTTCGGAGCCGGCCTGCACGAGGTTCATCGGGAGCGGGGAGTACCCCAGGGCCGCCGCCTGCTGCTGCCCCTCGCAGAGCATGTAATTGGCGAACCGGCTGAGGGTTTTCCCCTTCTCCGTGGTGAACACCTTGTTCGTCTGCGTGGGGACGATCATGTACGAGTAGCTCGACATCGGGTACGTGCGCGGGTCGGCGTTGTTGTAGACGCCGTCGAGGTTCTGCGTCAGGTCCGGGTTGATCTGCGCCGCCATCAGCGCCACCGCCACGGACTGGTAGGTCGGCTCGACGTAGTAGCCCGCCTTGTTGAGCACCTTGACCACAGGGAAGCCGGACTTCATCGCGTAGGAGTACTCGACGTACGTGATGGCGCCCTCGCCGTAGTCCTGGCTCACGTAGCCCGCGACACCGAGCGAGCCGTTCTGCCCCTTGAACGACGCGTTGATCTGCGGGAACTGCGACCGCATGCCCTGCGTCCAGATGTTCCCGAACTGCTTCGACATCCACAGGGTGAACTGCGCGCTGGTACCCGAGCCGTCCGACCGGTAGACGGGGGTGATGGAGCGGTCGGGCATCGCGAGGGCCGGGTTGTCGGCCTGGATCGCCGGGTCGTTCCACTTGGAGATCTGACCGCTGAAGATCTTCGCGATCACCTCACCGGACAGACGGAGGTTGGTGACGCGCTTCCCACCGATCTTCAGGTTGTACATGAGCGAGGTGCCACCCGCGACGATCGGCATGTACGCGTAGCCCGTCGACGGACGTTCGGGCGGGGACCCGTCCTCGGGGTTGGCCTGGAACGGGATCTCGCTGATCGCGAAGTCGACCGTCTGGTTGATGAAGTCGTTACGACCGGCCGACGAACCCGTGCCGGAGTAGTTCACGGTCATGCCGTAGTTGCTCGCGACGTTCTTACGCCACTGGTCGAGCGCGTTCTGCGACCAGGTCGAACCGGACCCCGAGATCGGGACGTATCCGTCGGCGTGCGCCGGCACGGGCGTCAGCGCGACGAGCGAAACGACCGCGAGCGCCGCGGCGAGTCGGGCCCAGCGGGGACGGGATTTCACGACGGGTTCTCCTCGGACGGTGTATCGGTTCGTTTGGTGAGAGCGCGCTCGGCGAGCCGCCACTCGAGGTCGGTGGGCGGCTTGCCCTTCGGGGGACGGATCTTCCGCGCGCGGCGCGTGGTCGGCGGGGTCTGCGCACCCCGGTCCATGCGCTGGAGGTCGCGGGCGGATGCCGCCGCGGCCGCGCGACGCTGGCGATCCGACAGCTGACCGGGCCCGCGGCCGCCGATGAGTCGGGCGACGATGAACAGGGTGAGCACGAGCAGGACGAGGGTGGCGGCGGCACCGAAGCCGCGCGCGATCATGTTCGGCTCCGGCGACTTGACGAAGTCGAACACCTGCAGCGGCAGCGAGATCATGGGCCCCGAGAACGGGTTCAGGTTCATCTCGGCGGTCACGCCCGAGGTCAGCAGCACCGGCGACGTCTCACCGATCCCGCGGGCGGTGCCCAGGATGACCGCCGTCACCAGGCCCGAACGCGAGGTCGGGAGGACGACGCTCCACACCGTCTTCCACCGGCTCGTGCCCAGCGCGTACGAGGCCTCGCGCAGGTTGTTCGGGACGAGCCTCAGGACGACGTCGGAGGCGCGGATGATGATCGGCAGCATCATGACGCTGATGGCGAGGGCGGCGGCGAATCCCGAACGCTGGTTGGTGATGAGCGTCACGACGGCCGCGTAGACGAAGAGGCCGGCCACGATCGACGGCAGCGCGGTCATGGCATCCGAGATCGTCCGGACGAACCGGGCGAACGGGCCGCCGATCTCGTTGAGGAAGACCGCCGTGGTCACACCGAGCGGGATCGTGATGACCAGCGCGATGCTGATCTGGATGAGTGTGCCCACGATGGCGTGCGCGATACCGCCCATGGTGAGGGGGTCGAGGGGACCGGCGAGCTTCATCGTCTCGACGAAGAAGTTCCCGTGGACCAGGGCATCCGAGCCGCGTACCAGCGTGAAGATCACCACGAAGGCGAGGGCGCCGAGGAGGATCACGCCGGCCGAGTAGAACAGCGCCGTCATGATCCGCTCGCTGATCGCGAGCCGGTCCGCGCGCATGGCCGTCATCACCGCGTAGATGCCGAGGAACCCGATGAACGACAGGACGAGCCAGCCCACGACGCCCGTCATCGGCGTGAGCCACCCGAACATCAGGGTGGACAGCGCGATGCCGGCTGCCATGCTGCCCAGGAGATCGAACCGGTCGCCGAACGGCACGGTGCGAAGATCGCGGCGCTCGCCGACGATTCCGAACCGCACCGGTACGGAGGTGCGGGCGGTGCTCGTCTCGTCGTCGTCCGGAGCGGACGGAGGGGCCTCCGGGGTGATGATGGCCATCAGTTGCTCTCCGCTCCCGACCGGCTGCGCGCGACGATCGTGGAGGCCGTGAAGTTGACGATGAGCGTGATGATGAACAGCACGAGACCGGCGGCCATGAGTGCCGACAGGCCGAACTGGCTCGCCTCGCCGTAGCGGAGGGCGATGAGCGCCGACACCGAGTTCGTGCCCGTCTTCAGCACCTGCGGGTTGATCGTGAAGATCGGCGAGATGATCATCACGACCGCGATGGTCTCGCCGAGAGCCCGACCGAGCCCGAGCATCGTGCCGCCGATGATGCCCCCTCGACCGAACGGCAGCACGACGGCCTTGATCATGCCCCAGCGCGTGGACCCCAGCGCCAGGGCGCCCTCGCGCTCACCGAGGGGCGCCTGGGAGAACGCCTCGCGCATGACGGAGGTCTGCGTGGGGACGACCATCAGGGACACCACGATGCCGGCGATGAACGCCGACGACGTGTAGGCGCCGGCCTCGGTCAGCCGGGCGCCGGACGGATCCGTGACCGCGAAGATCGGGATCCACGAGAAGTACGTCGAAATCCACTGGGCGACCGGGATCACGCCGGACTGCAGGAAGAACACGCCCCACAGGCCGAACACGACACTGGGGACCGCGGCCATGAGGTCGACCATCGTGACGAGGAGCGAGCGCAAGCGCGGCGGCACGATCTCGCTGATGAGGAGCGCCGTCCCCATCGCGAGCGGGACCGAGATGCTCATCGCGATGAGCGCGATCGTCACCGTGCCGAACAGCACCGCGGCGACACCGAACGTCCCGGTCTCGGGCGACCAGTCCTGCGTGGTGAGGAACGACGGACCGGCGACGCTCAGGGCGTCCCCGGCCCGGAGGCTGAGGAAGATGCCGACCGCGAGCATGATCGCGACGGTGATGGACCCCGCGGAGTAGGCGGCGACGCGGAAGACGCGGTCCGCCTGCACGGGGCGGCTCTTCAGCGAGCGTCGGACCGGTGCCGTCGCCTCCGGCCGAGGAGGAAGGACCTCCGTGGTCGTGTCCGTCATGCGCTCTCCGTCGGTCGCGTCGGGTAGGTCGGGCAGAGGCACCGTGTCGCCGTCCTCCGCGGACGGGCCGACACCGGGGCGATGTCCGGACGACCGGCGACGCGAGGCGCCCGTTGTCCCTGATGCCGGCTCGGGTGGCCGACACTGGCGACGGTAGATCCGGGTCGTGAACGCCGCCGGGAGGGACCGCCCACGCCGACTGGCCGGGAGGTGAACGAGGGATGCCGAGGGCTCGGCGACGACATCGCGCTCACGGCGCGCCCGCGGTCGACGTGGGCGTCGGCGTCGGAGTCGGGACCGTCGTCGGCGTCGATGTGGGCGTCGGCGTCGGCGCGGCGGCGCGGCCGCTGGAGACGAGGACACGCACGGTGGAGCCGACCTGCGCCGACGCCCCGGCGGCCGGCGTGGAGCCGATGACGGTCCCCGCCGGCCGGTCGGAGATCGTCGGCACCGCCTCGGGGGTGAACCCCGCGGCGCGGATCGCGGCGTCGGCGTCGGCGGCCGTCCACCCGTCGATCGGCGGGACCGCGTTCGTTCCGGATGCCACGACCAGACGCACCGTCGTGCCGCGCGGCACGGTGGTTCCGGCCGCCGGATCGGCTGACAGGACGACGCCCGCGGGGAGCGGGGAGTCCTGCGTCGTCACGGGCCCCGCGACGAGACCCGCCGCTTGAATGGCGGCCAACGTGTCCTGCAGGGAACGGAGATCGGGGACGGCGACGGCGGCGTCCGCCGACGGTGTGGGGGACGCGCTCGACGTCGCGCTCGGGGCTGTGCTCACGGAGGGCGCCGTCGCGGTCGGCGCGGCCCCCGGCTCGGTGCGCCCAGCCGACGCCATGAGCGGAACCGCCACGGCGGCGAGGGCGAGGAGCGCGACGACCACGATCGCCGCCGCCCACCCGGGCCCCTCCCCCCGGGACCGGTCGGTCGGGGCATCGTCCGCCGCGACCGCGGCGACCGCGCCGGTCGACGTCGGGACGACAGGTGCCGCGACCGGCCGCAGGACGCGGGTCGCGGCGGCCGGAGCGGGCGCGGGCGCGGTGGCCTCGAGCGCTGCGCGCATCTCCACGGCGTCGGCGAACCGTCCGGCAGGGTCCTTGAGCATCGCGCGCACGAGGACGCGATCGAGCGCCGGCGACACTCCCCTAGCACGCACCGAGGCCACCGGAGGCGGCGCATGCAGCTGCGCCTGCACCACGGCATCCCGGTCTCCGCCCTCGAACGGCGCTCGCCCGGTCAGCGCGAAGTACAGCAGACCGCCCACCTGGTACAGATCGCCGCGCACGTCGATCGGCTCGCCCCGCAGCTGTTCGGGCGAGGCGTACTGCGCGTTCCCGACCACGCCGGCGCTCGCGGATGCCGAGCTGCGCAGCACGTCGTCGCCGCGCGTGGTCCGGCCCGCGGCATCCGCCAGCCCGAAGTCGAGCAGCGTGGCGCGGGCCGGCTGCGGTCCGTCGAAGCGGACGAGGACGTTCGCGGGCGAGACGTCGCGGTGCACCAGCCCGACGGCGTGCGCGGCCTCGAGCGCCTGCAGGATCATCACGCCGATGCGCCGGGTCGCGGAGGCCCCGAGCGGGCCGTTCGCCTGCACGTGTTCCGCGAGCGTCGCGCCGTCGAGGCGCTCCTGGGCGATCCACGCGATCGTCACCGGGCCGTCCTGGAACGTGCCGACGTCGACGACCTCGACGATCCCGGGGTGCGCGACCGCGGCCGTCCGGCGGGCTTCGTCGAGGAACGCCTCGCGCAGAGCCGCGCTCTCCGACAGGTGCGGGTGCAGCAGCTTGATCGCGACCGGGCGGTCGAGCACGGTGTCGGTCGCGGCGAACACCGACGCGGTGCCGCCGGACCCGAGCAGCCCCTCGAGACGGAACCGACCGGCGATGAGTCCGGATGCCGCGGTCATCGGGCGGTCACGGCGTGTTCATCACGACGCGGGCGCGACGGCCCGACGCGGTGCCGATGCTCACGCCCTGCGCAATCGTCGCCGTGCCGAGCGCGGTGCTCGCGGCTCGTCCCGCCGCGGCGGCTTCGCTGGCCGACTCGTACCAGCGCGCCGCGGTAAGGACCGGGCGATCGCCGCGGCGGATGACCCACCCGTGCGTGGTGGACTGCGGGCCGCGCACGGCGGTCACCGTCATCTCGTCGACGCGCGCCTGCTCGGCGACGACGGCGTCGAACGCGGCGCGCGGAGAGACGAAGATGCGGGCGCAGCGCCCGAGCTCCCGGTTGTTCGTGGCCAGCAGTCGCCACACGCCGAAGACGCCCAGCGGCGTGAGGGCGGCCTCGGGCGTGGACTCGCTGAGGCTGCTGGCGGTGATCGCCCACTCCGGCAGCAGATGGGACCGGAAGAGCAGCCACGCGGCCAGGCGCGGATCGTGGACCGAACGGAAGGTGTCGAACACGATCCGGCCACGCCGCGCCGCGCGATCGGAGAGCGTCTCGCTCACGGGCACCCCTGTCTGACGTCCGCAGAGCTCGTGGGTCGGGCACCCGTGCTGCGGTCCGTAGGCAAGAAAATGGCCGCACCCGGTGGCCGTCGATCCATCGGGGGATGAACGAGCGGTACACGACGGGTCAACGCTCGGAGATCACCCTCGCGGCGGTGGGTTTTCGCCCGCGGCTCCGTGACCGCGTCAGAGCGTGCGGCGCCCCTCGAAAGCGCGACCCAAGGTCACTTCGTCCGCGTATTCGAGGTCGCCGCCGACCGGGAGACCGGATGCCAGGCGGGTGACGCGGATCTCGAGGGTGTGCAGCAGACGGCTGAGGTAGGTGGCCGTCGCCTCGCCCTCGAGGTTGGGGTTCGTCGCGAGGATGACCTCCTGCACGGTGCCGTCGGCGAGGCGCTGCATGAGCTGCGTGATGCGCAGGTCGTCGGGGCCGACGCCGGCGATGGGGCTGATGGCGCCGCCGAGCACGTGGTACAGCCCGCGGAACTCGCGCGTGCGCTCGATCGCCGCGACGTCCTTCGCGTCTTCGACGACGCAGATGAGGGTCTCGTTGCGGCGGGGATCGCGGCAGATGGAGCAGCGGTCCTGCTCCGAGACGTTGCCGCAGATCTCGCAGAAGCGCACCTTCTCGCGCACCTCGCCGAGGAGCTGCGACAGCCGCGATACGTCGAACGTCGGCGACTGCAGGATGTGGAACGCGATGCGCTGCGCCGACTTCGGGCCGATGCCCGGGAGCCGACCGAATTCGTCGATGAGGTCTTGGACGATGCCGTCGTACATCAGTTGAACCTCGTCGGGGGCTCGTAGGGCTCGTCGCGCACGTAGGTGGCGCCGAGCATCTGGCGGACCACGGCCTCGCCATACCGCTGTACTCCCCCGCTGAGGGGCGCCATACGCGGCACGATGACCGGTGGCACCGGGACGTCGACCTCATCGGCAGGCGGGATGACGTCGTCGTCGTCCACCTCGTCGGGAGCGGCGACCGACGCGACCACGTCGCCGGAGGGGAGCACGGCTCCCTCGAAGGGCGGCGGGGCGATGCGAGGCATCGCGCGCACGGCGGCTTCCTCCGGCTCCTCGTCGACGGCGAGCGCAGTGGTGGCTTGTGCAGCCGGCGCCACGGTTGCGGTCGCGGTCGCCGGACCCCGGGCGGGCGCGGTCGGCGCGGGGGCGGATGCCGAGGGCGTCGCGGATGCGGAGGGAGTCGCGGATGCGGAGGGGGTCGCGGCTCCGCCGGGGATCGGGGCGACCGCCCAGTCGGTGACGGAGGCCGCCGCGTAGGGTGCCGAGGAGCGGGACGCCGGGGTCTGCTGCGCCGCCCGCGCGCCCCCGTCGGAGCCGGAGGCCGGTCCTCGCGGCGCGCTGCCGCCGGGGCCGCCGTCGCCGTCGAGGCGCGCGAGGTACTTGACCCGGATGCCGAGCACCGCCTGGATCGCACGGCGCAGGTCTTCGCTGGGTCCGCCGTCCGCCGAGCGGGTCTTGAACGCCGTGAGGTCGGACCCGGTGCGGAAACCGAGCGTGAGCACGTCGTCGTCGAAGGCGAGCACCGACGACGTCGAGACCACGAGCCACGACGCGCGGCTGAGCGCCTCGAGCTGGCCGAGCACCTCGGGCCACGCGTCGCGCACGTGCGAGAGCTCGAGCGGTCCGACCGGTGCTACGGGCGGCGTCGGAGCGGTGGGCTCGAGCGGCGACGCGTCCTCGGAGCCCGGCGTGGGCGCGGTGTCGAAGGGGTGCGGGTCGGACGGAGCGGATGCCGGGGCGGGAGGCTCTACCCGGGATTCCGCGGCGGCGGGAGCGGCCGGGGTCGCAGC
Organism: Microbacterium sp. B19; assembly: GCF_000333395.1. Lineage (GTDB taxonomy): Bacteria > Actinomycetota > Actinomycetes > Actinomycetales > Microbacteriaceae > Microbacterium. The sequence goes on from NZ_BADA01000099.1 coordinate 21,455, forward strand.
ACGGGCCGTCGGTGCGGTCCGGACCGGTTGTGCGGCCGCGGCCACCGGGGTGCCGGTCGGGGCGCCCTCATCGTCGTCGTCATACGGCGGCGGGGCGTCGTCGTCGTCGAACGGCGGCGGAGCATCGTCGTCGGACGGCGCGTCCATCGGCGGCTCCGCGCGGCTCGGCGACGGGGCGGCGACGGGGGAAGGAGCGGGCGAGGCCTCGGTGCTTGGGGCCGACGGCGCGGCGCCGGACGGCGAGGCCACCCCCGGAGCCGCGACCGTCGGTGCGGCGACGGCGGGGGCGGTGGATGGCGCGGCCACCGCGGGGGCGGCAACGGGGGACGCGACGGCGGGGGCGGCGCCGGGCGACGCGACGGTCGGTGCGGCGACGGGTGCGGTCTCACGGCCCGGCGACGCGACGGCGGGCGCAGCGGTGCCGGGGCTCGCGATCCCCGGCGCGGCAACGACTGGGGAGGCCACAGCCGCCGAACCGCCCCCGCGGGGACGCGATACCCGGCGAAGCGATACCCGGCGAAGCGACTCCGGGCGATGCGACCGCGGGAGCCGCAGCCGGGGCCGCCTGCGCGGGAGCGGGCGTTCGCGCGGCCGAAGCCGCGGCGTGCTCGGCCGCGTGCGCGGGAGCCGCCGCGGGAGCGACACCCTGCGACACCCCCGCGTGCGTGAGCACCCGGGCGACGAGCAGCTCGAGCTGCAGGCGCGGCGAGGTCGCCCCGGTCATCTCGTCGAGCGCCGCGACCACGAGGTCGGCGGTCCGCGACAGGCGCGCGACGCCGAAGGCCGTGGCCTGACGCGCCATGCGCTCGAGCTCGTCGTCGGGGACGCCGCGCAGTACGGCGGAGGCACCCGCACCGGTTGCCGCGACGACGATGAGATCGCGCAGGCGCTCGAGCAGGTCGTCGACGAACCGTCGAGGGTCCTGACCGGTCTGCACCACGCGGTCGACCGCGGCGAAGGCCCCGGCACCGTCGAGCGCGGCAAACGCGTCGACGACCTCGTCGAGCAGTTCGGAGTGGGTGTACCCCAGAAGCGCCACGGCGCGCTCGTAGTTCACGAGCACGTGGTCATCGGCATCCCGATCCGAACCGGCGATGAGTTGGTCGAGCAGCGACAGCGTGTCGCGCGGCGACCCGCCACCGGCGCGCACCACGAGCGGCAGAACGCCCGCCTCGACGGCGACGCCCTCGGTCTCGCAGAGCTCTTGCACGTACTCGAGCATCGCGGCGGGCGGCACCAGGCGGAACGGATAGTGGTGCGTGCGCGAACGGATCGTGCCGAGCACCTTCTCGGGCTCGGTCGTGGCGAAGATGAACTTGACGTGCGCGGGGGGCTCTTCGACGAGCTTGAGCAGAGCGTTGAAGCCCTGCTGCGTGACCATGTGCGCTTCGTCGAGGATGAAGATCTTGAACCGGTCGCGCGCGGGGGCGAAGATCGCGCGCTCGCGCAGGTCGCGCGCGTCATCGACACCATTGTGGCTCGCGGCGTCGATCTCGACGACGTCGAGGGACCCGCCGCCGCCGCGGCCGAGCTCGACGCAGCTGTCGCACTCACCGCACGGGGTGTCGGTCGGACCCTGCGCGCAGTTGAGGCAGCGCGCGAGAATTCGGGCCGAAGTCGTCTTGCCGCAGCCGCGCGGCCCCGAGAAAAGATAGGCGTGCCCGACCCGGTCACTCCGGAGGGCGGTCATCAGCGGCTCGGTCACCTGCGACTGCCCGATCATCTCGCCGAACGCCTGCGGGCGGTAGCGGCGGTACAGGGCTGTCGTCACTCCCCCAGCCTACGGCGTGCCACCGACATCGCGTCCGGCGCTCTCCCCCCCCAGCCGCGGCCCGGACTCCGTTCGCGCACACCCAACGTAGGAGAAACCCCAAAGGGAGGACCACAACCGCCCCCGGCATCCTCCCCTCCCCCAATCACCTCCGCTCCCCACCGCCCCAGCCGCACCCGCGAACGCCCACACCACACCCAACGGAGGAGAAACCACGAAGGGAGGACCACAACCGCCCCCGGCATCCTCCCCTCCCCCAATCACCTCCGCTCCCCACCGCCCCAGCCGCACCCGCGAACGCCCACACCACACCGAACGAAGGAGAAACCCCGAAGGGAGGACCACAACCGCCCCCGGCATCCTCCCCTCCCCGAATCACCTCCGCTCGCCACCGCAGGGAACGGCGACGGCCCGGAAACGCAGAACGCGGCGACGCCCCGGAGGGCGCCGCCGCGTCGAGGCGATGTTTCAGGCGTCGAGGCCGACGGCCACGGGCTCGTCGTCTCCCGAGACCAGCGGGATCGCGGCCGTCACGATCGGCACCGAGGCCGAGAGCAGCGTGCCGTCCTCGCGCACCGAGCCCTCGAGCTGGCGGATCGACGGGCGCCCCGGGATGAGCGGCCCCTGGCCGTGCAGCGCGACGCGCACGCTCTCGCCGGGAGCGACGGTGTAGTCCACCCCGCGCACCGCGAAGTCGACCGGGCCGCCCTCCTCCCCGGCGTGCAGCGTCAGGGCCGTGGCCGTGAGCGTGACGTTGAGACGGGTGCCGTGCCAGTGCAGCACGTACGACAGCTCGGGCCAGTCGGCCGGCAGACGCGGATCGAACGTCAGGCGCCCGAAGTGGTCGCGCATGCCGCCGAAGCCGCTCACGAGCGCCGTCCACACCCCGCCGGCGGATGCCACGTGCACACCGTCGGCGGCGTTGTGGTGCAGGTCGCCGAGGTCGACGAACGCGGCCTGGCGGAAGTACTCCAGCGCGAGGTCCTGGTAACCGACCTCGGCCGCGAGGATCGACTGCACGACCGCCGACAGCGTCGAGTCGCCCGTGGTGAGCGGGTCGTAGTACTCGAAGTCCGCGAGCTTCTCGGCATCCGTGAAGTGATTCCCCTGCAGGAACAGGGCCAGCACGACATCCGCCTGCTTCAGCACCTGGTACCGGTAGATCACCAGCGGGTGGAAGTGCAGCAGGAGGGGGCGCTGGTCGGGCGGGGTGTTCTCGAGGTCCCAGATCTCGCGTTCGAGGAACACGGCGTCCTGGGGATGGATGCCGAGCGCCGGGCTGAACGGGATGTGCATCGCCTCGGCCGCCAGCTCCCACCGGTCGGGCTCCGAGGGGTCGAGGTTCATGCGGTCGGCCATGCGGCCGTAGGCCTCGGGGTCGTTCTCGGCCAGGTCGCGGACGGTGCGCGCGGCGAAGCGCAGGTTGAACCGCGCCATGACGTTCGTGAAGAGGTTGTCATTGACGACGGTGGTGTACTCGTCCGGCCCCGTGACGCCGTGGATGTGGAACGAGTCCTCCTCGCCGTCGCCGTCGCTCGACCGCCAGAAGCCGAGCGTCGACCACAGCCGCGCGGTGTCGACCGCGATGTCCACGCCCTCGCGCGCGAGGAACTCCTCGTCGCCCGTGGCACGGACGTACTTCGCGAGCGCGAAGGAGACGTCGGCGTTGATGTGGTACTGCGCGGTGCCGGCGGCGTAGTACGCCGAGGCCTCCTCACCGTTGATGGTGCGCCAGGGGAACAGCGCGCCGGCCTCGTTGAGCTGGTGCGCCCGCTTCCGCGCCGCGGGGAGCATGAGGTAGCGCATGCGCAGCGCGTTCCGCGCCCACTGCGGCGTCGTGTACGCCAGGAACGGCAGCACGTAGACCTCGGTGTCCCAGAAGTAGTGGCCGCTGTACCCCGAACCGGTGACGCCCTTGGCGGGGACGCCCTGGCCGTCGGCGCGGGCCGCGGCCTGCGCGAGCTGGAAGAGGCACCACCGCGTCGCCTGCTGCAGGTCGCCCTGACCGCCGATGCGGACGTCCGAGCGGTCCCAGAACGCCGAGAACCAGTCGATGTGGCTCTCGCGGAGGGCGACGACGCCGAGGCTGCGGGCACGATCGAGCGTGCGGCGGCATCGGTCGACGAGCTCGCCCGCGGGCACGCCGCGCGACGTGTGGTAGCTGACGAGCTTCGTGATCGTCGTCGGCACGCCGGCCCGGGCGTCCACCCGGAAGACGTTCTTGGCGATGTCCGGCTCGACGAGATGCCGCGACTCGTACGTGTTGGCGGTCTCGACCTCGTGGTCGGCCACGACCGCGAGCGTCATGCCCGACTCCGTGACCTCGTACGACAGCGCCGACCGGTCGCCGTCCTGCCAGTACTCGCGCGGCTGGAGCACACGGTCGGTGAGCTTCTCGGTCTTACGCGGGTCGAATCCGGCGGTCTTGGATGCCATCGGCGAACCGCCGTAGATGCCCTCGCCGTCCTGGCGGTTGAGGAGCTGGCACGCCACCGTCACCGGAGCGTCCGAGTTGAGGACCGTCACCGTCAGCCGCAGCACGACGAGGTGCTTCTCCTCGAACGACACGAACCGCTCGTCCTCGATGCGCACCTCCTTGCCCGACGGCGTCACCCAGAGGAGCGTGCGACGGAGGATGCCCTGGCGCATGTCGAGCACGCGCTCGTACTCGCGGACGTCGGCGACGTCGAGCGAGAGCGGCTCGTCGTCGACGTAGACGCGCATGACCTTGGCATCCGGTGCGTTGATGATCGTCTGGCCGACCTCGGCGAAACCGTAGGCCTGCTCGGCGTGCCGGATCGGGAACGTCTCGTGGAAGCCGTTGATGAACGTGCCCTGCTCGTGGGCGAAACGACCCTCGATGGAGTTGCCGCGCAACCCCAGGTAACCGTTGCCGATGGCGAACAGGGTCTCGGTGACGCCCGTGTCGTCGACCGAGAACTCGGTCTCGACGAGGCGCCATTCGTCGATGGGGAAACGATCGCGATCGATCATCGGGCAGGCCTTCCGGTGTGCCGGGATTCGGGTGCGTCGCGCGGGGCGACGGCTCAGTCTACGAACGCCTGGAGGTCGTCGACGACCACGTCGGCCCCGGCGGCGAGCAGGTGCTCCGCGCCCACGCCGCGGTCGACGCCGACGACGAGCCCGAAACCGGCGGAGGAGGCCGAGGCGACACCGCTCGTCGCGTCCTCGACGGCGGCCGAACGGGCCGGGTCGACGCGCAGCATGCGGGCGGCCTCGGCGAACACGTCCGGCGCGGGTTTGGAGGCGAGGTGGTCGCGTTCGGCGACCACGCCGTCCATCACCACGGGGAAGCGGTCGCGGATGCCGGCGGCCTCGAGCACCTCGACGGCGTTCTTCGAGCTCGACACGACAGCGATGGGCACGCCCGCGGCCTGGAGCACGTCGAGTACGGCGACCGAGCCCGGGTAGGGTGCGATGCCCTCGGCCCGGAGGATGCGCGAGAAGACGAGGTTCTTCCGGTTGCCGACGCCGCACACGGTGTCGAGCGACGGGTCGTCGGACGGGTCGCCCCACGGCACCTCGACGTCGCGACTGCGCAGCAGGCTCGCGACGCCGTCATAGCGCTTCTTGCCGTCGACGTGCTCGAAGTAGTCGCGGTCGGTGTACGGCGGCTGGATGTCCCATGCCGCGAACAGCTCGTCGAACATCTCCTTCCACGCGCGCATGTGCACTTCGGCGGTGGGGGTGAGCACACCGTCGAGGTCGAACAGGACGGCGTCGAACGACGTCAGATCGGGCAGGTCACGGCTGTCGGTCACGGCGGGCTCCAGATCGCGAGGGCAGGACGCGCGGTCACGACGGTGCGCCGCCGTTCCAGCGTAGTGGCGAGAGGGTTACGCGGCCTGATCAGGACGCGACGGACAGGGTCTGGCGGGCGATCTCGAGCTCTTCGTTGGTCGGCACGACGAGCACCTCGACGCGCGACGCATCGGAGGAGATCCGACGGATGCCACGCCCCCGCGTCTCATTCCGCTCGGGGTCGATCTCGACCCCCGCGAAGCCGAGCGTCGCGACCGCCTCGGCGCGCACGCGCGCGGCGTTCTCGCCGACGCCCGCCGTGAAGGAGATGACGTCGACACCGCCGAGCTGCGCGAGGTAGGCCCCCGCGTACGCGCGCAGGCGGTGGATGTAGACGTCGAACGCGAGCTGCGCGTCGGGGTCACCGGCGTCGCACCGCGCGGTGAGGTCGCGCATGTCGGACACACCCGCGAGTCCGACGAGACCCGACCGCTTGTTCAGCAGCGTGTCGAGGTCAGCGATCGAGAGGTCGGCGCGGCGCGCGAGCTGCAGTAGCACCGCGGGGTCGAGGTCGCCGGACCGCGTGCCCATGACGAGCCCCTCGAGCGGGGTGAGTCCCATCGACGTCTCGACGGATCGCCCGCCCTCGATCGCCGTCACGGACGCGCCGTTGCCGAGGTGGAACACGAGCTGACGGAGGTCGGCGAGCGGACGACCGAGGAACGCGGCGGCGGATTCGCTCACGAACTTGTGGCTCGTTCCGTGGAACCCGTACCGGCGGATGCGATGCGCCTCGGCCAGCTCCCGGTCGATCGCGTACGTGTACGCCGCCGGCGCGAGCGTCTGGTGGAACGCGGTGTCGAACACCGCGACGTGCGGGACGTCGGGGAACGCCTTCTTCGCCGCCACGATGCCGGCGAGGTTCGCCGGGTTGTGGAGGGGTGCGAGCACCGAGAGCTCGTCGATGTTGATCTCGACGAGCGGGGTCACGACCGTCGGCTCGAAGAAACGTGCGCCGCCGTGGACCACGCGGTGACCGACGGCGACGGGCGGCCGGGCGTCGAGCGACGGGCCGTGCGCGGCGAACGCCTCGAGCATGACCGCGAACCCCGCGGTGTGGTCGGGGATCTCGCGTTCGATGGTGGTCGTGGCATCCACGACCGTCGGCGCGGGACCGCCGGCGGGGGCCAGAGCCGCCGCCGCGACGGTGTGCGTCGCGACGCCGACCTCTTCGCCGATGCGCTCGACCAGGCCCGAGGCGAGGACGCGCTCGTGCTCCATGTCGAGCAACTGGTACTTGAACGAGGAGGATCCGCTGTTGACGACCAGCACGACGCTCACGAGTTGCTCCCCTGCGCCTGGATCGCGGTGATGGCGATCGTGTTGACGATGTCGTCGACGAGCGCTCCGCGCGACAGGTCGTTGATCGGCTTGTTGAGTCCCTGCAGCACCGGGCCGATGGCGACGGCGCCGGCCGAGCGCTGCACGGCCTTGTACGTGTTATTGCCGGTGTTCAGGTCGGGGAAGACGAACACCGTCGCGCGCCCCGCGACCTCGGATCCGGGCATCTTGGCCGCGGCGACCGCGGCGTCGGCGGCGGCGTCGTACTGGATCGGTCCCTCCACAAGGAGCTCCGGCGCGCGCTCGCGCACCAGCGCGGTCGCGGTCCGCACCTTCTCGACGTCGGCGCCGGTGCCCGACTCCCCCGTCGAGTACGAGAGCATCGCCACGCGCGGCTCGATACCGAACTGCTCGGCGGTCGCGGCGGACGAGATCGCGATGTCGGCGAGCTGCTCGCTCGTGGGGTCGGGAATGACGGCGCAGTCGCCGTACACGAGCACGCGGTCGGCGAGGGCCATGAGGAACACGCTCGACACGACCGAGACGCCCGGCGCGGTCTTGATGATCTCGAAGGCCGGGCGGATCGTGTGCGCGGTGGTGTGCGCGGCGCCCGAGACCATGCCGTCGGCGAGACCCAGGTGCACCATGAGCGTGCCGAAGTACGACACGTCGGTGACGGTGTCGGCGGCCTGGGCGTACGTGACGCCCTTGTGCGCGCGAAGCCGTGCGTACTCGGTCGCGAACTTGTCGACGTGCACGGCGTCGAAGGGACTCAGCACCTCGGCGTCGCGGATGTCGATGCCCAGCTCGATCGCCCGGCCGCGGACCTCGAGCGGCTCGCCGAGGATCGTGAGGTCGGCGATGCCGCGCGCGAGCACGGTCGCCGCCGCGCGCAGGACGCGGTCGTCGTTACCCTCGGGGAGCACGATGCGGCGGCGGTCGGCGCGGGCCCGGTCGACGAGGCCGTACTCGAACATCAGCGGCGTGACCACGCTCGGACGCGCGACCCCGAGTTCCCGCGTGAGGAGCTCGGTGTCGACGTGTCGCTCGAACATCGCGAGCGCCGTGTCGTACCGGCGCTGGGAGTCCGCGGCGAGACGGCCGCGGGTGTTCATGATGCGCACCGCGGTGTCGTACGTGCCGAGGTCGGTCGCGATGATCGGCAGCGAGGAGCCGAGACCGTCGATGAGGCGGACGATCGGGTCGGGGAGCTCGAATCCGCCGTTCAGCACGACGCCGGCCAGCGACGGGAAGGTGCCCGAGGCGTTGGCGAGCAGCGTCGCGAGCAGCACCTCGGTGCGGTCGGCGGGGATCACGATGACCGCGGATTCCATCAGGCGCGGGAGCACGTTCACCATCGACATGCCCGCCACGACGACGCCGAGCACCTCGCGCGTGAGCAGAGCGGGATCGCCCTTGATGAGCTCGCCCTCGACCGAGCGCAGGACACCGCGCATCGAGGGGGCGATGAGGAAGCGGTCCTCGGGGAGCGCCCAGACCGGAACCGTCCGGCCGGGCTTCGTGCCCGCGGCATCCACGATCGGACGTACGGACCCGATGATCTCGTCGAGCTGCTCGGGCTCGGCACGGTTGACGACGACGGCGAACACCTCGGCGCGCTCGTGGAGCAGCTCGGGCATCGTCAGAGCCGCGATCTGCCCCACCTCCTGCGGCGTGCGCGCGACCGAGAGGCCGAGCGTCTCGCCCTGCCCCTGCTGCGCCCGGCCGCCGAGTACGAGCAGCACGGGGGCGCCCAGGTTCGCGGCGATGCGCGCGTTGTACGCGAGCTCGGCGGGGCTGCCGACGTCGGTGTAGTCGCTGCCGATCACCACGACCGCGTCGCACTGCGCCTCGACGGCCTTGTACCGCTCGACGATGCGCCCGAGCGCCGCGTCGGCGTCGTCGCGGACGTCGTCGTACGTGACGCCGACGCAGTCGTCGTACGCGAGGTCGACACCGTCGTGGTCGAGCAGCATCTCGAGCACGTAGTCGCGCTCGGCGGTGGAGCGCGCGATCGGCCGGAAGACGCCGACGCGCGGCGTCACGCGGCTGAGGGCGTCGAGGACGCCGAGAGCCACCGTGGACTTGCCCGAGTGCCCCTCGGCCGACGTGATGTAGATGCTCTGCGTCACGGCATCCAGCCTAGGCGGGGCGGGTGACATCCCCGCCGGGGTTGCCTCGCTATCGAGCGATGTCGGCCGGTCCCGAGACGGGCGGAACGGGCAGGAGTCGAGCGCCCGCCCGACGCAGGGCCTCGGCGCGAGGATCGCCGCGGTCGAGGTCGGCGATGATCCCGGAGACGCCGTCGAGGGGCAGGATGCCGAAGCGCGAGGCCGCACCCAGTTTCTCTTCGCTCGCGAGGACGAACGTCTCGGCCGCACGGGCGGCGAGCGCACGCTTCATCGCCGCCTCCTCGGCGTCCCCCGTCGTCAGCCCCGCCTCGGCGTGCACGCCCGTGACGCCCAGGAAGAAGATGTCGGCGCTCACCCGCTGCGCGGCTTCGACCGCGGCAGCGCCGCACGCGACGGCGGAGTGCTTGAACACCTCTCCCCCGATCAGGAAGACGCGGGCATCGTGGTGGAGCAACGCCGCGGCGATCGTCGGGGAGTGCGTGATGACGGTGCCGTCGAACGTCCGGGGAAGCGCGTGGACCATCGCCAGCGTCGTCGTGCCCCCGTCGAGCAGCACCGTGGAACCGGGCTCGATCAGGGCCACGGCCGCCTGCGCCACGCGCACCTTGCTCTCGCGCGCGACCTCGCCACGCACCGCGTAATCGGCGACCGCGGGCGAGGCCGGCAGGGCACCGCCGTAGACGCGCACGGCGAGGCCGGCGGCATCCAGTTCCCGCAGGTCGCGACGGATGCTGTCCTCGGACAGGCCGAGTTCGACCGCGACGTCCTTGACGACGAGACGCCCGTCACGTCGCAGCCTCTCGAGCAGAACGTCCTTGCGCGCGGCAGCCAGCATCATGTTCACATTCTTGCACGTTTCTGCATTATCGTTCCGAATCATGAACGACGCACGCCCCGGCACCACCGTCCCCGACCACCGCGGCCGCACGGGCCTGCACCTCACCGGACGCGACCTGGATCGCAATCCCCGCGTCGAGGTGACCGACGTCGAGCTCCTCGCCGCGGGGTGGCACGTACTGCGCGCGACGACGTTCCGCTACCTCGGCGACGACGGCGAGTGGGCGACGCTGAAGCGCGAGACCTACGACCGCGGCAACGGCGCGACGATCCTCCTCTACGACCCCGCGCGGCGCACCGTGCTGCTCACGCGCCAGTTCCGTTACCCGGTGTACGTCAACGACCACCCCGACGGCATGCTCATCGAGACTGCGGCGGGCCTGCTCGACGACGACGATCCCGTCACCGCGATCCGCCGCGAGGCCGAGGAGGAGACCGGACTGCGGGTCGTCGACGTCGAGCCGGTGTTCGAGGTGTACATGAGTCCCGGGTCCGTCACCGAGCGCCTGCACTTCTTCGCCGCGGCCTACGACGGGGCGACGCGCCAGGGCGACCGCGGCGGCCTCGCCGACGAGGACGAGGAGATCGAGATCCTCGAGTACGACATCGATGCGGCCCTGCGGATGGTCCGCGACGGGGAGATCAAGGATGCCAAGACGATCATGCTGCTGCAGTGGGCGGTGATCGACGGGCCGTTCGCGCGCCGCTGAGGCCTGGCATCCGGAGTCGCCCTGCGTGATGCGCCCGGGCATGAAAAGACTCTCCGCGCACCCGGCAGAGCCTGGTTACCCTTGCTACGTTTCCGTCCTGGGGGAGTTGGCCTGGATACCGCCGCGCGGAGAGCTGCCACCAGTCTACCCGACGTCCGCCGAGGCGCATGTCGACCGGGGTCCGCGACCGGTCACCCGGGGAACGCGACGCGCCGGAGCAGCGCCGCCAGACGACCGCGCTCCTCGTCGTCGAGCCCCGCGTGCAAGGCCCGTTCGGCGGCGAGGATCGCCGGGCGCGCCTCGGCCAGGAGAGCACGACCGTCGGCCGTGACGACCACGACGTTCGCACGCCGGTCGCGCGGGTCGGCTTCACGGGCCACGAGCCCCCGCCGCTGCAGCTCATCGACGAGAGCGACCACCTGGCTGGGATCGAGCCGCAGGTGCTCGGACACCTCGCGTTGCGACGGGCGGGCCTCCCCGGCGGCGAGCGCGAGCACGGAGTACGAGCGCACCTTGAGCCCGAAGGGGGCGAGAGCCGCGTTACCGGCGGCGATCGAGAGCGCGTTCGCGCGCGCCATGAGGAAGCTCAGATCGTCGTCGAGGCGCACGGTCTCGTCGGTCGGGGTCTTCGACGTCATCGCGCAATCATAGCAATCTCAATCATTGACTTTCTCAACGATTGAGTTTAGAAAGAGTGCGACGGAAGGACTTCCATGACCAACGCACCCCTCCTCGACGGCAAAGTCGCCGTCGTCACCGGCTCGGGGCGCGGCCTCGGCCTCGCCTACGCCCGCGAACTCGCCCGCCACGGTGCGGCCGTCGTCGTCAACGACGTCGACGCCGCGACCGCCGCCGAGGCCGTCGCCACGATCGAGGCCGACGGTGGCCGCGCGGTCGCGGTCGTCGCGCCGGTCGGCCCAGCCGCGACGGCGCAGGAGCTCGTCCGCACCGCCGTCGAGACGTTCGGCCGGCTCGACATCCTCGTCACGAACGCCGGTGTCCTGCGCGACACCGTGCTGTGGAAGATGAGCGACGACGACTTCGACACCGTCATCGGCGTCCACCTGCGCGGCACGTTCACGTGCGTGCGGGAGGCGGCGACGTGGATGCGCGAGAACGGTGTCCCCGGCCGCATCATCTGCATCGGCTCCCCGACCGGCCAGCGCGGCAACTTCGGCCAGACCAACTACGCCGCGGCGAAGGCCGGCATCGTCGGCATGGTGCGCACGTGGGCCCTCGAGCTCCGGAAGGCCGGGATCACCGCCAACGCGGTCATCCCCGTCGCCGCCACCGCGATGACCGCGACGGTGCCGTACTTCGCCGCCGCCGTCGAAGCCGACGCCGCGGGAGAGCCCATGCCCGCGTTCTTCCGCCACGACCTCGGCTTCGGCACGTCCGACGACGTCGCGGGCCTCATCGCCTACCTCGCCTCGGATGCCGCCGGCGCGGTGACCGGACAGGCCATCGGCATCGGCGGCGACCGCCTGCAGCTGTGGACCCACCCCGAGCCCGCGGCCACCGCCTACCGCGACGGCGGGTGGAGCGCCGAGGCGCTCGCGGACGAGTTCGACGCCGTGGTCGGCCCGCTGCAGAGCGTCGGCGAGACCTTCCCGCCCCTCCCGGACGAGCTGCGGCGCGACCCGGTGCGGTGACCGCGTGACCCGCTACGAGCCCGACATCGACGTCGCGGCCCTCACCGCGATCGACATGCACGTGCACGTCGAGATCGACGGCCACGACCACTCGTCGCTCCCCGACGACCTCACGGAGGCGGCCAGCCGCTACTTCTCGACCGATGGACCCCGACCCGACCTCGACCACATCGCGG
>NZ_BADA01000098.1 GCF_000333395.1 Microbacterium sp. B19
TCCGCCCCGGGTGAGCTGACCACGAGCCGCTCCCCCGGCCGCGCTCCGGCCGCCCACGGACCCGCGAGCCCCTCGTCGCCGTGGACGACGAAATCGATCGCGAGCTCGTCGCCGTCGACCTCACGCACGGTGTACGTGCGGGTCACGGGCAGGTCTGCAGGGGCGAGGGTCTCTCGCAGCGCCGCGAGGTCGTACGGCGGCTCGAGGCCCAGTTCCGGCTTGACGAACGTGATCTTCACGTAGCGGTCCGTGTACGGGCTCTCGCGGAACGCCGTCAGATCGGCACCCCGCGCGCGCACGCGCACGAGGTGGGGCGTCAGCCGCTCCGTCGAGACGACCTCGAGCACGTGCTGCGGGCGCGGCGGCCGCGCGGGACGTTCGTTCATGCGGCATCCGCCTTCCTCGTGGTCGCCGATGCGCCCAGCGCGTCCGAGACCTGGGCCGAGTAGCCCGCGATGTGCGCCCGGATGCGATCGCGTGCGGTCGGCGCGTCACCCTTCGCAACCGCCGCGACGATCGCACGATGCTCGGCACGAAGGCGTTCCGAGGTCGCCTCCCAATCGTCCAGGCGGGCCGCCCCGGACTGCGTGTACGACTCGATGGAGCTGCGGAGCCCCGCCATCATCGCTGCGACGACCGCGTTGCCCGACGCCTCCGCGAGCGCCTGATGGAAGCGGGCGTCGAGGGCGAGGAACTCGTCGCGGCGAAGGGTGCCGGCATCCATGGCATCCAGGATGTCGTTCACCTCGGCGAGGTCGGCGTCGGAGCGGGCCAGGGTCTCGGCGACGTCGCCCTCCAGCACGATGCGGGTGCGGACGACGTCGGCGAGGGGGAAGCCGCTGGCGGCGACCTGGAGACGCAGGAAGGCCGCCAGACCGCCCCGCGGGGTCGTCACGATCATGGCGCCCGCCGAGGGGCCGGAGCCGGTGGCGGTGCGCACCACCCCGAGGACCTCGAGCACACGGATGGCCTCGCGCACGCTCGAGCGCCCCACGCCGAGCTGAGCGGCGAGTTCCCGCTCCGGGGTGAGCCGATCACCCGGCGTCAGACGTCCGTCGCGCAGATCGCCCTCGATACGTTCGAGCACGACCTGCCATGCCCGCAGCTCCGAATCCGGCACGCCCGTCCCCTTCGTCGCGTCAGGACTCGTGATGTGGCCTGACCACACCACTGTACGCGCGCCGGATTAGGCGTCCGCGGGGGTTGTGTAGCCCGCGGGGTTCCGGGTCTGCCAGTTCCAGTAGTCGCGGCACGCGTCGTCGATCGTGAGGCGGGTGCGCCACCCGAGTACCTCGGCGGCCTTGGTGGGGTCGCAATACGTCGCGGCCACGTCACCGGGGCGCCGCGCGAGGATCTTCTTGGGGAGTTCGTGACCGACGGCCTTCTCGAACGACGCGACCAGCTCGAGCACGCTGACCGGACGACCGGTGCCGAGGTTGAACACCTGGTGGCCCGGCTGCGCCTGCTCGAGCGCGATGACGTGCCCTTCGGCGAGGTCGACGACGTGGATGTAGTCGCGCAGACCCGTGCCGTCCGGGGTGTCGTAGTCGTCGCCGAAGACACCGATCTCGTCGAGCGTGCCGATCGCGACCCGCGAGACGAACGGCATGAGGTTGTTCGGGATACCGGCCGGGTCCTCGCCGATCAGGCCGGACGGGTGCGCGCCGACCGGGTTGAAGTACCGCAGCACCGTGACGTTGAGGTCGGGATTCACACGCGCGACGTCGGCGAGCACGACCTCGTTCATGCGCTTGGACTTGCTGTAGGCGTTCGAGAGGTCGATGCTCGTCGTCGACTCCTCGGTGAACGGCAGGTCAGCGGGGTCGGAGTACACCGTGCCCGTGCTCGAGAACACGAACGAACGGATGCCACGGGCGATGCCCACGCGCAGCAGCGCGAACGTCGTGTCGAGGTTGTTGGAGTAGTACTCCAGGGGCTTCTGGGTGGACTCCCCCACGGCCTTGAAGGCGGCGAGGTGGATGATCGCGTCGATCGGACCGTACTCGTCGAACACCGCGGTGACGACCGCATCGTCCGCGGCGTCGCCCACGACGAGCGGCGCCGGCTTTCCGGTGATCCGCTCGACCCGCTCCGCGGCGACCGGGTGCGTCCCGGACAGGTCGTCGAGGAGGACGACGTCGTGACCGGCCTCGAGGAGGGCGACGGCCGTGTGGGCTCCGATGTAGCCGGCACCGCCGGCCAGAAGTACGCGCATGGATCCAGGCTATCGGCCGCGACCGGCCGGCTTCGCCGCGTCAGCGTCCGTCGAGCCGCCCGCCGGACTCGCGCAGGTAGCAGGAGGCGCACATCGACTCGTACGTCACTTCGCCCGCGATCTGGGCTTCGTCGATGGCCACCTGGTCGCCGTCGAAGACGAAGCGTCCGCCCACGAGGCGGGCGTTGAAGATGGCCTTGCGGCCGCACCGGCAGATGGTCTTCAGCTCCTCGAGGCTGTGCGCGATCTCGAGCAGTCGCGCCGATCCGGGGAAGGCCTCGGTCCGGAAATCGGTGCGGATGCCGTACGCGAGGACCGGGATGCCGTCGAGCACCGCGATGCGGAGGAGATCGTCGACCTGACCGGCGGTGAAGAACTGCGCCTCGTCGACGAGCAGGCACGCCACGGGCGCCTTGCCCGCTGCGTCATGGAACGCGGCGCGAAGGTCGTCCCGGGGTCCGACGAGGAAGTCGACCGGGCGGGTCACCCCCAGTCGGCTGTCGATCTGGTCGGCGCCCTTGGTGTCGATCTCGGGCTTGGCCAGCAGCACCCGCTGCCCGCGCTCCTCGTAGTTGTACGCCGCCTGCAGCAGCGCCGTCGACTTGCCGGAGTTCATCGCTCCGTAGCGGAAGTACAGCTTCGCCATGGACGCCTCAGGCGTTGATCGCGAGCGCCTGGGCCGTGGCATCCAGTTCGGCGCGTGCCGCGTCGGGACGCGTGTTCAGCGTCTCGCCGTAGCTGGGGATGAGCTGGCGCAGGCGCGGCTCCCACTCGGGCATGCGCTCGGGGAAGCAGGTCTTGATCAGCCCGAGCATGATGGACACGGCCGTCGATGCGCCCGGTGAGGCGCCGAGGAGACCGGCGATGGAGTGGTCGGCGGACGTGACGACCTCGGTGCCGAACTGCAGCACGCCGCCCTTGTCCTTGTCGCGCTTCATGACCTGGGCGCGCTGGCCGGCGTCGAGCAGCTCCCAGTCCTCGGCCTTGGCCGTGGGCATGAACTCGCGCAGGCTCTCGACCTTCTTCGCGTGGCTCTTGAGCAGCTCGCTGATGAGGTACTTCAGCAGGCTCGGGTTGTCGATCGCGACCTTCAGCATCGGGAAGATGTTGTGCGGGCGCACCTGGGTGACGATGTCGAGCATCGAGCCGTTCTTGAGGAACTTCGGGCTGAAGGTCGCGAACGGTCCGAACAGCAGCGAGGTCTCGCCGTCGACGACGCGGGTGTCGAGGTGCGGCACCGACATCGGGGGCGCACCCACGGAGGCCTGGGAGTAGACCTTGGCCTTGTGCTGCGCGACGATCGCGGGGTTGGAGGTCTTGAGCCACTGTCCGCCGATGGGGAAGACGCCGTAGCCCTTGATCTCCTCGATGCGCGACCGCTGCAGGAGCTTGAGCGCCCAGCCACCGGCACCGACGAAGACGAACTTCGCCGAGATCGTGCCCGGGGTGCCGCCGATGGTGTGGCGGTACGAGACCTGCCAGCGGCCGTCCTTCAGCTTCTTGAACTTCTTGACCTCGTGGTTGGTGACGACCTCGACGCCCTTCTCGCGCAGCCCGGCGAACAGCTGGCGCGTCAGCGAGCCGAAGTCGACGTCGGTGCCGGCGGGCACGCGGGTGGCCGCGAACGGCTCGCCCTTCCGGCGCTTCTGCATGAGCAGCGGCGCCCACTGGTTGATGACGCGCGAGTCCTCGCTGTACTCGATGCCGGCGAACAACGGCTGCTGCTTGAGCACCTCGTAGCGCTTGCGCAGGTACGCGACATCCTTCTCGCCGCGGACGAACGTCATGTGCGGGGTCGGGTTGATGAAGGTCGACGGCTCGTCGAGGACGCCCTCCGCCACCAGCGACGCCCAGAACTGGCGGCTCTGCTGGAACTGCTCGTTGATCGCGACGGCCTTCGACGGGTCGAGATCACCGTCGGGGTTGTCGGGCATGTAGTTGAGCTCGCACAGCGCCGCGTGACCCGTGCCCGCGTTGTTCCACGCGTTGGAGCTCTCCTGCGCCACGTCGCTCAGTCGCTCGAGGACCGCGATCTTCAGATCGGGCTGGAGATCCTTCAGCATCGTGCCGAGAGTGGCGGACATGATGCCGCCTCCGATGAGGAGAACGTCGACGTTTTCGGTCACCCGTCGATTCTAGGTGCGGGCTGCGAGGTGTCTCGACATCGAGAGATTCGACGGTTCGATATCGAGACAACCCCGAGCGGACGGCATCCCCGATGCCGAGTGCTCAGGCGCGCGCGGACAGCTCCTGCGCGACCAGCTCGGCGATCTGCACGGCGTTGAGCGCGGCACCCTTGCGGAGGTTGTCGTTGCTGATGAACAGCACGAGGCCCTTGCCCTCGGGAGCGGACTGGTCGGCGCGGATGCGACCCACGTAGCTCGGGTCGGTGCCGGCGGCCTGGAGCGGCGTCGGAACCTCCTCGAGGCGGACGCCGGGTGCGTCGGCGAGGATCTCGCGCGCACGCTCGGGCGTGATGTCGCGCGCGAACTCGGCGTTGATGCTCAGCGAGTGGCCGGTGAAGACGGGGACGCGCACGCACGTGCCGGCGACGCGGAGGTCGGGGAGCTCGAGGATCTTGCGGCTCTCGTTCCGGAGCTTCTTCTCCTCGTCGGTCTCGTTGAGGCCGTCATCGACGAGATTGCCCGCGAACGGGATGACGTCGAATGCGATCGGGGCGACGTACTTCTCGGGCTGGGGGAAGTCGAGCGCCGAGCCGTCGCGCACGAGACGCTCGACGTCGCCCTGCGCGAGGACGCCCTCGACCTGGCCGAGGAGCTCCTGCGCGCCGGCGAGACCGGAGCCCGAGACCGCCTGGTACGTGCTGACGATGAGACGCTCGAGGCCGGCCTCGGCGTCGAGGACCTTGAGGACCGGCATGGCGGCCATCGTGGTGCAGTTCGGGTTGGCGACGATGCCCTTCTGCGCCTCGGCGATCGCGTGCGGGTTGACCTCGCTCACGACGAGCGGCACCTCGGGGTCCATGCGCCACGCGCTGGAGTTGTCGATCACGAGCGCGCCCGCCTCGGCGAAACGCGGGGCGTGCGCGCGCGAGCCGGTCGCGCCGGCCGAGAACAGCGCGACGTCGATGCCCGCCGGGTCGGCCGTCGCGACGTCTTCCACGATCACCGAGTGGCCGCCGAAGTCGAGCGACGTGCCCGCCGAACGAGCCGTCGCGAACAGGCGCAGCTCACGGATCGGGAACGAACGCTCGGCGAGGATCTCCAGCATGACGGAGCCGACCTGGCCGGTGGCGCCGACGACGGCGATCGAGATTCCGGAATCGGAGATGCGGGTCATGCGAGTACCTCGGTGGTTCGGGTGATGGATGCCGAGACGACGGCGTTCGGGACAGGGTAGCGCGCGGGACGGGAGGGGTTCTCCGCGAGCGGGCCGAACTCCGGAGAATTCGACGATGATTCGCCGCAGAATGGCGGAATCACGCGGATGCGGGGCCGTGCCGCCTGAGAAACTCAGGAGTTTCGCACGGCGGCGGGCCGGCGGAGGGACCGCGGGTCAGCGACCGGTGCCGGCGTGGACCGTCGCCTCGATGTCGCTGTCGAGACCGAACGCCGTGTGCACCAGACGCGCGGCCTCGGCGAGGTCGACGCCGCGGACGACGACCGAGATGCGGATCTCGGACGTCGAGATCATCTCGATGTTCACGCCCGCGAGGCTCAGCGCCTCGAACAGGGTCGCCGAGACGCCGGAGTGCGTGCGCATGCCCGCGCCCACGACCGAGAGCTTGCCGATCTGGTCGTCGTGCACGAGGCTCTCGAACCCGACCTCGGACTGCTCACCGGCGAGCGCCTTCAGGGCGGTCGCGGCATCGGTCTTGGGAAGCGTGAAGGAGATGTCGGTGCGGCCGGTCGCGGCGGCGGAGACGTTCTGCACGATCATGTCGACGTTGGCGCCGGACTTCGCGACGATCTTGAAGATGTCGGCAGCCTTGCCGGGGACGTCGGGGACGCCGATGACGGTGATCTTCGCCTGGCTGAGGTCGGTGGCGACGCCGGCGACGATGGGCTCTTCCATGGTGGCTCCCTCGGGGACGAGCGGGGACTTCTTCGAGGCGTCGAGCACCCACGTGCCCTCGCCCGAGCTGAACGTGGATCGGGCGTGGATGAGGACGCCGTGGCGGCGGGCGTACTCGACCGCGCGGATGTAGAGGACCTTGGCGCCGTTGGCGGCGAGCTCCAGCATCTCTTCGCTGGAGACGCGGTCGAGCTTGCGCGCGAGCGGCACGACGCGCGGGTCGGC
>NZ_BADA01000097.1 GCF_000333395.1 Microbacterium sp. B19
GATCGACGACGGCTTGCTCGCGACCTGAAGCGATTCGGCCTGGCGGAAGACGACTCCACCGCGGCGATGGAAGAGGCGATGTCCCACCTCACGAGTCGCCTTCACGCAGCACTCGGCGACCGCGCCTGAGCGGCAAGTCATCCCGCCTGGGATCTCGAGCGGGCGGCTTCGGCCCGTCGAGCGGGGTCCGTGACGCGCTCCATGAGAGCCGCGACGGCGCGCCGGGGCAGCAGCCCGAGAAGCCGAGCCGACCACCGGTTACCCTCGCCGTCAATGACGCTCGGTCCCGGATTCCGCCGCGAGAGGTGACCGAGGGCGGTGCGCACGACGTCGTCCGCCGTCCGCATCGTCGCGCCCGACGTGGCATCCTCCGTGCCAACGACGCTGTTGAACTCCGTCTGCGTCGCACCGGGAGACACGGCGAACACCACGACATCGGTCTTCTTCGTCTCGGCCCACAACGCCTCGGTGAAGCTCAGGACGAAGGCCTTCGCCGCGCCGTACACCGCCATGCGCGGTGTCGGAGCATACGCCGCCATACTCGCGACATTGATCAGGAATCCCGCTCCGCCGGCCAGGAGGTCGGGAAGGAACGCGCGGCTGATCTCCACGGGCGCGGAGACGTCGACCGCGATCTCCTGCGCGAGCCGCCCGGGATCGTCGTCGACGAACTTCCCGAACGTTCCGAAGCCCGCGTTGTTGATCACGCCGGTGACCCGCACGCCTGCGCGGCGGACCTGATCGCGCAGATCCGCGGCCGCCGTCGGCGACGCGAGGTCCGCCACGATCGGCGTCGCCTCGACGCCGTGCCGCGCGCGGACCGATCGCGCCAGATCCTCGAGCCGGTCACCACGGCGCGCGACCAGGACGAGGTTCGCCCCGCGCGCCGCGAGGGCCTCGACGAATGCGGCGCCGATCCCGGACGATGCGCCGGTGACGAGCACGGTGTGGGCGGGGAAATCGAGACGTGGCATGGGGTGTCCTTCGTTCGTGGATGCCGACACGCTATGCCCGACTGGCACTAAGTGTCAACTAGGCACATGAGCTAAGCTACGGAGATGGATGCCGAAGCCTCACTGTGGGAGCGATCGCGCCGCGCCGCCTACGCCGAGATCTCCGGAATTGCGATGCGCCTGTTCCTCGACCAGGGGTTCGAGCAGACGACCATCGACCAGATCGCCGCGGCCGCCGGCATCTCGCGCCGTTCGTTCTTCCGCTACTTCGGCACCAAGGAGGACGTCCTCCTCGGCGACCTGGCCCGCGACGGCGAGCGCCTCCGCGACGCACTCGAGGACATACCCACTGACATCGGCCCGTGGGAGGCGCTGCGTCGCGCTCTCGACGCGGTGCATGCGCTCGAACGCGATTCGAGCGACCTGCTCAAGATCGCTCGCATGATGTACGACACGCCCTCTCTGCTCAGCCGCAGCGCCGAGAAGCATCGACACTGGCAGTCGCTGCTGCTCCCCGACATCCGCGCCCGCCTCGGACCGGATGCCGACGACGTGTCGGCCGCCGCGATCATCGCCGCTGCGATCGCCTGCCTCGATACGGCGGGCGAAGCGTGGGCGCGCAGCGACGGCACGCTCGACCTCGCCGAACTCTACGACCGAGCCATCGCCACCGTCCGCGGCAGCACCTGACCGGCGCGACCGGGGATCTCGTCCGCCTCGGATACCATTGCAGTCAACCTCGTCCCGCGCGCGGGCATCGACCTCACGGCCGGCCGAGGCCGATCGCAGCGAGGCTCCCCCACCGGGCGGAGCCTCTGTTGTGTCGAGATACCGCCCTCACCCCGCCCTCAGGAGCCTCGTGTCCGATACCTCGCCCCGCCTCGTCGCCTTCGACCTCGACGACACGCTCGCCCCCTCCAAGACCGCGATCGACCCGCGCATGGGCGATCTGCTGCTCGCCCTCGCCGAGCGCGTCGAGGTCGCGATCATCTCGGGCGGTCAGCTCCAGCAGTTCCGGTCGCAGGTCGTGGACCGCCTGCCCGCCGCCGATCCGGCGCTCCTCTCGCACCTGCACCTCATGCCGACGTGCGGCACGCAGTATTACCGCTTGAGCGGCGACGGGATCGAGACCGTCTACGCGCACTCGCTCACCGAGGATGAGAAGACGCGCGCCCTCAGCGCGGTCCGCGAAGAAGCCGAGCGCTTGGGTCTCTGGGAGGCCGAGCCGTGGGGCGACATCCTCGAGGACCGCGGATCGCAGATCACGTTCTCGGCCCTCGGCCAGACCGCTCCGCTCGACGCGAAGATGGCGTGGGACCCGACCGGCGAGAAGAAGAACGCACTTCGTGAGGCCGTCGCGGCCCGGATCCCCGACCTCGAGGTGCGCTCGGGCGGCTCGACCTCCGTCGACATCACCCACCGCGGCATCGACAAGGCCTACGGCATGCGCCAGCTCGCCGACGCGACCGGTATCCCGCTCGACGACATGCTCTTCGTCGGCGACCGGCTCGACCCCGACGGCAACGACTACCCGGTCCTGGCCATGGGCGTCGAGTGCCACGCGGTGCACGGGTGGGAGGACACCGCCGACTACCTCGACGGGCTGATCCCCACGCTCCCCGCCCGGGCCTGACGACGCGTCAGAGGATCTGGCCGATGGGCTCGCGCTTCTCGGCCTGGAATCGATCCTCGGTGCGCCCGTACGCCCAGTAGCCGGACAGCGACACCTGTGCCCGCTCCAGGCCCCACACGCGGAAGAACACGTCGCGCAGCGCCTTCATCGCCTCGCGCTCCCCGTGCGCGAACACCTGGCCCCGCCCGTCGGGCACCGTCCACGCCGCGACCGCGTCCGTGAGCAGCGCGGTCGTCCCCGCCGACGCTGCCCCGCGGTGCAGCCACACGACCTCGACTCCCGCGGGGCCCGCAGA
>NZ_BADA01000096.1 GCF_000333395.1 Microbacterium sp. B19
GGGGGGCCGTGCTTCCGAGCGCGAGCACCTTCGAGCCGTACCCGAGGGTGACGGAGGTGGATGCCACGCGGGTGCCGACCGCGGTGATCGTCGCGATCGCGGGGGTCGCCGACCCGTCGTTCAGCGCGCCGCGCACCTGGACGCTGTCGCCGGGAGCCTTCAGCGACGACAGGTCCTGCGCGTCCCAGGTCACACCGACGGGTGCGGTGCCGGTCCCTCGGGTGGCATCGACGGTCGTGGGGAGGACGACCGACGTCGTGCCGGGAGTGACCTCGAGCGAGACCGGGGCGACCGAGGTCACCACGTCTTGCGGGTTCCACCTGGCCAGAACGCGGTCGCGCTCCTCGCGGGTGATGCCGAACGCGACACCGTGACGCGGGGACGGCGGCAGCGAGTACTTCGCCGGCACCTTCCAGTCGACCTTGCCGTCTTCGAGCGACTCGGTGTAGAGCGGGATGTATCCGCCGCCGCCGAACCAGTCGACGAACACATAGTTGCGGTCACCGTTGATGTCGCCCGGGTTCGAGCGGAACGCCGACGGACCCTCGGTCTCGGGAAGACCGGCATTGGCCGAGAGGCACGTGTCGAACTTGGTCCACTCACCCGAGGACGACGGAGCACGCAAATCGGTGCCCTTCTCCGCCACGATGTCGGGACGGCAGGCGGTCTGCTCCGTCCCCTTCGTGAAGCGGTAGTAGACGCCGTCGCGCTCCAGGATCGTGGTGTCGATGAGGCCCGCGTTGGTCTTGCGGAGGCCCTCGATGTCCCGCGACTTGATGTACGGCACGGCGGGCGTGAAGTCGACCTGACACTGGGTGTCATGCATGCGCCCTACCAGCGCACGCTCGACCGGTTCATCGACCTGGGCGCCGATGTCCTGCTCGCGGGGCACACCCACGGCGGGCAGGTGCGGGTCCCCTTCAGCCGAAAGGCCCTGGTGTCGAACTGCGACCTGCCGCTGGATCAGGCGCGCGGCCTCAGCGCGTGGACGCACGGCGGGCGCACGGTGCCTCTGAACGTGAGCGCCGGCCTGGGGCACTCGATCTACGCGCCGGTGCGCTTCGCCTGCCGCCCCGAAGCGACGCTGCTCACGCTTCTGCCGGTCTGACCCCTCCTCCCCCACCCACGAAAGGGGCGATCCATCCACGGATCGATCCTTTCGCCCGTTCGGCGGGCGTCTCGAAATCGCATGATCGAGTCTCCTCGACCGAAGGGACACTCGATGCACCACCCTCCTCCGCACCGACGCCGCGCTTCGCGGGTCGTCCTCGCCCTCGTCACCTCCGTGGCGTTCCTCGCCGGAACGGTGGCCGTCGCGGCCCCGGCCGAGGCGGCCGACCGCGGCACCGGATTCGGCACCTGGGCCCCGCTCTCCTCCACCGGGTGGCACGGTTCGATGCGCGTCGGCGACGTCGAGACGTATTGCATCCATCCGGGGCTGCCGGTGGCGACCGGACCCACGACCGACCAGGGCGTTCAGACGGATGCCAGGGGCCTGACGCCGCAGCAGCTCGTCTCGATCAACTACCTCGTCACGACCTACGGACAGACCGATGACCCCGTGCAGGCGGCCGGCGTCGGATGGGCCGTGAAGGCGACCGCGGACCGAGATACGACGCTGCACTCGTGGGGGTACGAAGGAGACTCGCTGCGCGAGGCGATCGACTACATCATGCGTCGCGCCAGTCCCGAGAACAGCGCCGCCGTGCAGGACCGCGCGGAGCGCTATCTCGCGGAGGCGTCCACGATCCGCGTACCGCGCGCCGGGGGGACTCTGACCCTCACGACGAACCCGGACGATCCGACCCGCGGAACGGTCGCCGCCGATGTCGACCCGGATGCCACCGGCGGGCTGCATCTCGACGGTGCGGTGTTCGCCGACACCGGCACGGCCGACCGCGCCGACGTCGCGCCGGGACGGACCTACCCGATCCTCGCGTCGCCTCCGCGCGACACCGACGGGCGCCCCTACACCGTGCGTGCCCGCGGCGCGTTCTCGGTCCGGGCCGCCGCTGTGCGCCTGTTCACGACTCTCGGCCAGCAGGAGTCGGCGGGCCCCGCCGAGCCCCAGCGCTTCGAGTTGACGGCGGAAGATGCCATCGCGCGTCCGATCGTGTTCTCGCCACGCATCCATACGGAAGCGCGCATTCAGGACGGTCGCTTCATCGACGCCGTCACGCTCTCCTCCGGCGAGAACGTCTGGCCCCGCGCGGCCGACGGAAGCTTCGTGCGCCTCCGCGCGCGGGGGGACGTCTATCGCACCGGCGACTTCCCGGCCGAGGCGCCCGTCGTGCCGGACGGCCTGACGCCGGTCGCCCGGCTCGAGGTGACCACCGATCCGGCGGCGGGTCCGGGTACGTACACCGTCGCCACGCCCGAACCCCTTCCGGGGCCTGGCGTCTACACCGCGGTGTGGCGGATCGAACGCGCGGACCAGAGTCCTGAAACCGTCCTGCACCTGCCTCTTCGATACGTCTGGGTGGAACGGTTCGCCACCCCGACGCAGACCCGGCAACTCGTGCCGCCTCCGCCCTCGGAAACGCCGGCGCCGACCCCGACGCCGCCCCTCGTCACGCCCGCGGCGGCGCCACCCGCCGCGGAACCGCCGACGGCTCTCGCGACGACCGGGGTCTCCGCTGCCGGCCTGGCGCCCGCGGGAGTCCTCGCGGCCGTGACGGTGGCCATCGGGGTCGGGGTGATCCTGACAGCACGCCGCCGCCGTTTCCCCACCGCCCCAGCCTGAGCCGATCCCTGTCGGGCGAGCGCTTCCGCTCGCGACGCGCCCGCCCGACGGCCCGGTTCGAACCACGCCCGCGAACGGGGTAGACTTATAGGGTTGGCCACGGGGTGTGGCGCAGCTTGGTAGCGCGCGTCGTTCGGGACGACGAGGCCGCAGGTTCAAATCCTGTCACCCCGACCATC
>NZ_BADA01000095.1 GCF_000333395.1 Microbacterium sp. B19
CCCTCAGCCCGCGGTCGACCAAGCTCTCGCGGACCGCAACGGGTCCGGCATCCAGGAGACCGTCGAACACGTCCTCGTCGTCAAGCGCGGCGAGAACGACGTCGAGTGGATCGACGACCGCGACATCTGGTGGCACGACGTCGTGCCGCAGGCCTCGGCCGAGCACGAGGCCGAAGCGTTCCCCGCCGAGAACCCGCTGTTCATCCTCTACACCTCGGGCACGACCGGGAAGCCGAAGGGCATCCTGCACACCTCGGGCGGCTACCTCACGCAGGCGGCGTTCACGAATCGGGTCGTCCACGACGTGCACCCCGAGACCGACGTCTACTGGTGCACCGCCGACATCGGCTGGATCACCGGCCACACCTACGTCACCTACGGCCCGCTCGCCAACGGCGCGACGCAACTCCTCTTCGAGGGCACCCCCGACACCCCGCACCCGGGACGCTGGTGGGAGCTCATCCAGAACCACGGCGTCACCGTCTTCTACACCGCGCCCACCGCGATCCGGTCGTTCATGAAGATCGGCCGCGACGTGCCGCAGAGCTTCGACCTGTCGTCGCTGCGCCTGCTCGGATCGGTCGGCGAACCCATCAACCCCGAGGCGTGGATCTGGTACCGCGACATCATCGGCGCCGACCGCGCGCCGATCGTCGACACGTGGTGGCAGACCGAGACCGGGGCGATCATGATCTCGGCGCTCCCCGGCGTCACCGAGACGAAGCCCGGCTCGGCGCAGGTGCCGCTCCCCGGCATCTCGATCGACGTCGTCGACGACGCCGGCGAACCCGTCGGGCACGGCAACGGCGGACTCCTCGTCATCACCGAGCCGTGGCCGTCGATGCTGCGCGGGATCTGGGGCGACCCCGACCGCTTCGTCGAGACGTACTGGGAGAAGTTCGCCGACAAGGGCTACTACTTCGCCGGCGACGGCGCCCGCCTCGACGACGACGGCGACGTGTGGCTGCTCGGTCGCGTCGACGACGTCATGAACGTCTCGGGCCACCGGCTGTCGACCGCCGAGATCGAGTCGGCCCTCGTCGGCCACGAGGGCGTCGCCGAGGCCGCGGTCGTCGGCGCGTCCGACGAGACCACCGGTCAGGCCGTCGTCGCCTTCGTCATCATCAAGAGCCGCTACATGAAGAAGAACGGAGTCGACGGACTCGGCGACGTCCTCCGCAAGTGGGTCGGCGAGCAGATCGGCCCGATCGCCCGTCCGCGAGATGTCTACATCGTGGGCGAGCTGCCCAAGACCCGGTCGGGCAAGATCATGCGCCGCCTCCTCCGCGACGTCGCCGAGGGTCGCGAGGTCGGCGACACCACCACCCTCGCCGACACGGCGGTCATGAGCGTGATCAGCGCCCAGGTGAAGTGAGTCGCCCGCACTGACCTCCCCGTCGAAGGTCCCGGATGCCGCCGGCGTGGCATCCGGGACCTTCGCCGTTTCGCGCATCTGTATACGCTGCGCGCAATCGCGAGGTCTCTTGCGCATCTCTTCGCCCTTTGTGTATACACTGAGGGGATCAACGGCGAGGAGGGATGCCATGCGGGCCAGCGACCGCGCGTACTCCGTGCTCCTCGACGACATCCAGACCGGTGTGCTCGCGCCGGGAACCGTCCTCGGCGAGGTCGAGCAGTCCGCCCGCCTCGGCGTGAGCCGGACGCCCCTCCGCGCGGCGCTCGCCCGCCTCACCGCCGACGGGCTCGTCACCCAGACCTCCCCGCGGGTCACCGTCGTCACCGCGGTCGACGCGGGTGACATCCGGTCGTTGTTCGTCGCGCGGCGCGCCCTCGAGGAGACCGCCGTGCGCCTGGCGTCCGCGTCCCCCCGCGCGGCCGATTTCGCCGCGCTGGCCGCGGCGTTCGACGACGTGCACCTCGACCGCGAGGAGGCGCGCGACGACTACTACCGCCTCATCGCCGATTTCGACGCGGCACTCGACACTGCCGCCGCGAACGACTACCTCACCGCGGCTCTCCGCACGGTCCGCACCCACCTCGTCCGCGTGCGCCGCCTCGCCCGCGACCAGCCCGAGCGGCTCTCCGCCTCCGTCGCGGAGCACCGGCTCATCGCCGCCGCCATCGCCGCGAGCGACGCCGATCTCGCCGCGCACGCCACCCACGTGCACCTGCACAACGCCCTGACGAGCATCCTCGAGTCCCTCGACGACGCCGCGCCCTCGCCCCATCGAAAGGCCCTCGCATGACGATCACCCACCACCTCCGCGTGCACCGCAGCGACGAGAACCTCGCGCGCGAGGGGCAGCTCGCGTGGGCCCTGGCACGCATCGCCGTAGACCCGGTCGCGGTCGATGCGGACGTCGTCGACATGATCATCAACCGCGTCATCGACAACGCCGCGGTCGCCGCCGCCTCGCTCACCCGTCGGCCCGTGAGCGCGGCACGCCAGCAGGCGCTCGACCACGCGGTCTCGATCGGCGGCGTCGGAGCGACGATCTTCGGCTGCGCGATCGAGCGTCGGTCCAGCCCCGAGTGGGCCGCGTGGGCGAACGGCGTCGCGGTCCGCGAACTGGACTACCACGACACGTTCCTCGCCGCGGAGTACTCGCACCCGGGCGACAACATCCCGCCCGTGGTCGCGGTCGCCCAGCACACCGGACGGGACGGCGCCGCGGTGGTCCGCGCGCTCGCGACGGCCTACGAGGTGCAGATCGACCTCGTCCGCGCGATCTCGCTGCACAAGCACAAGATCGACCACGTCGCGCACCTCGGCCCCTCCGCGGCCGCGGGCATCGGCACCCTGCTCGACCTCGATCAGGAGACGATCTACCAGGCGATCGGCCAGGCCCTCCACACCACCACCGCCACGCGGCAGTCCCGCAAGGGCGAGATCTCGACGTGGAAGGCGCACGCCCCGGCCTTCGCCGGGAAGATGGCGGTCGAAGCCGTCGACCGCGCGATGCGCGGCGAGACCAGCCCCTCCCCCATCTACGAGGGCGAGGACGGCGTCATCGCCTGGATGCTGGGCGGCCCGGATGCCACCTACGACGTGCCGCTTCCCGCCGAGGGCGAGTCCAAGCGCGCGATCCTCGACTCGTACACGAAGGAGCACTCCGCCGAGTACCAGGCGCAGGCGTGGATCGACCTCGCACGCCGCCTCGGCACGGAACGCCCTGAACTGCGCGACCCGGAGAACGTGGCATCCATCGTCCTGCACACCAGCCACCACACGCACTACGTGATCGGCTCGGGGTCGGGCGACCCGCAGAAGTACGACCCGACCGCGTCGCGCGAGACGCTCGACCACTCGATCCCGTACATCTTCGCGGTGGCTCTGCAGGACGGGGCGTGGCACCACGTCGACTCCTACACACCCGAGCGGGCCGGCCGCGAGGACACAGTCGCGCTGTGGCACAAGATCACCACGGCCGAGGATGCCGAGTGGACGCGCCGCTACCACTCCGAAGAACCGAACGAGAAGGCCTTCGGCGGTCGCGTGGTCATCACACTGACGGACGGGTCGGTGGTCGAGGACGAGATCGCCGTCGCCGACGCGCATCCGCTCGGCGCGCGACCGTTCGCCCGCGAGGACTACGTGCGCAAGTTCCGGCTGCTCGCCGAGCCCGTGCTGACGCCCGAGGAAATCGAGCGCTTCCTCGGCCTCGCCGAGCGGCTGCCCGAGCTCACCCCGGCCGAGGTGCAGCAGCTCACGATCGTCGCGAAGCCGGGCGTCCTGGCTCTCGCCCCGGCGCCGAAGGGCCTGTTCTGATGCTGTACGCCCAGACCACTCCGGCGCAGAAGCGCCGCGCGCTGCGCGAGAAGCTGGCATCCGGCGAACTCGTCCGCTTCCCGGGCGCCTTCAACCCCCTCTCGGCACGCCTCATCGAGCGCAAGGGCTTCGAGGGCGTCTACATCTCGGGCGCCGTGATCTCGGCCGACCTGGGACTCCCCGACATCGGCCTCACGACGCTCACCGAAGTCGCCGGCCGCGGGCAGCAGATCGCGCGCATGACGGAGCTCCCGGCGATCATCGACGCCGACACCGGCTTCGGCGAGCCGATGAACGTCGCCCGCACGATCCAGACGCTCGAGGACGCGGGACTCGCCGGCGCCCACATCGAGGACCAGGTCAACCCGAAGCGCTGCGGCCACCTCGACGGCAAGAGCGTCGTGGATGCCGACACGGCGATCAAGCGCATCCGCGCGGCCGTGGATGCCCGCCGCGACCCGGACTTCCTCGTCATCGCGCGGACCGATGTGCGGGCGGTTGAGGGACTGGATGCCGCGATCGACCGCGCGAAGGCCCTCGTCGACGCCGGCGCGGACGTGGTGTTCCCCGAGGCGATGCGCGACCTCGGCGAGTTCGCCGCCATGCGCGAAGCCCTCGGCGTTCCGATCCTTGCGAATATGACCGAGTTCGGGAAATCCGACCTCTTCTCCACAGATCAGCTGCGCGACGTCGGCGTGAACATGGTCATCTGGCCCGTGTCGCTCCTGCGCCTCGCGATGGGCGCCGCCGAGCGCGGCCTGGACGCGCTGGCATCCGCGGGTCATCTCCGCGACCAGCTCGGCGAGATGCAGCACCGCGCCGACCTGTACGACCTCATCGACTACGAGCACTACACGCGGTTCGACGCGAGCGTGTTCGATTTCACGGTCGCCGACAGCCGAGCCACGAAGGAGTGAGCATGACCGACGTCGAGATCAAGAAGGGCCTGGCCGGGGTGACGGTGGACTACACCGCCGTCAGCAAGGTCAACCCCGAGACCAACAGCCTCCTCTACCGCGGGTACCCGGTGCAGGAGCTCGCCGCGACGCAGTCGTTCGAGGCCGTGGCCCTGCTGCTGTGGAACGGTGAACTGCCGACCCGCGAGGAGCTGCGCGAGTTCGAGGCGTTCGAGCGGTCCCATCGCGCGCTCGATGACGCCGTCCGGACGACCATCGACCTCCTGCCGCTCGACGCCCACCCGATGGACGTCGTGCGGACCGCGGTGTCGGTGGTCGGGGCGCTCGCGCCGGCGGCCGAGGTCGCCGACAACTCCGCGGCCTCCGATCTCGCGAAGGCGAAGCTGCTGTTCGCGAAGATCCCCGCGATCGTGGCCTACGACCAGCGACGCCGTCGCGGCGAGGCGATCGTCGACCCGCGGGCCGACCTCGACTACTCGCGCAACTTTCTCTGGATGACGTTCGGCGAGGAGGCCGACGAGATCGTCGCCCGCGCGTTCGCGGTGTCGATGGTGCTGTACGCCGAGCACTCGTTCAACGCATCGACCTTCACGGCGCGCGTGATCACGTCGACCACCGCCGACCTCTACTCCGCCGTCGTCGGCGCGATCGGCGCGCTCAAGGGCGCGCTGCACGGCGGCGCCAACGAAGCCGTGATGCACATCTTCGACGAGATCGGTTCCGCCGAGAACGTCGGGCCGTGGCTCGACACGGCTCTCGCCGAGAAGCGCAAGATCATGGGCTTCGGCCACCGCGTCTACAAGAAGGGCGACTCGCGCGTCCCGACGATGAAAGCAGCGCTCGACACGCTCGTCGAGCACTACGACGCCCACGACCTCGCCGCCCTGTACGACGCGCTCGAGGCCGAGTTCGTCGAACGCAAGGGCATCTACCCGAACCTCGACTACCCGTCGGGTCCGGCGTACCACCTCATCGGATTCGACACCCCGACCTTCACGCCGCTGTTCGTCGCCGCCCGCATCACGGGGTGGACGGCGCACATCATCGAGCAGGCGGCATCCAATGCCCTGATCCGTCCGCTGTCGGCCTACGCCGGCGTGGACGAACGGCACATCGAGGGATACGTGGCCACCGACGCCGAGCGAGAGGTCGCCGAACGCGAGCCGGAGGCGCAGTAGCGCCCCGCCCGCGCGGCGGCCCGTCAGGCGACGGTGAAGACGACCTCGACCTCGACCGGGCTGTCCAGCGGGAGCACGGGCACGCCGACGGCCGAGCGCGCGTGCGCGCCGGCTTCGCCGAACACTTCGCCGAGGAACTCGCTCGCCCCGTTGATCACGCCGGGCTGGCCGGTGAATTCGGGAACGGATGCCACGAACCCGGTGATCTTCAGAACACCGGTGATGTTGTCGACGCCACCGACGAGCGATGCGGCGGCCGCGAGGGCGTTGAGGGCGCTCTGACGGGCGTAGGTCTTGGCATCCGCCGGGGACACCAGGCCTTCGCCCTCGCCGACCTTGCCGGTCGCGGGCAGCGACCCGTTCACCATCGGCAGCTGACCGGACGTGTGGACGAGGTCGCCGTGGCGCTTCGCGGGGATGTAGGCGGCGACCGGGGGAACGACGCCGGGAACCTCGACACCGAGCGCGGCGAGGCGCTCCGCGACGCTCACTGCTGACCCTCGAACTGGCGCGCGGCGGTCGCGGCGGCACCGAGGCCTGCGTTGGCCTCTCCCCCGCCGACGGGGCGCTTGAAGTACGCCACCAGGCCGCCTTCGGGGCCGGTGACGACCTGGACGAGCTCCCAGCCCTGCTTGCCCCAGTTGTTGAGGATCGCGGCGGTGTTATGGATCAGCAGCGGCGTGGTGAGGTATTCCCACGTGGTCATCGGGGCTCCCGGCGGGTCGGCTCGGCGGTCGAGCGAGAGGGTGGACGCGGACGCGTGCGAGCGCACGCCTTCGAGGCATCGCCCAGCAACGTCGCTTAGCATCAAGCCTATGCCTGAGAACAAACGTACGGCCAGCGGCGCCCTCGGCGGCATCGTCGGTCTCGTCGGCCTGAGCGCGGCCGCCGGCGTCCTCGTGACCGCGGCAGTGACCCCGGCGATCGCCGTTTCGGGCCTTGCCGCGTCGAGCGCGATCACGATCTTCGACAACATGCCGAGCTACCTGCAGCCCGACCAGCTCATGCTGCCCACCACGCTCATGGCCGGCGATCAGGTGCTCGCGAAGTTCTATGACCAGAACCGCTCGCCCGTGACGTTCGACCAGATCAACCCGGTGATGTACGACGCGATCCTCTCGTCCGAGGATCCGCGCTACTACCAGCACGGCGGGGTCGACCTCATCGGCACCACCCGCGCACTGCTGAGCAACGCCGCCGGCGGCGAGACTCAGGGTGGTTCCTCGATCAGCCAGCAGTACGTCAAGAACGTGCTCGTCCAGCGCTGCGAGCGCGACGCCAAGGCGACCGACGCCGTGGAGGCCACCGACACCACGCCCGCGATTCCCGCGATGACCCGCGACGAGGCACTGCAGGCGTGCGCGGAGGAAGCGATCCAGGCGCAGGGGACCGCGGGATACCAGCGCAAGCTGCAGGAGATGCGGTACGCGGTGCAGCTCGAGAAGCAGTACACCAAGGACCAGATCCTCCTCGGCTACCTCAACATCGCCAACTTCGGCGGGGTGACGTACGGCATCGACGCCGCCGCGCGGTACTACTTCAACGTCCCGGCCTCGCAGCTGAACATCGGCCAGTCGGCGATCCTTGCCGGCATGGTGCAGAACCCGAACCGTTTCCGCATCGACCGTGAAGGCGGATCCATCGTCGACGACGACGGGACCACCTACAACAAGAAGGCCGACGGCTCGATCGACGACGTCGACCAGAGCACGATCCAAGCCCTCTACACGCTGCGCGACAACGGTGAGATCACGCAGGAGCAGCTCGTCAATGCCGCCGACGGCTACAGCGAGACCAAGGGTCGTCAGCTGTATGTCCTCAGCCGCATGGAAGCCGACGGCAAGATCACGCACGAGCAGTACGTGCAGTACGCGATCGAACCGATCACCCCGCAGATCACGCCGACCGAACAGGGCTGTGGAGCCTCCAAGGCGCCGTACTTCTGCCAGCTGGTCGTCGGGCAGATCCTCAGCGACCCCGCGTTCGGCACCGAAGACGACGACCGCGTGCGCGCGCTCCGCCAGGACGGTCTGACGATCCAGACGACGCTCGACTGGCGCGTACAGGATGCCGCGCAGAGCACGATGAACGAGATCGTGCCGGCGAGCACCGAGGGTCTGGCTCTCGGATCCACCGCCCTGACGCTCGAGGCGAAGACGGGTCGCGTCCTCGCCCTCACGCAGAACACGAAGTTCACGCAGGACCCGACGCAGGCCGAGAGCGATCCGTCCTACAGCTCGATCGTCTTCGCCGGCGACAAGGACAACGGCGGGTCCATCGGCTTCAACGCGGGATCGACGTTCAAGATCTTCACGCTCGTCGACTGGCTCGAGAAGGGCCGTTCCCTCAATGAGCAGTTGAACGGACGCCTGGGTCCCGTGCCGAACATGAAGAACTCGTGCGGGAACGACTGGATCAACACCAGCAACTACAAGATCAACAACTTCGCCAACAACCCCGGATACGTGGGGACGCCGATGCGCTTCACGCGCGACTCCCTGAACACGGGTTACCTGGCGATGGCTGCCCAGCTCGATCTGTGCGACATCGCCAACGTGGCCAAGAAGATGGGAGTCGGCACGACCGGTGACGGCAAGCCGATCCAGATGGCCGTCGCCAACGAGGTCATCGGAAGCGACAACGTCTCGCCGCTCGCCATGGCGGGCGCCTTCGCGACCGTCGCCAACGGCGGATCGCACTGCCAGCCGAAGCTGATCGACAAGGTGACGGATGCCGACGGCGCAGACCACCGGATCCCGGCTCGGACGTGCGACTCGGTGCTGTCGCCCGAGATCGCGGCGACCGCGGCCTACGCCCTGCAGGGCGTCATGACCGGCGGCGGCACGGGCCAGGCGGCCAACCCCAACGACGGAACGCCGGTCCTCGGCAAGACGGGCACGCACGAGGCCCACGAGACCTGGATGATCGAGTCCTCGACCAACGCGACGACCGCGGTCTGGGTCGGCAACTGGGACGGTGGACAGGAGACCCTGTTCGGCAAGTACGCCAACGGCTACCAGCTGAGCGACATGCGCTACGCCGTGGCCAAGAGGATCCAGAGCGCCGCCGACGAGTTCTACGGCGGCGACCGCTTCCCCGACCCCGCGCAGAACCTGCTGCGGACAGTCCAGCGGGACGTGCCCAACGTGGTCGGCCGCAGCATCGACGACGCGACGAGCACGCTGGAACGCGCAGGGTTCAGCGTGACCGTGGGCGACCCGGTGGACGCGGAGTTCGGCGGCGACAAGGTGGCCGCGCAGAGCCCGAGCGGTTCGGCAGCGGCAGGTTCGACCATCACGATCAGCCCCGGCAACGGCCAGGGTGGAACGGTTCCCGACGTGACCGGCCAGAACCTCAATGCCGCCCAGGCCGCGCTGAAGTCGGCCGGCTACAACAA